>NZ_JACJQJ010000059.1 GCF_014696615.1 Nostoc linckia FACHB-104 | reverse complement strand
ATCAATTATTTTGATAATTCAATTTGATATACGAAAATGATGATTGCAAAGGCTAATAGCATTGCCTCTCAAAACCTTATAAGAAATAAGTTTTGTTTGACCAACTAGGGGAAATGAAAGTATATGTCTCCCTATGTTCTATATGTTTGTAGTTATTAAATAAGTTTTTAAATAACTTTTTTAATAACTAGAGAGGATAGAGAAATATAGGTATATAGCTAGTAACTTTGTACTGCTTTCCAACTTATTCTCAATAACTGAGTGATAATGCTTCTCACATTTCTCTCATTCCCGCCTAAAATGACCTATAACCTATATACAGCAAGGGGATAATTTAGCTCTCGTGTTCACTCAATCAGTAGGTATAGGATTTAAAATAGCTAGAATGCTTACTAGGTAAGGGTTATAATTTACTTGAATATTTTATCCAATAACTTTAGGGTAGAGAGATAAGAGGATAACTACTGAGCATTCACTGAGTATTGACACTGAGTACAAAAATATACTTAAGTATAGATTCAAAGTACTTAAGTTAAGACTTTTAAGCATTTTTTGAGCATTAAATTAAAATAAGAAGCTAAAACTATTGAAAATACGTTCAATGACTCTTACCCAGATTAAAGATTTAGCCAAAAAACTAGCACCCCGTCTGATTGAAATTCGCCGCCATATTCACTCTCACCCTGAACTCAGCGGTCAAGAATACCAAACATCTGCTTTTGTTGCAGGTGTGCTTTCTTCTAGTGGCCTTCATGTGCAAGAAGGTGTTGGTAAAACCGGTGTGATTGGAGAACTACAAGGTAATGGTAGTGATGAGCGTTTATTGGCAATTCGTACTGATATGGACGCTTTACCCATTCAAGAACGCACAGGCTTGGAATATGCCTCTCGCGCTGAAGGCGTGATGCACGCTTGCGGTCATGATGTTCATACTACAGTGGGTTTGGGGACAGCAATGGTACTATCCCAAATAGCAGAAGAATTAGGCGGTAAAACCCGATTTTTATTTCAGCCAGCCGAGGAAATTGCCCAGGGCGCAAGCTGGATGGTAAAAGATGGCGCAATGGAAAAAGTTTCGGCAATATTGGGGGTTCATGTTTTCCCTTCTATACCCGCAGGTTCGATTGGTATACGTTATGGTGCGTTAACTGCTGCGGCTGACGATTTAGAGATTATCATTGTTGGTGAGTCTGGACATGGGGCCCGTCCCCATGAGGCGATAGATGCAATTTGGATTGCGGCGCAGGTGATTACTGCATTGCAACAAGCCATTAGCCGCACACAAAACCCCCTCCGCCCTGTAGTATTGAGCATTGGGCAAATTACTGGTGGAAGAGCGCCCAATGTCATTGCTGATAAAGTACGTTTGTTGGGAACTGTGCGATCGCTTCACCCCGAAACCCGTGCTAATCTCCCCAACTGGATTGAAAGAATTGTGGCTCATGTTTGTCATTCCTATGGGGCCCAGTATCAAGTCAATTATCACCAGGGTGTACCCAGCGTGCAAAATGATTATGCCCTGACACAATTATTGCAATCAACAGCAGAAGAAGCTTGGAGTAGCGATCGCGTGCAAGTGTTACCGGAATCTTCCCTAGGTGCTGAAGATTTTTCTGTTTATTTAGAACACGCTCCTGGTTCAATGTTCCGCTTGGGCGTAGGCTACAAAGATAGAATTATTAATCATCCCTTACACCATCCAGAATTTGAGGTTGATGAATCTGCAATTATCACTGGGGTGGTGACTATGGCTTATGCTGCTTATAAGTATTGGCAGTCTCCTCAAATGGCCTAAAATCTTGTTTATCTTGAGGCGATCGCCTGATAAAGTGCGTTGGTACAGCCCGCCACAGGCATCGCTTTTTTGCTAAATAAAATATAAAAGAAGCAATTATGGCGATTTGTAAATAAACACTCCCAACACCGAGGTGCTGGGAGTAGTTTTTAACTAACCTTTACTAGCTTCCAAAGAAGGCTTAAAGACATACTAGATGTTAGCTTCGGTGACAACGCCAAGTCTTTCTTGAATTTTCTTCTTAGCGGCTTTGAATTCAGTAGCCCATTGTTCGGTTTGTTCGCTGCTGAGGTTGTTGCGAATAGCGGCAAACATTGTGCTTTCTTCTTGGCGGATATGGTCGCCAACGTCATTCATCAACTGTCTGACTTTATCTTTGAATTGAGCTGAAGAGGGGCTAATAGCTTTAATTTCTTCCAACACCCGCTTCATTTCAACTTGCTCGTCATACAGTTCTTGGGTGTCACCCTCACCGTAGAAAGCGCGTACACGTGGGTAAACTACTACTTCTTCTGCTTCCGCGTGGGCGGTTAAATCCTTGTAGATTTGACCGAAGTACTCTTGAATCTTTTTGGGATCGTTGCTTTGCAACAGTTCAGTAAATAGAGTATTTACCTTGGCATGATCTGAACGAATGACATCTTGGATATTCATATCCTTTTTGTCACTGCTTTGGGTAACGGCGCTACCTACTACACCACTAACTGCGGCCAAAGCATCCTGAACACGTGCCCAAATACCTTGATCTGCTTCTTGTCCAGTCAGTTCGCGAACACCTAAAATTTCTAGAATCCCTTTGAACTGCTCTTGATGAGCGCGGTTCTCAAAGTTAACTGTATTCAAAGGCCCGATCGCAACCATCACGTCAGCACCAACTTTTTGAGCAGCCTTGTGAACAATCAAACCACTCATTACTATTTGATGCTTCAATAATTCATGCTGAGATACTTTGTCATACAAACTGAGTTCAGAACCTTGGAATAATTCCCTTGCTCTGTCAATAAATTGTTGAACTGTTTGTCTGGGTTGAGCTTGGATACCGTACTGACCAATTACAGTTTCCAAAATACCTAAGTTCTTTTGATCGTCTTTGATGAAATCCCGAATGCGGTCAGCAATCTCGGAATCAAGACCTTGCTGTAAAAGTTGCTGTTCATTTTGTAGAACCAACTCTTGCAGAGCTTTCATATCTGCCAGTTTAACGGCAATTGCATTCCGTTTAGTATCATCTAAACTAGCTACCATTATTCAGTTCTCCTCAGAAAGAATTCTTATTTGTCACTAATATCAAGTTTGCATACTGCTGAGAATCCTTCCCTCTTTCTTTTGAGTGATTACTTTAAAAACTTCGGGTAGAAAAGCCTCAAAAATATTCATAATTTAATACTTCTACTTTTAGATAGATAGCTACTTCATATTTACTCCATCGTTAGATAGATAATTTTTCTGCGTCGATTTTCTAGATTGACTCAAAGGTAGTCAATTGAAGGATGAATAATCAAGGATGAAAGATGAAGTATAAAATTACGCCATATGTCTATAAATGGAGTATAAATCTGGAAAATAGATATTTATCTATGTAGCTTTTAGGTGTAAAAAATACTAATTTTGCTCATCTTTCAAGTTTCGTAATTCATCTTTTTGGGTCAAATTCGGAGATTACATGATCATGGCTGAAAGTCCTGGGCTAGGAGAGCAAGCGCTGAATAAAGCGGCAGAAGTTGGTTTATCTAGCCAGTTAGATGAAGTAGAAAATTTAGAAGTAGATATTAAAACTGATCCGCTCAAATTGGTTCAGGGACAGATAGATTCAGTCTCCATTGAAGGAGAAGGTATGGTGATGCAAAAAGACCTCCGAGTGGAGGAAATGGATATGCAAATCCAAAGTGTCACCATCAATCCTTTGAGTGTTGCTTTTGGCAAAATTGAACTCACAAAACCTACTGTTGGAAGTGCGCGAGTTGTTTTAAATGAAGTAGACATTAACCGCGCTTTTAACTCTGATTATGTGCGGTCTCAGCTTCAAAGTCAAAAAATAAATGTCAATGGAGAAGCGAGAACAATTAACCCACAAAATGTAGAGTTTCATCTACCAGGCGACGGAAAAGTTAAAGTCAATGCAGACATCCTGTTAGTAGAAACTGGCGAAACACAAAAGGTAGATTTTGAAGCAGTACCCCGTGTTAGTGCTAACGGAAAAACTGTTTCTTTAGAAAATGTCGAGTATGGACAAGGTGAAGAAATATCGCCAGAACTCACTAAAGCTTTGGTAAATCAAACCAGTGAACTTTTGAACTTGAGCAACTTTGACTTGGAAGGAATGACCTTGCAAGTTAACAGTTTAAAGGTAGAACCAGGAAAACTGATACTCCAAGCTCAAGCTTATGTTGAGCAAATTCCTTCTTCTGAAAATTAAGGTACTAAAATAATGGAAACTACAGAGAATACACAAACGACCTCGACACCATTTCCCAATATTCCACCAATTATTGAAAGTGACGATCGCGAATATCTTGATAGCGGTGTACCCAGTACAGTTGCGATCGCAGGTCATCCTCTACACCCTCTAAGCGTTATCTTTCCCATAGCCTTTTTAGCCGCAGCTTTGGGAAGTGATTTCGGTTACTGGTTAACCAAAGATTTCTTCTGGGCTAGGGCTTCCTTCTGGTTAATCGGACTAGGATTAGGGGGAGGTGTCTTAGCCGCACTCATCGGTCTCAGCGACTTTATGAAAATAGAGCGAGTCCGCAAGCGCAAGGCTGGCTGGGCACATTTGATACTAAATGTTTCTGTCCTCGTTTTGACTCTTGTTAATTTCCTGATCCGTCTGGGTGATATAGAGTCACGCATACTACCTTGGGGATTGTTAATCTCGTTGGTTGTAGGAACTTTAACTAGCCTTTCTGGGTGGTTCGGAGCAGAACTTTCCTATCGCCACAAAATAGGAGTCGTAGGCGCAGGTAGTAAAAGATACCCCTAGTTAAAGGACAAGGGGCAGGGAGCAGGGGGCAAGGGAGAAACCTCATACATAAATTTAAGGGAACTCCAAAAAATAAATTATTCCGTTCAAGTCTTTGACTGTTGACTGTTGACGGTTCACAGTTAACAGGGTCAACAATGAACAATAGCAATGGAATATTTTTTTACTTGGAAGTCCCTAAGGGCGTAGAGACAGCTAAGGGGAAAGAGTAAATTAAAACCTTTTCCCTTTTTCTTTTTTTAAATTGATATCGACTTTTGAGTAATTTAATTGATTCAGGCAAATTAACTTTGAGAAACTGCGGCACAAGTTAACTGCGGCTGTATATTTGCGGGAGATGGTGCTGCTACTAACTCAATTTTGCCATCAGCGCGACGATGCCAAGCAGTAGCTTGCATAAGAGTTTTTGGCAATTGCGGTATTTGTGCTGTCACTCCACCATTTTTTCGATATGTAGAGATATCACGAGTATCAGACCAAGTGCGATCGCTGCTGACTTCCTGCATCGGATTTTGAGGTACTCCACCCCGACCTGTAGCCACAAATGTACTACCAGTATTTGCTGCACAACCTGAAGCAATTTGCTGCGATGAATCGGTAACATTTTCTGGTAGTTCGAGTAAACCAGAATTTGGATCAACACCAATCGTATTCACTTGTACATTGCCACTCAGCCCAAATTGTGAACTGGCAGTGATGTCACTATTGAGTGTGGGTTGGGCTTGAAACTCTAACCCAAAGATACCTTGAGTGGTAATTTGGATATTACCACCACTTCCTAAGACAGCATTGGCCGAAATGTCGCTGTTTTCGCTGGGAACAGCTACCATCGACCCGACATTAATATTAATGTTGCCCCCTGTGGAAGCACCCAAAGCATTGGTGATAATTTTACTGCCATGCCGTAATAGCAGAACATCATTGACATTGAGGTCGATATTACCCTGACCACCTCCATTCACCTCAGAACGTAGGCTAGCGCTATTATCGAGGAAAAGGTTCTTGGCTGTAATATTGAGGTTACCTGCATCGCCATTGCCTGTATTACTTACAGTAATTACTGCATTATTTTGAACACGCACGCTATCTGATGTGATATTGATAGACCCCGCAGGCAAGCTATTAGCGGAGGATGCAGCGATCGCACTGGGCAGATAACTACCATTAATTATGCTTTGGGAAGTTCCTTCTACGTCAATATTTTTAACGTTGAGGTTAACACTACCAGCAGATCCCTGACCCAAACTAGAGGAAGTTATCTGTCCACCGTTGAACACACGCAAGCTATCTGCTGTCAGGTTAATTGTCCCACCTTGACCGACAGCATCCTTACCCAATCCCACAGTAATACCACTCACCCCTTGGTTAAAAGTATTGATTACTGGGTCGCTAATTTCTACATCCTGAGCATAAATCTCTATATTTCCCGCTTGACCACTTCCTGTGACATCATTAGCCACAGCCCCACCCTTTGACAGCACTAAGTGCCCAGTATCAATCACAATATTGCCAGCTTGTCCTACTGTAAAAGGTTGAATTGAACTAATCACAGCACTGTTTGAGCCATCCACGCCCACTCCCGAAATCTCTAGTTTCTCTGAGGCTCGAATCAAAATGTCTCCAGACTTGCCAATGGTGGGAGACTCAGAAAAACCAGGGATAAAAAAGCCAATTAAATCTGCACTAATAAAACCACCATCAAGCAGACTCACTCTTTGAGCATCAACAGTTATCTTGCCACTTTCATTTGAGTGACCACCGCTAATTACAGTAGTAATAGCGCTAGCGAAGTATAGACCTAAATCAGAACCTATAAAGAAATAAGGAAATCGATTGTAACCAGTAACTTCCACAGTTGCAGCTTTAATATTAATGTCTCCCGTTCTCGAGTCATTACTGGGGATGGGGCTAAAGGATATAAAGTCGAAGGGAGAACTCAGAGTAGACTCAAGCCAAGCTCCATTGGCTAAACGTAAACGCCCGGTTTCGACTGTAATATCTCCGGCTCTACCTTGATTCCCCATGACGCTAGTGTGTAAACCGGGCGTAGAAAATTGGTTTGCGGCAGATGCGCCTAACAAATCTACAAATTCTGTAGTTTTAATGTTGATTCCTTGCCCTTTTCCTAAGGTTCCAGTACTGGAACTGATTTGCGAACCGTCTTGAAGTGTCAAACCTCGCCCCCGAATGTTGATTGCTCCGCCATTCGTGCCGTTAGTCTGGATATATGAGGATTGTCTGAGCAAAATATTTCCCCAATCAGCCGCAGCAGGGCTAATTAGTTGTAAGCCGCCTTGATTATTTAAACCTACTTCAGCATTTCGCAATGTCCATAATTCAACTCTGCCATCAGGATTAGCCAAATAGGTCTGATTCATATCAATATCACTACCTATTAACGCTACAGTTTCCGCCTTGAATATTTGAGGGGAACCATACAGGAAGTTGGGTGGTGAGTTACCTTGGGTGCGAATCCCTCCAGCATTAGCTCCTAGTTGCAATCCCACAGGTACACTCATCGTTAATAATGGTGGTGTCGCGGAGTTTACCGCACTAAATTCCACCCCATCAGCAAATTTGATACTACTCGCGGTTGTCCCCACAAACGTACCGCCAATATTTAAGCTGGCATTCGGCCCAAATACAATCCCTGCTGGATTCAACAAAAATAAACTGACTGAGTTATTGTGATTGATTGTGCTAATCAACCCGTCAATATGGGAAATATTCCCACCTGTCACCCGACTAAATATGTTTGTAATATTTGGTGTGTTGACTAAATCAAAGGTTGCTGTACCACCTGTAGGAACAGAAAAATTACTAAAGCTATGAAATAAATTATTTCCTTTAGCTATACCATTAAGAATTGTAAAATTATTATTAGTAGAATTAATATTAGTGTTGATAGTGCCATCAGATGTCATCTGAGCATGAGCATAGCTGTTGCCAAGAAAAATCATTCCTAAAGGCAGCATCAAACTTACCAAGACGCGATTCACTAAACTTGAGACAACAAAGAGCGATCGCATTTTCCAGCCTCCTTTTATACGCAATTTAATATGCCCAAATGCGTATAGTTTTAAACACTAATACCAAAGAAGTGTTGGAGTGATAGAAGTACAGGAAAAGCTTTGTGCAGTCATAAAATACGCTAAACAAAGCAAAATTAAATATCGCTTCGCTTGCGTGTTTAACTAGAAGCACTCGTATAAAAACGTAAAGCAAAGCGCCAAAACCAAGTCGATAGTGAAAATAGCCCTAATGCCAATACTATTCCACCAATTAACCAGCTAATTTGCCCTCGCCCTAACATGGCTTCTGCTGGTACTGTAGTTAAAAAAGCTACAGGCACAACGAAGGTAAAGAAAAAGCGGTAAGCAGCAGGATATGCAGTCATTGGATATCTACCAGCTTCTAATAAACCTCGTAGTACTTCAGTAGCGTTGTATATTTTGACAAACCAAATGCTAGTCGCGCCTAGAATAAACCACAGGCTGTAAAGAATCACCAAGCCTAATGCTAGAGGTAATGCACTGACTAAATAATTGTTGAGACTCAAGCCAAGGCGCATACCTGCATAAGCAATAATCACTGTACCAAAGACTAAATCTGGCATACCCCAAGGTGAAATAGTATGGGTAGAAAGCCAAAATTGACTGCGTATTGGTTTCAGTAACACAAAGTCTAACGTACCTTCTTGCACATGACGGACAATGCGATTGAGGTTAGGAGCTAAAAAAGTTGAAGAAAAACCTTGTAACAGCGTAAAAACACCGAGAACAACTAAAGCCGCATCCCATGACCAACCTGCAAAAGTGTAGCCAGTGCGGTAAAACAAGAAGAGTCCAAACAGACTACCTGCTAAATTCCCCAAACTAGTGATGGTAGCAACGATAAAGTTAACGCGATATTCCATCTCAGATGCGATCGCAGTACTCCAAAATAGTCTGAGTAATTTCCAGTATCTTCGCATTTTGCACCCCTAACGCAAAATTTACTATTTCTAATGAATATTTTCTATACTAAGCAATAAATTTTCGTAAAATTAACAGTATTTTCCTCTCCGAAAATTTGCTGAAAGTTAATATGTTGTATGTTTCTACTGAAAGGTAAAATATTCTATGCATTTCGATTTACCAGCACTGATTAAATCACTGGGCTATTTTGGTGTATGGGGAATTATCTTTGCTGAGTCTGGCTTGCTAATTGGTTTTTTTCTGCCTGGTGATAGCTTGCTGTTTACAGCTGGATTTGTTGCTTCTCAGCAATTACTCAATATTTGGATTTTGATTATTGGTGCTTTTATTTGTGCCGTCCTTGGTGATAATGTCGGCTACACGACTGGCTATAGATTTGGACGCAAGTTATTTAGCAAAGAAGATTCTTGGTTATTTCATAAAAAACATATTGTTAAAACCCAGCAATTCTATCAAAAACATGGTAAAAAAACTATTGTTTTAGCGCGTTTTGTACCGATTGTACGCACTTTTGCTCCCATTGTTGCTGGTGTTGGTGCTATGCATTATAAGACATTTATGTCTTATAACTTAGTAGGTGGCTTTGTTTGGACATTTGGAATTACTTTTCTCGGATTCTTTTTAGGAAAATCTTTACCAGCCGAACAAGTAGATAAATATTTATTACCAATTATTGGATTAATTATTGTTGTTTCTCTACTACCATCAATTATTCACGTAATCCAAGAAAGTAGAGCAAACAAATAGCTTTTAAGACTCTAAAAAATCTTCTTATCTAAGCAAAGCCTGCTTTGAAAAAATTTAAATTATCGGCAGGCTTATCTCTACATAGTCTATTTAATGAAAAACTCCATGCCCTTATGGATGGAGTTTCCCGCTGCTTTCAATAAATTTTCAGGTTAGCAGCCTAGTTTTTCTACGTAACACTGAGCAGACAACATTAGTAATATTAGATTCTAAGTATAATCACTTGTGGTATTTAACTATAATTGATCTAATTCGCTTCACTAAAATTTTACAAATAAACCGTATTTACCCCGAATACACAAAGTTTTTATCAATATTTCAAGTGTGATATCCGAAATAGTACGAGTTTAGTTTAGTAGTTGGATATATAACTCTAAATTTTGAATGTATCCAACTCCATGAAGCGATCAAATCTTGTCAAAATCGCCATGATCGTTTTATTTTCCCTTGGTAGCCTTGGTGTTGTTGGGGGAAGTTTTTTTCTTAGAAAAGCCTTTAGTAGTTCTGGTGAACCTGAAGTTGTTACTGATGCGTCACGTTACACAGAAATACGTAATAAATTAATATCTAATGATTACAAGATAAAACATTTCCCAATTCAGATTCCTGCTGACGCAAAAGATGTTCGGATTGCTTATTCACCAGGATTTTTACAAGGTGGTAGTTTTTTTCAAGTACGGCTGAAACAGTCACCTCAAGAGGTAAAAAAATTACTTTCGCAATATAAACCTGTTGCTAAACGTGAGTTTAGAGGTGGTAACACTAATGACCACATTAACCTTGATAAAGGAGTGCCAACAACGTTTTTTTATACAGGTGATGAATCTGAGGAATCTTTTCCCCCCAGTTATGAAATCTTAGTTTTAGATGCTGAAGATAGAGGTACCCCTGGCTTCAAGTGGAATCATGGTAGTAGCTATGGCTTAGCAATTGATAGTTCAGCTTCGGAAATTGTATATTGGGCGGAACAGTGGTAAGAGACTGTTGACTGTTGACTGTTGACTGTTGACCGTTGACTGTTGACCGTTGACTGTTGACTGTTGACCGTTGAGAAATTGACACCGCCATGAGAAAAATTATTGTGGGAGTGATGGGGCCAGGAGAGAAGGCGATCGCAAGGGATTTGCAAAATGCTTATGAATTAGGTAGCCTCATTGCTCAGGAAGGATGGATTTTGCTCACTGGTGGGAGAAATGCGGGGGTGATGGATGCAGCAAATAAGGGTGCAAAATCTGCGAATGGTTTAACGCTGGGGATTTTACCGAGAAATGAGCAAGATAGCATTTCTGATGGAGTAGATATTGCCATTTTCACAGACATGGGGAACGCTCGAAACAATATTAATGTTCTCTCTAGTGATGTGATCATCGCTTGTGGAATGGGTGCGGGAACTGCTTCGGAAATAGCTTTGGCTGTGAAAGCAAATAAGCCAGTGATTTTATTGACTTACGATGCAGAAAGCAAAACATTTTTCAAAAAACTGTCGCCAGACAATGTTTATTTGGTTGATAGTGCAATAGATGCGATCGCCACAGCCAAAGCAATATTACAGTAACGGTATTTGGTGTTTGTTTTCCCATTCCCCATTCCCCATTCCCCATTACCCATTACCCATTCCCCATCTTCTCCCTCACCGCCAAACGCACACCCCCAGGTGGCGCAAATACTATACCGCGACGGACAGGTTGCAAGGGAACTTTATCGAGTAATTCTAGGGAGTAGTGCGATAGGATATTTGCCAGTACCAGTTTCATTTCAAACATGGCGAAGGCTGCACCCAGACAGCGACGATTAGCACCGCCAAAGGGTATAAATTCGTAGGGTGAAAATTGCCGTTCTAAGAAACGTTCTGGTCGAAAACTCTTAGGTTCGGGATAAATCTCCGGGTTCTGGTGAGTTAAATAAATGCAGATTGATAGGTACATTCCTTTTGGTAAATCGTAGCCCATAAATCGCATATCATTTCGCAGAATGCGGGGGAAAGCAAAGAAAGCTACGGGATAAATTCGCAGAGTTTCTGAACAAACAGCATTTAAATATGGCAATTGGGCGATCGCCATTGGATCTGCATTGGCGATATCAATAGAATTGAGTTCTTGTAGCAATTTTTCGCGGACTTCGGGGAGATAATGAATCCAATATAAAGCCCAAGCCAGAGCGATCGCAGTTGTTTCATGACCTGCAAATAACATGGTCATTAATTCATCGCGTAACTCTGCATCACTCATTGGCTGTCCGGCTTCATCACGTGCAGACAGTAGTAAACTAAGGATATCTTCACCATCAGTTTTACCTTGCTCTCGACGCTCACTAATTTCTTGGTAAAGCAGTTTATCGAGTAGCCGTCTACGCCGCACAAATTTTCCCCAAGGACTCCAAGGGCCTAAATCTTTTTGTAGCGATTTAAAAAATAGTAAAATCGCACTTATTGGCGTATTAAAAGTATTCAACATTTCAACTAAAATTTGCTTTATTTGTTGATACCGTTCTCCTTCTTTTAGTCCAAAAACAGACCGCAAAATCACTTGCAAGGAAATATCTTGCATACTGGAACGAGCTACAAAAGGTTTGCCAATAGCCCATTGGCTAGTAACTTGCGCTGTAATGTCACGGATAATTTGACCATAAGCTCGCATTCTTTCACCGTGGAAGGGAGGCATTAACAGCTTACGCTGTTGTACATGGCGATCGCCATCTAATAAAATTAGTGAATTTGCTCCCACCAAGGGTTGAGTAATTTCATTTCCTGAACCTGATTCAAATAACTTAGAATCAGCAGTAAAAATTTCCTGAATAGCTTTTGGGTCACTAATAATTAATTGCGGTGGAAAGCTAGCAAATTCGCTATAAAAAATATCTCCATAACGTTGTCGTAGATTTTCTAGATTTTTGATTGGTTGTAAAATTATTTTTATGGTTCGTAATAATTTAGATTCTTGAAGCCTATATGGTAGTTTAGCAACAGTTGTTTCAGCAGAATTTTCTTGTATTTTAATCATTACTTATCCTCTGATATTTATTAACAGGATTTGGCTGCAATTTAGGCTTGATTTAAGGTGGAAGTGAGAAATTTCGCGGTAAATCTAAACGCTTTCTCACATCATTAATTGGTTCTTCCCAATGGTCTTCAAAGCGTTGGATGAGGAGAAACTCAGCCTTTTTACCTAGCTCATATCCTTTTTGCAGGTTAACAAAAATTTCGGAAAATTGTTGAGGAGCATCATAAAATTACCCATTTTAGGGTGATGCGTATGCTCAGCCCGTCGTAGACATCACTTTTAGGCTTTTAAACTTGCGAGGGATATCTACGGCGGTAAACTATTTCCCAATAACTTGTCCCATAAAGGATTGCAATTTAGTTTCGTTGATCATGCTTCATCGTCTAAAATTTTCAATTGTTAAATTTGAGTTACTTTTATTAACCGCCTGGTCAACGGTAAAACTAATTTCTTGACCATAGGAAACCTCAAGGGTATGACCATCAGGATCTCGGAAAAAAGCCCAGTAACCAACGGGAAATCCCCAGTCATGCGGCCCATCGATCAACACACCTTCTAAGCGCGCTTCGTTACACAGACGATCTACTTCCTCACGAGTTTTACAAGCCACCCCCAGATGAGATGAAGGTGCAAGTGTGCTTTTTAATTCAGCCACTTGAATTAACACAATCACAAATGGTCGAGTTAAATCGCTAATCCAAGCAACGTCTACGTGCTTCGTTTTATCAGTACGACGATGCACTACTTGCATTGCCGCATACTTTGCATAAAACGATATACTTTGATCGATATCGCTTACCCCAAGAGCAACGTGAGTAAAACCTAGATCCGACATCAGCTTTCACCTTTTGAGAAATCAACAATATCTATCACATTAAGATATTGCCGATCAGCCAAAGCTGCGGATAGCGTAGCGATCGCGTAATTCTGCTACAGGTATATCTATTAATACTACTCGGTTAAGCGTTTTGAACTCAAAATGCTTTTGGAAAAAAGGTTAAAGGTTAAGGGTGAAAGGTTGTTTCTTTCCCTTGAACCATTCCCCTTTTTCCCCTTAACCGAAATTTTAACTCAAGACTAATCACCGCATGACTGAGTCAAGTTGATAGCAAAGTGATAAGCTCTAATTTCTAAACGCTGCTTGAAGTAAAAACGATGTGCGGCGAAACGCTGAACGCCAGAGTCGAGATGTAATTGTTCGCAAGCATTGGCTTTAGCATAGTCTAAGAGCCAATTTAATATGTTACTACCATAGCCTTGAGAGCGATCGCCTTCCTGAGTGACTAAATCGTCAACATAGAGAAACTTACCCCAAGATAAGCTTTCAGATATTCTAAATCCTGCTACTGCCCTAATTTTCCCTTCATCTTCAAGATAAGCAAGACGATAGCCATGCTGCTCTTGTCTTCTAATGCGATTCACAAAATCACCAGCGATAAGATGGGGACGAAGCGCTTGCATGATAGCAAAACAACGCTCAATTTCTGTATCAGAATGGGCTAGGGCAGTATAAATCATTTAAGCTGGGGGAAGTTCAGAATTGTGAGTTTCTGACAATGTTAAAGGTAATTGTAACCCTGGTGCGATCGCAAGTTCTGGCGGTGGAACTTCCCGGGTTGAACTTTTGAGATATTTACCATCATTCACAGGATTTACAGGCTTCATTTGGTGAGGAATGCTGTAATAACGATGAGTTTGTTCGCTGAGATGGCGTTCTTGAATGCTTTCATTCGCAATTTTCTTTCGCAATTTGATAATTGCATCGATCACTGCTTCTGGACGAGGTGGACATCCTGGAATATAAACATCAACAGGAATTAACTTATCTACACCGCGCACTGCGCTAGGAGAATCGATGCTAAACATTCCTCCTGTAATTGTGCAAGCGCCCATTGCAATGACATACTTAGGTTCAGGCATTTGCTCATAAAGCCGCACCAAATTCGGCGCATACTTCATGGTAATTGTCCCAGCTGTAATTAATAAGTCTGCTTGGCGCGGAGTTGCACGGGGAATCATTCCATATCGTTCCAAATCAAAGCGAGAAGCATAAGCAGCCATGAATTCCATGAAACAACAAGCTGTCCCAAACATTAACGGATACAAACTGGACATTTTCACCCAGTTGTAAATATCGTCTACGGTTGTGAGAATAATATTTTCTGATAGTTGTTGCGTAATTTCAGGACGCTCAACAGGATTGATAATTGAACTTGTCATAGTTTGAGTACCTTAATAAATAATTTGTAATTCGTAGTTCGTAATACGCTATGGGGATGTACAAAGTGAACGTCTGCTGAGAATTGCTGTTTGTGATTAATCCTCATCGATAGAAATCCGATTTGATTTCTGAAAAAATCTCAGCTATGGCATCGATGCGTTACGCTATCGCTAACGCATCCTACGTTGACTTTGATTACCAACTTTTAATCTCTACATAATTGCTAGTTAATGTTTCTGAACAATATCGAAAAAGCACTACTAAAGTTAGAGTTCTTTAGCTATTGCTAACTAAAGTTTCCGATCAATCTTGAAACTGCACCAGTAAAGATAAAGGTTTTAAGCTGCTAACTTAAGCTTTTCGTTAAGTTAAAGGCAAAGGATGAGGAGTGAAGAGTGAAGCAAACACAAATGACTAATAACCAATGACGAAGAATAACCCTGAAGAGTAAATCTACAATTTAAATGCGTAACAGCTTAACATTAGATTCGGCGCGTTTACTTTTCGGGATTCTCAAAATGTCAAAACAGCTAGGTCAAAAAATTGCACCGATACCAATGTCAGCAGATATTGGAGTGGTTGATTTGATTGATAATTACTTCACTGCTTACAACTCGGCGCGGTTGCGGGAAATTTGCCAATTGCTGAGTCGTGAGGTGCTAACTGATGGTGTAACTGTGGGTGTCAGTCTTTCTGGTGCAATGACACCAGCCGGCTTTGGTGTTTCTGTCCTTGCACCTTTGATTCGCAACGGCTTTATTGACTGGATGATTAGTACTGGTGCAAATCTTTATCATGATATGCACTATGGCTTAGGTTTTGAACTCTTCGCTGGTAATCCATTTTTGGATGATGTAAAGTTACGCCAGGAAGGAACTATCCGAATTTATGACATTATTTTCGGTTACGATGTGCTGTTAGAAACCGATGCGTTTATCCGCAAGATTCTCCAAGCTGAACCTTTCCAAAAGCGTATGGGAACGGCTGAGTTTCACCATTTGTTAGGTAAGTATGTTTGGGAAATCGAAAAGCAATTGGGTGTGAAAAATTCCTGCTTGCTAGCTACAGCCTATGAATATGGCGTACCCATTTATACTTCTTCTCCTGGCGATAGTTCAATTGGGATGAACGTTGCAGCTTTAGCGTTGGAAGGTTCACAGTTAATATTAGATCCTTCAATTGACGTAAACGAAACAGCTGCGATCGCCTACAATGCACGTGAAGCTGAAGGTAAAAGTGCGGCGGTAATTATTGGCGGTGGTAGTCCTAAGAACTTCTTGCTACAAACTCAACCGCAACTTCACGAAGTACTAGGCTTAGAAGAACGAGGACATGATTACTTTGTCCAGTTTACCGATGCACGTCCTGATACAGGCGGTTTATCTGGGGCAACACCTTCGGAAGCTGTAAGTTGGGGTAAGATTGACCCAGAAGAGTTACCCAGCACCATTGTTTGCTACACCGACAGCACGATTGCTTTACCATTAGTAACAGCATACGTCCTCAAACAATGTCAGCCTCGCCCATTGAAGCGACTGTATGACAAGCGTGATGCAATTGTGGAAACACTGCGACAAGATTATCTCGCAGCTAAATCACAACCATCAGATCAAATCCCTGCGGCTGTTGCAAAAGATGCATCTCAGCAAGCAGCAACTTATCCTTGCGGAAGATTGATTCCTAATACTCCTTAGAACTGGTGGGATGCGTTAATCACGCATCCTACGGGGTTGATTGATGAAGCGACGTTAAACATTAATATATAAGATGCGTTACGCTGCGCTAACGCATCCTACGATTTTGGTGCTGGGGTTTCTCCCCAATTGGCTGGGTAAATACCTTGTGCTACAAAGCGATGAAAACTAGAATATGGCCATTCACTAGGTGTAGAACAAAATCCATGTTTTACCGGATTGTAATGAATGTAATCACAATGATGGATAAAATCTGCCTCATTACGAATCCAATGTTCCCAGAATCTTCGTTGCCAAAGATTGTTTTCTCTTCGCTTCTCTCTTGATTCATTAATGCTGGTATCAATTTCTAAATCGCGGGTTTTATTTTTAGTCACGTAGGTTTTAATCAGTCGCCAGCGTGTAGCATAGTTACTATCTCCTGGCGGTAATGTCCAAATGCAATGAATATGATCCGGTAGAAGTACCAGCGCATCAATTGTAAATGGATATTTTTGGCGAACTTCTATAATTGCTTGTCGCAGTAGTGCGCGAGCATTGGCATAACATAGCCAAGGATAACGCTCATGGGTAACTTGAGTAAAGAAATAAGTACCACCTGCGATTGCAATTCGCCGATAGTTAGTCATAGCAAATTAAAATTCAAAAAATTAAGGCGTATTAAGGCGTAGGATGCGTTAGCGAAGCGTAACGCATCATAGAGAATTAAAGAAAGGTTAAATTAGAAAACCATCGCATTCTTGTTAATGCTTTAATTGTGACGAATACGCCGCTTGCGCTCTGATTTTTTCTTAAATCCAACTGCTTGCGCTTGCTCGCTGTCTGCTCCGTATTGTCCAAGTACTACTTCTTTCATAGCTAACACCGCATTATGGAATTCCCATTCTGCTAATCGAGCCGCATCAGCAGCAGCCTGGTATAAAATTGATTGCTCATTTTTTGCTTGTTGCTGTGCCAACATATTTTGATAAGCTTGCTGTAAATGTGCAGCCGAAGCATCAGTACGATTTGTAGTGTATGTGCTGATGGTTTGCAAACCGTGGAATGAAGTTATATCTTGATTAATTGCTTGAGGCGATAGACGGCGTGTTTGGTCTTGTGCTGACATAAGTATATATAAGCAAAATCATATATTTAATGTGCCCATTACAACAAAAAACATAACAAAGCGATGCATTGCCATTGTCACCCCTGACATTAATGATGTAAACCGATACATTGCCATTGTCACGCCTGACATTAACGATGCAAGCCGATACATTGCCATTGTCATGCCTGACATTAACGATGTACACCGATACATTGCCATTGTCACGCCTGACATTAACGATGCAAGCCGATACATTGCCATTGTCATGCTTGACATTAACGATGCAAACCAATGCGATCGCACCTGCACCTTATACTAATAAATTGCCAATTGCGATTATTACAACAAAAACCCTGTTTTTGTCTCGCACCATAAGGTAGATGAAACCGCAATGCGATCGCAGTTAAAACATAAAAGCTATTACTAAAGTTATTTTTACGAATTAATCAATGTAAGAATAACAAACCCCAATGCCCCATACCTAATAACAAATAGGAGATGATATGAAAAAAAGAAAACTTGGTCAACAAGGGCTAGAAGTTTCCCAACTAGGACTAGGTTGTATGGGAATGTCGGAGTTTTATAGTGGACGAGATGAGCAAGAAGCGATCGCTACTATTCACCGCGCTTTAGAATTGGGGCTGAATTTTTTAGATACTGCAGATATGTATGGCCCATTTACTAATGAAAAGTTAGTTGGCAGAGCTATTAAAGACCGTCGAGACAGTGTAATCTTAGCAACTAAGTTTGGTAATGTCCGCACGGAAGATGGTGGCTGGAAAGGTGTTAGTGGTACACCAGAATACGTCCATGAAGCTTGTAACGCTTCGCTGAAACGCTTAGGAGTTGATGTCATCGACCTCTATTATCAACATCGGGTAGATCCCAATGTGCCAATTGAAGATACTGTAGGCGCGATGGCGGAGTTAGTACAGCAAGGTAAAGTCCGCTATTTAGGACTTTCGGAAGCTGCGCCTAGCACAATTCGCCGGGCAAATGCAGTGCATCCAATTAGCGCCCTACAAACAGAATATTCTCTGTGGAGTCGCGATCCCGAAGATGAAATTTTACCCACGGTGCGGGAATTAGGAATCGGCTTTGTTCCCTACAGTCCATTAGGGCGTGGTTTTTTATCAGGTGCGATCGCTAGTCCTGACGATCTCGCCCCTGATGATTATCGCCGCAATGCTCCCCGCTTTCAAGGCGAGAATTTCCACAAAAACTTGGAATTAGTGGATAAAGTGAAAGCGATCGCCAATGCTAAAGGCGTAACTCCTAGCCAGCTAGCTTTAGCCTGGCTGTTAGCGCAAGGAGAAGATATCGTTCCCATTCCTGGCACAAAACGCCGTACATATCTCGAAGAAAATATTGCTGCTACCGAAATTAACTTAACTCAGGAAGATTTAAGCCAAATCGAAGCCGTTGCACCCAAAGGAACAGCCGCAGGCGATCGCTATGCTGATATGAGTACAGTTAACCGCTAATCATCGTAGGGAAGCAAACTTTTGTGTCCCTACTTTGCTTTGCCAATCAGCGTCTTTAGCACATATTGAATAATTTCAGACTGCTGTTGAGCATCTTGGGATTGTTGTTCTACTAGTTACTTAACAAAAAAACAGAACAATAATTTTGGAGGGGGTTTGGGGGACGCAACCGTCACCCAATCGGGGGTTTGGGGGAGAATCCCCCAATTGATCTGGCTTCTTTAATAAGTGACGCTAATGAGCTTAACCCAAGAGCAATATATTCTAGAGTGCAAGGCATTGCCCCTACAATCTGTCACATTCTTTTTTCAAATTGGTAGAATCCAGGTGCAGCAGGTAATTCTCACTCCAAAATCTAAATTCAAAATAGGCTTATCCCTTGACACACAAAACTTGTTTGAGTGTAGCTACAACTTCCACCAAATCAGCTTGATTTGCCATTACTTGATCAATTGGTTTATAAGCACCAGGAATCTCATCTAATACGCCTTCATCTTTACGGCATTCTACACCTTTAGTTTGCTCAATTAAATCATCAAGAGTATAGACATTCTTTGCCTTATTCCTAGACATTAAACGTCCTGCACCATGAGAACAAGAACAGAAACTATGAACATTACCTTTACCTTTAACAATGAAAGATTTGGCTCCCATTGAACCAGGAATTATACCGTAATCTTCAGTCTGAGCGCGGACTGCACCTTTACGAGTTACATACACATCTTCGCCAAAATGTACTTCTTTTTCAGCGTAATTATGATGGCAATTTACTACTAATAAAGGTTTAGTTGACTTACCACCCACAAGATGTTTTTCAATAATCCGCTTAAATCGCGCCATCATCACATCACGATTGAAACGTGCATATTCCTGCGCCCATTGTAAATCGTTCCAATAAGCTTCAAATTCTGGAGTACCAGCTACAAAATTTGCTAAATCTGGATCAGGTAAATTATTCCCTGCCAACTTCGCTAATTCTTTCGCTGTATTTATATGGCACTGTGCCAAATTATTGCCAATATTGCGCGAACCAGAATGCAACATCAACCAAACGTAATTCTCTGTATCGAGGCAAACCTCAATAAAATGATTACCTCCCCCCAGAGAACCCATTTGTTTCATTGCTTTACTTTCCAGATTTTGCACACCACGATGCAAATCTTTAAAGTCACTCCAGCGTTGCCAATTAGTAACAGATTTTTCAACTTCTTTATTTTCGTTGAATCCAGTAGGAATTGCTGCTTCAATATCTAAGCGAATTTTCTTGAGTTTACCTTCAAGTTTTTCAGCAGTAAATGGCATTTTCATCGCCGCCATTCCGCAACCAATATCCACACCAACAGCAGCAGGTATAATTGCTTCCTTTGTAGCAAGTACAGAACCTACTAAAGCACCTTTACCTAAATGTACATCTGGCATCAAAGCTACGTGTTTAAATACAAATGGTAGTGATGCCACATTCTTAGCCATTTTGGTTTCTTCATTACCCAAAGCGTGATTCGCCCAAGATAATACTGGTGTTGGTGCAGAAATTTCTAATTTTTCGTAGGGCATAATTCTATTAATTTCTAGTTCTTGAGTGTAATTTAAAATTTAAGGCTGGATTACGTATTTTTGTCATCATTTATTGTATCAATTTATATATAAAATAGTTTTTGCTTAAGTTTCACACAATGAGGAAGCTTTAGCAGTTTTGGGAAGCTTGAATTAGCCTATACTACAAATGTAGTATCTGTATTCTAAAAATGTCAACTCCAGCATAAAAGCTGTCATGAATCAGGAATTATAATCTGCGTTAGCATTCGCGTAGCGTCTGGGAAAGAAGCCAAAGGCAGCGCTCCCAAATCAAAGCAGATTTCTGAGAAATATATTAAAATTTGTAAATAATAGCACTGTGGTTTCAATCACCCATCCACGATTTGGCGTAATTATATGGCGGTTCCTCAACATAAAATCTGGGAACGTTTAATATCCCCTGTAGTCAGCTTTTTAATTGATGAAGAGGGATTAGAGCGTTATGCTCAAAGTATTGATTGGAAAAAACAGAGCGATCGCTTTCATAGAGATGATGTGATCGTACCCTCTTACTACAGTAGCTATAAATTTCGTGGCATTGAGGGTGGTTATCTCAACCCCAAAGTAGTAGTTTCCTACGATCCGATAATTCAATATCTGCTGGCCCCTCACGAAAACCTTGTCCGCCAAGCTGTGATTGATGCGATTCAGGTACAACCACGACGCATACTTGATTTGGGTTGTGGAACAGGTTCTACTACCTTGATGTTAAAACAGGCTTTCCCACAAGCCCAAGTCATCGGCTTAGATTTATCTGCTTATATGTTAGTAATGGCAGAAAATAAAGCTACAAATACGGGTTTAGACATACTGTGGCGACATGGTAGTGCCGAAAAAACAGCTTTCCCGGATGCTTCTTTTGACTTAGTTACAGCTTCTTTATTATTTCGCGAAATCCCCATAGCAGTATCCCAAGCCATTTTGCAGGAATGCTTCCGATTACTGGTAGTAGGTGGACAAGTATTAATTTTAGATAGTAATCAAAAGGCCCTACGTCAGTTAGAATGGCTCAAAGATGTGTTTGAAGAGCCTTATCTTCGTGACTATGCGACTCTCAATCTCCATGAGAGCATGAATAAAGCTGGATTTTCAGCTTTGTCAGACAAAGATGTTTGGTGGATGCATCAAGTAACTAGCGGCGTAAAACCCATATCAAAAGTCGATGTAACTAAATACAATACAGTTAAACAGTCGGTATCAAAATCAACAGATAGCACAATCGATAATCAGGATCTAGAGGATCTTGGCTCTCCAGTTTTTGGCATAAAGGCATGAGTTTAAAGGCAATTTTATTTGATTTTAATGGTGTCATCATTAAAGATGAAGAAATCCACCTGCGCTTGATAGATGAGATTCTCATTCAAGAAAATCTCCAACCCCAACGGGACAGTGAACGTCAAGCGTCTTTAGGACGGAGTGACCGAGCTTGTTTTCAAGAACTTTTATATAATCGCGGTCGAGTCCTCAGCGAAGAATTTTTAACTCAGTTGCTCCAGCAAAAGGGGCAGATGTATGCCCAAGAACTAGAGAAGCTGGAAAAACTACCTTTATACTCAGGTATAGACGACTTGATATTTCAAGCACGCTCCCATAATCTCAAACTTGGGTTAGTCAGTGGTGCAATTCGCCAAGAAATAGATATAGTACTACAACGAGCGCAACTAGCTGAACATTTTCCAGTCATAGTAGCGGGTGACGATATAAATACCAGTAAACCAGAACCAGATGGTTATCTGTTGGCAGTAACGCGTCTCAACCAAAAATATCCCGACTTAAATCTGCAAACACAAGAATGTTTAGCAATTGAAGATACCCCAGCTGGTATTCAAGCTGCGAAAAGAGCGCAAATGCAGGTAGTTGGTGTAGCCAATACCTATCCCTTTCATATGCTTCAGCGCTGCTGTAATTGGACTGTTGATTATCTCACTGATTTGGAACTAGAACGAGTGCAGGAAGTTTTCTCCCAAAAAGAGTTACAACCAACAGCAGATAAATGATAAAATAGAAAATGGTGAATATGCAGATTTGGCTATCTAAAATCTTTGATAAGGGGAATTAGCTCAGTTGGTAGAGCGCTGCGATCGCACCGCAGAGGTCAGGGATTCGAGTTCCCTATTCTCCATTAAGCTCAAATTTATACACTATAAGCTTTACAAGGATTATCAACCGCGAGTTGGAGATACCTCTATGGTGAATAATTATAGTTGAAAATGGGTCAAATTGAGGAGGACAGGGTTTGAGAACCAAATTTTCTACAACTGTTTAGCCGCACACAGAGAACAAACCTGCCAACGCTGAAGTTCGCCTGGTGGAGTAGGACACTGACACTGAGGGCAAAGCGGTAAACTATGCGATCGCTTTTGCATAACTTTTGCCCAATGCTCAAAAGCTGCATTTGGATTAGTAGTATGAGACTTTGTATCATCAGGAGAACTAGTTTCATCACCTACATAACTGGGATGTTCCCTTGGTAAAACCGTTATTTGTGGCTTCTCTGGTTCTGGAGATGACTGCCAACCAGCTGTAGAAAAGCGAATATCCGCCAAAGGTGTGGGCAGCTTTTCATTCAGCTTCAAAATTAGCTTCTGACGTGTAAAAGTGAGGTTCTGCGCCCAAGCAGCGCTAGAAGTCGCCACCCGTAATACATCGCGCTGAATCGACAATGGTCGAGTATGTGCAGCAACGACTGTACCAACCACCTCTGCCCAACATTGCAGCAAGCGTTGAAAAGGTTGCTCTTGCCACTGAGTTTGTTGTTCGAGAACACTTAAAATCTCATCAACTGAGTTAAACGACATCTTAACTAAAGGCTGTTGGCGTAGCTTCTTTGATAGGAGAAGGCTGAAGTATTAAGTATAAACTGGTTACAGATGGAACTTTTGACAATAGCGATCGCCTATAACAAGAGCATAGAAATATTTCTTCCTACTCTTGAATCCCTATCCTCTATTCCCTAGCTTCTAGTATGCCGATTTATGGGCCAGATAAAATTAATTTTGCAGGTGTAAATGGCGATCGCTATTGGTTTTATGAGCCATATCCTTATACTGGGATAGCTGATATTGATGAACGTTTAAGCGGCTTTCCCGTAGCTGTGTTTTTACCACCACATCGCCCACTACAGCAAACACCTCTGGTGATTGGTTTACAGGGTATGAGTGCCCCTTATGGCTGGAATGCTTTTATTGTGCCAACACTAACGCAAATGGGTATTGCTGTCGCTTTATTTGATACCCCGTTTGCTGGTGAACGCAGCTTAGTACGCAGCTTCACGGCTAAGATCCAAAATGAGATTCAGCCATTAATTGCTCAAAATATTTCCTTTGATACGGCACTGCTTTTGAGTATATTTAGCAATACTGCCAGTAACATTGCCAGTATTCATAACTTTTGTGGCGATCGCTATCATCTCAGCGATCGCCGACTGGCTTTGTTTGGGGTAAGTATGGGAGTTTTACTTTCTGCCTACGCGTTTACAGCGAAGGGTTTGGGAGACAGACTGTTAGGTGCTATTGGTCATGCCGATCTGCAATCTTTTGCTAACAGTTGGGGCTATTGGTTATTGCCTGATTTAGCCGCCTCACCTTTGGGTGGATTCGCCGCCAGGCTGTTAACTAGATTACAGCCTGACTTAACACCTGTAGTTAGGCTTTTACAATTAGCCAAAAATCTTAAATATCATGATGAATATGCTTGGGAATGCAACCCCATGAATTATGTTGAGCAAGTCAAGCTACCGCGCCGGGTTCGCTTTTTAGTTGGTGCTAACGATCCCATTGTGCGGATTCGAGATACCCATGCCTGTGCTGAGAAATTCCCCGATGGTGCTTGTTATGCTGTCCCAGGAATGGGGCATGGTACTAGACAATGGGGGCCAGAATTTGTTGACCATGTCCGTTATTTTTTAACTACTCAACTAGGTGACTGGCAAAGTTAAGAATATCAGAATTAGCAGAGAATAAGAATGATGTACAAAATATTTTCAGAAGGGAAAAAGTAAGAGAAAAAAGGGCAACCTTTACCCTTTCACCTTTCCCCTTTTCTCTAAAAATTTGACATAGTTTGGTAAGACACAAAAATACAAACAGCCATTAATTATTGCGACAGAATTTGCGATCGCCATCATGTTCAGGATACTGCCAAGAATAGGCAAAATGGCTCACTCCCTTGAGTTGGGGGGCAAATTTGCGGAGTCCTTGCATCTGTGCTTCCAATGATGGACGATTACTAATCGAGTCTCCCCATTTACCTGCTAAGGCAGGAATTACTTGTGTACCCGGTTTTGCCATACTCAAAACCCGTTGTACTTGGGAGACAATACAACTGACATCACCACAGTTGGCATAAGCCATAGGATGCCATTGCATGGAACTGGGAAAGCGATCCCAAGGCTGTAAGCGCGAATCATAACCTTGACCTAAAGTTTGGTTACCTTCAGGGAAAAACACTACTCCAGAGGGAATACCTTGTTGCTGTGCTGGATGGCTTGCCAAGGCGACAAAATCCAGGATACCTTGCATAGCATGGGCAACAGCTAGCTGCCACAAATCCCACTGCAAAAGCGGTTGTTTGTCGTTAGGATTGAGAATTGATTTTTGCGCTGCTGATATAGTTCGACCTTGCCATAAAGGTTCTCCATCTTGCGGATAAAGTTGATCGACCTCTGCAATATCAGCTGCAGTTACATATCCTTTACTCAAAAAGCGGCGAATTAAATCTAAGCCTTTATTATTTTGGGCACGACGAAATAAAGCTTCTTGGGTAGCAGTAGTAAATAACCATAAATCTGTCACTTTAGTGGCGATAGAATCACTGCCTGCTTGCCGCGGATAGCGTATATAGTCAAATAGCAATCCATCTGGACGACGGCGCACCACCTCTTGCACCATTTGGTAATAGTCGCGTTTTGCCTGTGAGTTGTAGGGGTCAATAAATACTTGAGTGCCATTATCGACAACGTATAAGCTAGTTTGACCTTTGCCATTACGCGCGATCGCCCCTTCTCTGTCTGGACGATTGGCGTAGCTATAGCCAAAGTTGACAGTATACATCCAGGCGTAAACTTTTAAACCCCTTTGCCTACCTTTGTTGATAGCAGTTGTGAGGAGATCTACTTTTTGTGAACCTGGAGTGTTGATCACAGAAGGCCAAATTGTAGGATTAGACGCTGCTGGTAAAAGTACCCGGCCATCATAAAACACTTCCAAATAAACTTGGTTATAGCCAAGGTTGACAATTCTATCCATAGTTTTGTCAAGTATTCCCGGCTGCATGTCACAGGGATACAAACGCAACCAAACTGCTTGGATTTGCGGCCAGGTACGATTACGGCAATCCTGTAATTCCTTCGCCTGCTGTTTTAACATCTGCTGGTAGCGCTTTTGGGCATCTGGATTGCCTCTAAGTGCTAGAAGACGTAAGTTTTCTTTTGATTGTGCTGCGGTAGGTGATAATTGGCAGTATTCTACAAGTTGCGCCTGTGCTGGTTGAAGGTCAAAGTTGGGAATTAATAAACTACTACTAAAAACAGCAGCTAACAGGCGGCGAAAAAATAAGATTGACTTGGTGACTTTCACGGGACGGTTGGACATACTTCAAGGTAGCAAAGCAAAACGGTAGACTTCTTATATAAGTTGGACAAGGATAAAGGTAAAGTCACTGACAAAAAAATAGAATTATTCTTTCCCCAATAATTTTTTCTCTAACTCTTAGCAAAGCAACTTGTACAAGAGGAATAATCATTGACCTCAAGAATTAACTCAGGTTCACATAGATGGCAATCTATGATAAAAAAATAGGGGTTTTGAAGCCTAATTGTGAAAGACTCCTCAACCCCTATTTCAGTTGCCGCATTTTGTTATTCAAGTAAATCAAATTTATTTGCCAAAATTTGCTATAGAGAATTTTCTTTTAGCAGATTTTTGCAAAATTCAAAGGCAATTTACCTGATTCAACTAAACTTAACAAAGCTGCCAATAGTCTCAATTGATGGGAAACTATTGACTTTGCTTGTGAGAATAGTTAAGCACCACGTTTTAGCGCTGCTTCTACCTGATTAAACTCTTGTTCTAGGCGGTCTTTGAGCTTTTGTGGCACGGGGCGATTGGGGTATGAGCTATAGTGTCCAGCTAAGGAGTTTAAAGCTGTTCGCATCGTAGTAAAAGAGCTAAGACCCGAAACAGAGTTAGCCCGTTGGTAGCGAGCTGAAAAATCGTTTATTTTTTGACGCGCTTCTGCTTGAACTGCTGCTTTATTTGGTGAGTCTTCTGATAACTCTAGGACATTTCTCAAAATCCCGACTACCGCTAAGGTGTCTTGACGATAATCTCCTGTTAAACTATCAGGACTAGAACAGCCCATTAAGCTGATGCTTACAACCAAAAGCAGGGCAAGCAGACGCGACCAATAGCGCTTCATAAGCATTAAGTAAAACAACTCTTAAATCAACGTCAATACTATCTTGGATTGGTATCTTGGGGATCATGAGTAAGGATGAAGGCTAAAGGATGAAGCATCAAAAATAAAATTTTTCTTGGATTTCATTACCTATAGCAATACAGTTCTGTGTCATATTTTTTGAGTCAAAGTCCTCCCGTTTCAAATGCCAAATGACTCGAATATGTCAAGCAGTTGCCTTAGTCCTGATTCATACTGGTTGATACAAAGTATCTCTTTGTTGGTAAGGTCGTCCTAAAGAAGCGATCGCTGTTTGTAATGTTTCTACTTCCATACAGGTACCGCCTACAGCACCTGCCATAGTGGTAATATGTTCTTCCATCAATGTGCCGCCAATATCGTTGCAACCGGAAACTAAGGCTGACATTGCGCCAGATAACCCCAGCTTTACCCAACTCGGTTGATGGTTAGGAATCCAATTTCCTAGGAAAATCCGTGCCACCGCACCCAATAGCAACGCATCTTCCAAAATCGGTTGATCTCGTCCTACACGGCGGCGTAGAGGTTTGGGTGCTTCTTGCCCAACAAAAGGTAATAAAATAAACTCTGTGATTTTGGCAGGATAGCCATTTTTAATCGCAGTTTGTTGGAGCGATCGCAATTTTGCTAAATGTCCTATTTGCTGTTCTACGCTTTCGATGTGTCCTGAAAGCATAGTGCTAGTAGTGTGCAAGCCTAATTGATGGGCTGTACTGACAATTTCTAGCCAAGTAGCTGTATCAATCTTCTCTGGACATAGTACTCGCCGTACTTCATCATCTAGCACTTCAGCTGCAGTTCCTGGCATTGAGCCTACACCAGCATCCCGCAAAGCGGCAATCACATCAGCATAATTTAACTCATCAACTCTGGCGATAAATTGCACTTCTTGCGGCGAGAAAGCGTGCAAGTGTAGATGGGGAAATTCCTGCTTAATAGTTTCTACCAACTTGAGATAATAAGGCAGAGATTGACCGTTGATTTTGGCTTGTAGATTTAACCCCCCCTGCATACAGATTTCCGTTGCACCTCGCTGCACGCCATCTGTAGCTTTCTCCAAAATTTGTGCCCAATCTAACCAGTAAGCACCATCATCGCCATCATCCCGCCGGAATGCACAAAAACTACAGTGCTGCTCGCAGATGTTAGTAAAGTTAATATTACGGTTAATTACGTAAGTGACTGTATCACCTGCTTGTAGACGGCGGAGTTGATCGGCTGTGTTGTGAATAGCTGCGATCGCCTCAGGATCTGTTTGTTTCAACAATACTACTCCCTCTGCGGGAGATATATCATCCCCGCTAAGGGCACGGTTGAGAATATCATCGATAGTTTGAATAACCACATTTCATCAGACAAAACCACAGTTCTTATTTTGACAAGAAATTAGCTACTCCGTGTCTGGGTTTTGATGGTGTCAGCCTCTATTACAGATGATTTAAGATTTGCTGCGCTGAAATACAGCATCAAATGAGCTAGGTAAGTATTCTTTAAACATACCTATACATAATACTAAAACTAGAACATTTCTGACATTGAGCCAGATAATTTTTGCATAATCCAAATTACGGAAACTGCCAACCGAAATCATAATATAGGTAGTGAGACAAATATATATAGTTAACAAAATTTCCCGTGGTTTTAAAATTACCGTAAAAGGAAGTATCCAAATCAAATATTGAGGAGAAAAAACTTTATTGGTAATAATAAATATTAACAATGACAACACTGTATAAGCCGCCAAAGCAGTTACTTTTACCAATTCATTTTGATAACGTTCTTGACGAAACCGATAGAAACTATTTAGTAATATGATGCTATACATAATTATAAATAGCCAGGGTAAGGCGTGTAAGATACTCTCATCTAGTGGAGAAACAATATTACGAGAGCCATAATTACCAACTGTTTGAACCTCTATGACCCCAAATTTGTGGGCTAGAGTAATTAGTCCTGCTGGTAATGATTCTATTTGTATACCCCGTTCTTTATGATAGCTGAGGAATGACAAAAAATTACTATTCCTAATAACTAGGAATGGTAAACAACTAAAAGTAATTGCTCCCAAAGCACCAAAAAATAAATTTAATATTGCCCGGTAGGTTTTATGAGCTAAATAGTATGCTGCAAAAATAGGTAGCATAACTAAAGGATACAACTTTGCTGCGATACCCAATCCCAGACAAATACCTGCTAATCTCGGACGAGCAGATATGATAGCGAATAAAGCTAGAACTGTTAATAATGTAGAAAATAAATCATAACGCCAGAGCATTATTGGCACGAGCAAGAAAGAACATAACGTATAAGATATTAGTACTATTATTTGTTGATTTTGAGAATAATAGCTTTTTGTAATTTTCAGAATAAGCAGTGAATTTAGACTGACAATTGTTATATTTATCAGCAATAAAGAACAGACATATACATGGTAATTATTTGACAATCCTAATGTCAGTAGTCGTGGTAATAAAAAACTTAAAAGTGCTAACGGAGGATACTCTACATTAAAATCTCGATAAGGCACTTTACCTTCTAATATATTCAAGGAGTATTGGTAATAAATATTAATATCGTGACTTCCTAAAGAATTTTTGTAATTCAAAATTGCTAAACATATCAGCCCAACCAGTTGTATGAGTATGATTCCTAAAATCCAATTCTTCTGTTTCTGCTTCATCATAATTTCACTAAGTTAGTTAATTTTTTCTAATTAAATTACATTCTTTTCTAATCGCCAGAGTTTATCAGTTTTCTCAATTTTGACAAATTTATAATCTTTCTCCATTGCATTCTTCACTTCTTGCGATACATTGAATACAAATACATCACTAAATTCACTAGGGATTTGAGGTGGATTATTTCCCAGTAATAACTGTAAATTTACTGTGGGATTTAGCAGGTGGCTAATAGACATTACATTGCCAATATTTAGAGAATTTGTACTGCTAATTAAAAGCGGCTTGACTGATTGATTTACTACACGTGCTATTTGAACATTTTCATAGCTACCTTTATTCCACCATGTCTCAGCTTGCGAACTGATGGTGCAGGAAATAACGCCAGTAGATATTAATATGACTGTGACTAATTGCCAAAATTTTTGAAATTTTATTTGAGAAAATATAGTTTGATGCGTCAATAAATAGGTAACTGCTAGCTGAATGCCAACATAACAGGGAATAACATATCTAGCTCTGGCACTAAGCTTACCTCCTATAACTAAATCAGGAAATATCACAGCAAAAGCAGGTACAGCACTTAAAATAAAAATGAATAGCCATACTCTTGACTGAGATTTTCGAGCAATAAATATGAAGGAATATATGATCAAAATTAGTAAGAATGGCACTAAAAATCGACCCCAACGCAAGGCTGGAAAATTCAAATCTGGCATATATTGCTCATAACGCCAGAAATCACCAAATAAACAGCTAATATTTTGAATCCAGCTTTGCATTAAGCTTGACAATGATTGCCTAGCTTGAGCAGTAGCGGTTGTCTCATTTACTTGAGATAAGTTATGAACAATAACAAAAATCCACGGAATAAAAGTTAAAAATCCAGCAATTGTAGCAATGAAATAAGATTTAACTTTTTTTGTTAATTTGAATCCTTCAAGAGTTAGTATATAAACGCTATGGGCAAGTACTACTAATCCAGAAAACAAAAAAGTATATAATCCGAGTCCTACTGTGAGAGCATACATTATCCACAGCCGCTTAGTATTTAGCCTGATTGCTCTCAGTAGTACAGCACCCCCTAATAAAATAATTAATGTCCACAAACTAAACTGTCTAGCTTCTTGGGCATAAGCTACATGAAAAGGTGAAACTGTCAGTAAGGCTACACTGATCCATGCAGTTATTGGTGATCCAAACAATTCTAGACATAGCCAAAAAAGGCAAGGAAATGCTAGCAAGCTGATGATTACTGATAAGCTTCTTGTAGCTGCTACTGAATTACCAAAAACTTGCATCCATAATCTAACCATGACGTAATAGAGAGGAGGATGCTGAGAGTCATCAACTGCTAAAGAGTTAATTGTATTGACTACACTTTTGTCAGGATTGGTTTGCTGATATTTTTGCAGAAACTGAGCAGGAATGACACGTCCAATAAAAGCTTGCTGGACGAACTCCGACTTAGTGTAACCAGAAACTCTTAATGAAGTGTATGCCTCATCATGCCAGTAAACTTTACTCTCAAGATTGACAAACCGAAAAAATATTCCTAAAGCTAATAAAATTATTATTACAAATCTTAGCCCTTGGAAAGGCAAATATTTTTCTAAGAAATGCTTGATATATGGCATGGTTTAAATTCTTTATTAAAAAATGCTGTCTAGCTAAAAATTTATGAAATAATTAAATATTTTCTCAATTGTTGTAACCATCACAGCAACGTGTACCCTATGCAAAAGTTACAAGAATTTAGTTTAGTTGCAGAGATAGGATGAGAAGAGTATATTTTTAGGAGCAGTGATATGAAAAAAGGATATCTAATTATTTGGTTAGATAATTTACAACATATTATTCATCGATATTCTAAATTATCAAATTTATAAAATTAGCACACAGCTTTATAAACTGAATTTAGCCTAGCAAAACCTTATAGCAACATATCCTTATTACGTAATTTTTCCAATCCTATCTGACAAATTAAGTAAGTACTTAAAGCTGCCTTTAATTTATGACTAAAATTGAGTAAACTTAAATAGAACTAAACTTCAAAATCAACTTTATACGAAAATATATTTATAGACTTGGTGAAGTTTGTATAAAAAGTATCGTAAAATTATCAGGAGGATTAATATTAGTGTAGATTAGGAAACAAATTTAGTTAATAACTAAAATAAGCGTCCGTTAATATACTCGTTTTCTATTGGATGTTGCTTAATGCTTCACAGTGAACCTGATTTATTATTGCCAATGCCAACTGGCAAATTACAAATCCCTGAATTGCCTCCTCAGATTGCAGATAAACGTGGCGAAGCCATTCTTCTTTCTTTAGTAATTCCTACTTACAAAGAGCGCGACAATATCAAGAATGTTGTCAAAATCTTGAGCCAAGTACTGGATGAGTGCATTCCTGGACGCTATGAACTAATAGTGGTAGACGATGATAGTCCAGATCGTACTTGGGAAGTAGCGCAATCCCTGATGGAAGATTACCCACAGTTGCGGGTAATGCGACGACAACAGGAACGGGGTTTGTCCTCAGCAGTAATTCGCGGTTGGCAGGCGGCAAGAGGGCATATACTCGGGGTAATCGACGGAGATTTACAGCATCCACCCGAGGTATTAACGCAATTAGTAACTGAGATTGAGCAAGGTGCAGATTTGGCCCTAGCTAGCCGTCATGTAGACGGAGGCGGTGTCAGTAGTTGGAGTATTGTGAGGCGTTTCTTATCTCGTGGCGCTCAAGTTTTAGGATTAATTATCTTACCAAGTGTATTGGGAAGAGTGTCCGATCCCATGAGTGGTTATTTTATGGTGCGTCGAAATGCGATCGCCGGAGTAACCCTCAACCCTGTAGGATATAAAATTCTGTTAGAGGTAATTGGGCGGGGAAGTGTTCGTGAAATTGCTGAAGTAGGCTATGTGTTCTGCGAACGCAAAGAAGGTGAAAGCAAAGTGACATGGAAGCAATATGTCGATTACTTACACCACCTACTCAAATTGCGCCTTTCCACAGGGCGTTTAGGAAGAGTTAGCCAATTTAGTCAAAACATGGGTTTCCCAATTGGTCGATTTCTGCGCTTTGGGTTGGTAGGGTTAAGTGGCGTTTTTGTAGATATGGCAATGCTTTATTTGCTGAGTGATCCTACAACCTTAGCCTTACCCCTGACTCGCAGCAAAATCATTGCAGGAGAAATTGCAATTTTCAACAATTTTTTGTGGAATGATGCCTGGACATTCGCTGATGTTTCTATGAAGCAGCAAGAATGGCGACAACGTTTGAAGCGCTTTTTGAAATTTAATGTAATTTGCTTGGCTGGACTAGTGTTAAATGTACTGATTTTGAATCTAGTATTTAACTTCATCCTGCCTAACCGCTACATTGCTAACTTAATTGCGATCGCAGTCGCTACCATTTGGAATTTCTGGGTTAACTTGAAACTTAGCTGGCGAGTCACTGATGTTAAATAGGGCATTGGGCATTGGGCATGGGTAATATTAAACTCGGGATCAGTTTAAAGCAACAATGTGTAAGGTAAATCCGTAACAGCTTACTATATATAACTTTTTGGTAATCCCACAGATGATAAACCTGCGATCGCCCTTAAGTTTTGGCAACGAATCAATTCGTTAAAACTTAAGCCAGAACGCCCCTCAATTTTGGCTACTGTCTCAATTGCAGATAACAAATGCGCTGCAGCTTCTGCTTCTGAGTAACCTCGCCGCCCAGCAATGCGAATTGCAGCTGCATCAGCATTTAACTCTAACTCTGGAGATTGGTTCGTGCGCCAAATACGAAAACCAGCGATCGCACTTAATCCCACTGCGATCGCTACGCCTACAACATCTGACTGTGTTGATTCTACTAGCCCACCTAAAAGCCCTGCGACTAGCACACCTTGATAAATATTAGGTTTAAACCACTTTATCCCCGTCAAATAGCTAACTGTTTGCAACAACAACAAATCCCGTTGTGATTTTCCCAAACGAAACCATAAATCAAAATTAATATATATTGGCCGCTCTTGATTCCAAGGAAGTGGGAAGGAAGCATCAATTACCTTTGCCTGTTGCGGTTTACTGACAATTTTTGTCAGCATTCGTGCAGAAGCAGGCATTACATCTAACAAGCGGCGAATTTCTGCAGTTGGCTCCATAAATTTAATAATTAGCCAGAATAAATATAGTATTCAATTATGCAACAATTAACTTTTCATGCTAACCTTTGATGTGTAATGGCTAATCACATGAAACCCTCTGCACATTGTTATTTGTTAAAGGAACAAACACAGTTATCAGAGTCATCAATCCAGTAAGTGTGTAGTGTAGCGGGATTATATGGTACCCGTTGGTATAGAAGTTCAAAACCTCACAGTTTTGAATAACCATTAAAAATCAGATTTGAACTACATGGAAGCTTTCGCCCCCACCCCTCCTGAATGGACGAATAAGGCAATTCACGCTCATCAATTTTGCTGTCCAAACTGTAACTCTAGTAGCCGAGAAGCATTACAAGTTTGGCTAAATCGGCGATCGCCTGTGATGACAGAAGACCATCGCCGCAAATGGCAGGAATTTTATAATTGTCATTGTGGTTATGCATGGTGGGCTTGGAGTAGCGATCGCCCGCCAACAGATATGTCTAATCAACGAGATATTAATCCTCTATAGTCATTTTGCTACAAACAAAAAACCCGCCTCAAGGCGGGATAAGTTTTTATACTTACTTGGTTAATGATTTTCTTTGTATTAAACCGGGACAGCTTAATACAAAGAAAAATTTTTGTAATCTTTTTGAGGATGAGCTAGATGCCCACCCTACAGCTTACTTCTAACCAATTACCAAAATTAGAACGAGAAGGTAGTACGAAGAGTGCCTACGTAGATGGTATCTGTATTATTTCTGTTCTCTGGATTAAAGATTACCAACAAACCTGGGGTAACTTGAATATTGTCAGATACATTCAGCTTATAAAGACCCTCTAAATGATAAGAGGTAGTTTGTTCTGAACCAATACCGCCACTACCACCAGTTACTTTAGGTGGTTGACCAAAAATCAAGCCCAAAACATTACCTTTGGCACCAAAGTCTCTCACACCCAAGGAAGCTGCCCAATACCAAACATCTGCGCTTCTGCTGGGGCCAGTTACAGCATCAGCAGTGGTATAACCGCCCCAACCACTCAAAGCTAATTGAGGGCTAAGTTGGAAAGTTGCTTGCACACCATAGTGGTTAGCTTCAGTACGTGCACCGGCAAAAGGATTATTAGCAAAGGCACTACCTGTAGATTGGAACAGGTTGGGAGTATTTTGATAAGTACGGGCATAACTAAAGCCCACATTCAAAGCTTGGTTAGGCTTGAAAGCTACTTGACCAAAAAAGGTGCTATTTCCATTAAATAATCCACTGTTATCACCTGGATTACTAGCCGCAATCGTACCTTGAGTTTGAGATATGTAAGCTGCACTAAAAGTCAAAGGCCCTTTAGGATTAACATTAACCGTTACACCAGCGCCATCACCGCCTTGGCGATAGATAGGGCTGAAACGCCCATAACGAGATAAAGCACCTTTACCAGAACTAGCAAAGTCAGGGTTGAAATTATTAACGTTCTCATTCAATTCAGCACCAGTAGCATCAACCTTGATCCGTACTGCATCACTGAGATTGAAAGCATAGTTAATTTTATCAATTTCAACACTGTTATTAGTACCACCGTCATAACCTAAGCGGGTCATGTTGGTACCAGTTACAGTCTGGTTAGATATAGTGTTGCGACCTTGTAAGCGGATTTGTAACTGATCTTTGCCAGTGAAGCTGCTGTATAAATTCAGCCGTACTCGGTCAGAGAAAGCAGTATTGGCATTTAAGGGGTTACCATTGTCAGCTCTTGTATCACCGAAAGGCTGAGAAACGCTGAAAATTGCTTCCCCAACTAGCTTAGTTGTTGTGGAAAATTGATTAGCTTCTAGTTCAGCAGTCCGGGCTTCTAAAGAATCCACACGACCACGTAAGGTAGCTAATTCAGCAGAAAATTCTTCTTGTAAGCGCTGTAAAGTAGCTAAGTCTTGTTTAGTTACCAAGTCAGCCGTAGCTGTAGCAATCAACTCATTTACCCGATCTAAACAAGCGTTCAAACCTGCGGCGAATTCATAACGAGTCAAAGCACGGTTACCACGATAAGTGCCGTTAGGATAACCTGCAATACAGCCATAGCGCTCAACGAGAGATTGTAAAGCTTGGAATGCCCAATCTGTAGGTTGTACATCAGAAAACTGTGAAACTGATGTCACTTGCCCCATGCTGTTGGACTCTTGGGAGATCTGAGCAACACCATTTACAGGTTCGTTAATTTCAGCAGCCAAGGTACTGTTAGCAGCTACAAATGTAGCCGCCATAACCAATGGACTAATCTTTAAAAGACTCCAGAATGCTTTTGTCATTGTTTTACTTGCACTCACACCTAAAAACTAATTAGCTTCTAGTAAAGCTCCCTAAAATTTTTATAACTAGGGAATTTACTTAATGAATTCAGCATTGATTTTATCAAACCAAGCAAAATTATTTTACCTTATTCTCTCATAAATTTATTCGTCAATCGCAGAATGATTTGACGCTTATGGCGCAAAAGTTTTCCTTCTTCTTCAAATTGTTGTAGAAGTCGTGTTACAGTTACTCTTGTTGTATTTAGAACTTCTGCAATTTCTTGATGAGTCACATTAATATCAAGCAGTTTGCCTTGTTCCACATCACAACCAAATTTTTCACTTAGCCATACTAAAAATTGCCATAAGCGCAATGACATTGGTTTACGATGTACTATGCTTAATAGCTCTTCTGCTTGTTGAATATGGGATAATAAAGCATCAATATCTTGATACCAAACATGAGGCGGCACTACACTTAGTTCAACACTTGTTAAAGATTCTATTTGGTATGGTTTCACTTTAGACAAAGGATAACCAACTATATCACCTGGTCCCCAATAACCCAAAGTGATAAATGTTCCGTCTTCACTCCAAGTTAAAGTCCGAACTGCTCCACGTTCTATGCGCCACAGAACCTCATTACGTGGGGGAATAACTTGCCGACGAGTAAATAGCCGTTGGGTTAACTGTTCATTGATAGTGGAATTATGAGATGTAATAGCAGAGTCTAGGGCAGAAATTTTAGTGTACATTCAGAAAGTGGTTTTGCTACAGTTAAGAGTGCTTGATAGAAACCTAGCCAACATAATGTTTATCGTTGGTAACCAAGCAGTAATTTAATTTTTTGGCAACCTAACTCATTATTTTTAATGAGTTATATGTGTGATACTTTCAAAATAAAATCAATAAGCTATTACAATAAATGATTATTTAGATATTTATTTCTATTGATATATTTTTACTTCCTGTCCTAATTTAATATTAGTGCTTTTTGGTGAGCGAAATTTATACATCTTGCAAGTAATCTATTCGCTTAACTAATTCAGAATATAGATAAAACTAAATAGAATCATTGTAGAGAAAACTAAAAATCAATCCTTGAAGTTCATTCAGCAGTCTTGATAGAATATAAAAATTTATACATGTTGTTAGTGTATAAAGATTGAGCTTGACTTTGTATAGCTGCTGTTTTCTAAAATTTTTATATATGACAGCAAAAGTACCACTGAGTTATTTATGTAACTATTTATTACTATCTTTGCTTAACTCTAAGGTTACAAGTTTAAGAATAGGTAAGCTTTTAGTGAAATCTATGTTGGCCAACTAACTTTGATAATTGATTTTTTTATTAGCTTTGCCAAAATGCGCGTAATATAGTACTAGATTTAACTCGTGTATAATATATTACAAAACAAACACATAAGAATCTTTTTACTCTAAACCCTATTTTCAGGGTAGAAACTCTATAATGCATCTAAAAAAAATTAGGGATTCGCAAGTAACATGAATTGCCAATCCCTAATTTAGTTATTTTGTAGTTCTAATTAATAGCGTTGACCCGTAACGATATATGCTACTCGTTGACCAATGTTAGTAGCATGATCTGCCATACGTTCCAAACAGCGAATTGCCAGAGCTAAAAGGACAATGGGTTCGACTACACCAGGAACATCCTTTTGGAAGGCTAAAGTGTTATAGAGGCGTTCATAGGCATTATCAACAGCATCATCTAAATGCTGGATACTCCGTCCACCTGCTTCATCTAAATCGGCTAAAGCCACCAAACTAGTTGCTAACATAGCTTGAGCATGGTGAGACATGACAGCAATCTCTGGTAAAGAAGCATGAGGTGGATAAGGAAAAAGTTTAATGGCAATGTCAGCTAGATCTTCAGCATAATCCCCAATCCGCTCTAAATCTCGCACTAGCTGCATAAAAGCACTCAAGTGCCGCAAATCTTGGGCCGTTGGTGCTTGCAATGTCATGATTGCTGTACAGTCTGATTCTATTTGTCTATAAAAGCGATCAATTTTTTTATCTAATTGAGGAAGTTCCTCTGCTGCTGTTAAATTGCGCGCAAATAATGCCTGGTGGCTCAGACGAAACGATTGTTCCACTAAAGCACCCATGCGTAATACATCACGCTCTAAACGCCTAATGGCGCGTGCTAGCTGGGTTGGATCGGGATTGGGAGGATAAACGATAGCTTTCACACTTGTATTTTCAAACGTGAAGATATTTTTTTAACTATAGTCTTGGCTTGGCGTATTTGCCATCATCTCAGGGAAGTGTAGTTGTATCCACGCACCGCCTGTTTCCGGATGATTCATGGCTTTGATTGAACCACCGTGAGCGAGGATAATTTGTCGTACGATCGCTAAACCCAAACCACTACCAACGATCGCCGTTCTAGAATTACTTTCTTGTATGGGATCGCGAGATCGTGATTGATCTCCTCGATAAAAACGCTCAAAAACATGGGGTAAATCTACTTCTGCAAAACCAACACCGCAATCAATGATATTAATTTCTAACGCTGTAGCAGAAGAATTTTTGCTTAGACTATCTTTAGCTGACAGGATTTCAGCTTGGATTTCAATCGTTGTGCAAGGCGGACTGTATTTGATGCTGTTATCTAGCAAGTTGAGAAAAACTTGGTATATGCGCGAGCGATCTGCTTTAATCCAGAGGTTCTCTGCTCCAGAATATTTAAGATGAAGATGCTGCTTTTGTGCCAATGGTTCTAAAGTTTCCCAAACAGATGTAATGAGCGATCGCACTTCTACAGCTTCCGGCTGCAACTGAATACTGGGATCTGTTTCCATTTGAGTTAGCTCTAGCCAACCTTGTACCAAGTTAATCAACCGATCAACTTCTTGCATCAGGCGGTTAATCCAACGATCTAATGGTGGTTCTAAGCGATTTTGTAAAGTTTCTACAACTAGACGAATCGAAGTCAGCGGTGTTCTGAGTTCGTGAGCTAAATCCGAAAAAGAACGATCTCTTACTTGATTCATATCCAGCAGGGGTTGGCGATTTTCTAAAAATACTCCCACTTGTCCCTTAGATAAGGGAAAGCTAGATGCCCGGATAGCCAGAGACTTTATTTCTAACATTGCTGCCGGGTTCTCACAAGGGGGGTGAAACACCCACTCTTTTACCCTTGGTTGCTGACAATCGCGAGTTTGCTCAATTAAGCGGTCAAGTTCATAAGAACGTACTAATTCTAGTAACAAACGCACTTGTCCCGGTTGCCAACGCTCCAAATATAATATTTCTCTAGCCTGTTGATTGCACCACAGCAGTTGATTTTCTTCATCCACCTGCAAATATCCCAATGGTGCAAAATCCAGCAAATCTTGATAAGTTTCTAGGGATTGCTGTAAATCTTGCCTCTGCTCCCTCACCATTGTAATTTCCTGCCGCAAGCGAGGAATTAAAGGCAGCGCTACTTTGGAAGAAGGAGAATTGAAAGGTTTAACTACTCGCTCTAAATAGCGGTTCAGTTGAACCTGTTGCCAAATCCAAAATCCAATCCCTACCGCTAAACCCAGAGAAAATCCCAATAAAAACATTTAAGTCATTAGTTGCTTGATCACAACTAAAAACTAACAACTATCCTGACCAATTATCCAAATCTATAGCCAAAACCTCTCACAGTCACAATGTATTCAGGACGACTGGGGTCTAACTCTAATTTTTCCCGCAACCATCGAATGTGGACATCTACAGTCTTACTATCACCCACAAAATCTGGTCCCCAAACCTGATCTAGTAACTGTTCACGCGACCATACCCGACGAGCATAGCTCATAAACAGTTCTAGGAGACGAAACTCTTTTGGTGATAGGCTCACCTCTTGACCCCTAACCAGCACTCGACACTCTTGTGGATTTAAACTTACATCCTTGTACTTAAGTATCGGTATTTGCGGCAAAGTACTGAAGCGTTGACGACGTAGTAAAGCGCGACAGCGAGCGACTAATTCCCGCATACTAAAGGGTTTGGTCAGATAGTCATCTGCTCCCACTTCTAACCCTAAAACACGGTCAGTTTCACTACCTTTGGCACTCAGCATCAAAATCGGTACTGGGTTTCCTTGATGACGCAGCAAGCGGCAAATATCTAATCCATTGATTTGGGGCAGCATTAAATCTAGAATTACCAAATCAAAGGAAAGCTCCCCAGAATTGGGTTCAAAATTTTTGATATATTCCACAGCCGATCGCCCATCAGTAGCAGTTACGACTTCATAGCCTTCACCCTCTAGTGCTACCAATAGCATTTCTCGGATTAATTCTTCATCTTCTACTACTAGAATGCGGCTTGTTTGCCCTATATCCGCTTTGGCAGGAAACTTGGTAGATTCGCTAGTGTACATTAGATATCACAAAATTTTTGTGTCTGTGCAGCTATCAAGATGATGATTGAATCAATTAATTATTAAGTTTCCGTGAATTTACAGCCTAGGCATTGCGCCCTAGTTTGTAAAACGTAACATAAATCACAGAAACCAACATATTATAAAGCACTGCGCCTACAAGCTGACAAGAGTATTTGCAGTAACTTGATATCTTGAAATTTTTGTATACCTGCATTTACTTCTTGACAATAGCAGATTTTTTTCAGTACTATTATATATAGTACATAAGTACTATGAACTCAAAATTCTACTCTTAAGACAACAAAAGCTCTTGTTACAGATGAACTAGGGAATTGGTAAGTGTCTTTTGATGCTTCTTTCAGCATTTACACTGGGTGAAAAATCCCTATTTTTAGGCTACTCTGATGTCTGCATAGAGTAAGTCAGAGTATGACTGGCTACACACAAATTATTGCTTGTTTAAGGAGTTGGAGTATGGCTACGGTTGCAATCAAAGATAGCAAACAACAAATAGTGCAAGCATTTCAAGAAATCCTTACAGAAAGAAAAAAATTAGACTTAAAAATAGCTACGAAACAAGAAGAAGCCGAAAAGGTAAAAAACCAAGAGATTCTGGCTACTGCTTCTACATACACTGTTGATAGTATTGTTAAAGGTTTAGCTGATTTACAATTAGAGTTTGGCAGCATTGTCATTGCACTATCAGAAAAATTAGCCAAAGAGAATTCTAAATTAGATGAATTAAATAGAGGTATAGAAATTGCCAATCAGCAGTTAAAAGACCTTCAGCAAATTAGAATTGTCGCGGATGCTTTAGATATTTTAACTCAGGAACACCAAGAAAGATTAAGAGTAGTAGAACAAGAAATTACCAGTAAGAGAGAAGCACTAGAAAAAGAAATTACCATTAGGCGTAAAGAGTGGCAGAAAGACCAATCTGAATACGAAGAAGCACTAGAAATTTACAATGAGTTATTAGCTAAACAACGTGCAACAGAAACAGAAGAATATCAGTATAAGTTGGAAACAACTAGAAAACTGACTACTGATGCTTATGAAGAGAAGAAGCGCAAACTAGAACGAGAAATTCAAGAATCTACTCAGCAGAAAGACAAAAATTGGGCTGAACGGGAAAAAATTCTGACCGAACGTCAAGCTTTGTTTACAGAATATCAGCAAAAAGTTGCAGCATTTCCTAACGAGTTGGAAGAAGCAGTTAAGAAAGCTAGGGAAGAAGCAATTAAAGACACTAGCCAAAAGGCTAAAGTGGAAGCCGATTTATTTGAAAAAGATTGGGAATCTAGTAAACAGAGTTACGAATTAAAAATCCAATCTTTAGAAGAAACAATTAAGAAACAAACTGAGCAAATAGAAGGAATTTCTGCTCAACTGCAAACTGCATTAAAGCAAGCTCAAGATTTAGCAATGAGAGCTTTTGATGGTTCCAATACTAAATAGTCACTAATCTTCGGTTGTTAGCCATGAAAATTATATTTGGATTCGATGGAGGTTTGTTGTGGTAGCTAAAAAACCAACAGATAAAAATACTAAAGCTGAAATTCTTCAAGCTTATGAAGAATTAGCCAAAGAAACAGCAGCAGTTAAATCACAACTTACCCAAACTTTAAAAGAAGCACAAGCTGTAACTAAAGAAAAGCCAAAAGAGGAGCCAAAACCTGCTATGAATGCGCCATCTACTGTTCAGCAAAGAATGAATTATACAATTGAAAGCCTAGCTAAAATTCAGTTAGGCTTTGGTAGTGCAGCGAATGAATTATCAGAACAGCTAACTACGCAAGCTTCAAAATTGGCAGAGATTAGAGAAGCTGTAGAAAAAGAAGTAGCAGAACTGAAGCAATTACATAATTTAGAAATTTCGGAAGATATCTTAGATACTCTCATTACCAGCTATGAGGATAATTCTAAGACTTATCAAGAAGAGTTTACAGAGCGCAAAGAAGAATTATTACAGGAAATAGATGAGCAGAGAAAATCTTGGTTAAAAGAGCAGGATGATAGTAACAGATTAATTAAAGAGCGAGATGAAAATCTTAAAAAAACGCGGCAACGAGATGAAGCTGAATACAAATATAATTTAGAACTTCAGCGAAAATTGCAAAAAGATGAATATGAGCAGCAGCAAAAAGAATTAAACCAACAACTAGAAGAATTTCAGCAAGAAACAGAAAAACAATGGAATGAGAGAGAAAAAGCGATCGCAGAACAAGAAAAGCAGTTTGAAGAGTTAAAAGTAAAAGTAGAAGCATTCCCTAAAGATAAGGAAGCAGCTATTAAAAAAGCTACAGAAGAAGGTAAAGGTATTGCCTATTACCAAGCTAAAATAAAGTCAGATTTATACAGTAAGGAAGTAGAAGGACAGAAGCGTTTTTATGAACAGAGATTGCAATCTCTAGAACAGACTATTAGCAATCAAGATACGCGTTTACAAAATCTGACTAAACAACTAGAATCGGCTCTCAAACAAGTGCAAGATTTAGCCGTGAAAGCTATTGAAGGAACTGCCAATGTGAATTCTTATCAGGCAATTAAAGAAATAGCTTTAGAACAGGCGAAAAGTCAAGTGAAAAATAAATAAGATTACTTTGGATGTTGAGAAGTAAAAATTACATTCCTGACGGTGAAGTGATTATACCCTGATAACTAATGTAGAGGCGTAATTTAATTTACGTCTCTATAAAATAGTGTAATTATAAATATTCACTGGTTTCATGCAAAATTAATGTTCTCTTTTTTTGGGAATACCTTTATTTAACGGTTGTTTCCGGCTGCTGCTTTCGTTAGACTGATTTTTTTTGTTTGATTGTTGCTTGGAGTTTTCTTCTTGATTGTACATAGGAATAAACCTGACATAGCTAGGCATTAATTATCTATATTTTAAATTTACATTATGTGCAGCCGATTTTACGGAAAATATGCAAATACTTTATATTTTAATCTGGTTCAGATAAAGTTATAAACCTGATTTTGTATAGCTTGGCTGGAGATTTATTTATCTTCCTAAAAATTTAAATATCTAAAAATAAAAAAATAGAGACGTTATCATTTTTACGTCTCTACAAAAGAGGAAACCCATTATGTGTAAAAATTAAATACTAGAATTGAAAATTGAAATTAAAATATTAGTCAAACTACTAACAATAACTATCGTGCTTTATTCAGTTTTTGAGTTGGCTGTTGAGGGTTATTTTTGTTGATGTTAGACTGGATAGCACCAGTTTCAGTTTTCGGGGGATGTCCATTATCACGAGGTTTTTTGCGAGTCATAATCAATACATTCCTTGTTTGTTAACTCTCTACAAATTGAACTACAAGCGTATAAATTGTGAATCCGGAAAATTGCCAAAAATTACTAGCTGGTAGCGAAATATATATTACGACTCGAAGGTAATCCCAATTTGTAGTAAAAGTATGGGGAAGAAAATTGTCAGCTAATTAGCATTTCATTTGCAGAATTTGGGTGAGTCAGATGTCCACCCCACAAGAGACTGATAAAATTTGATATGCAAATTAGATGTGTTTTAGCTCTCATCCCGATACTTTTACTCTCCAAAAAGAGAGCTAATGTTAAGCAAAGCTAGTAAAATCCAGATTTGGGGGAATATCTTGAATACGACCAGGCCCGATCGCACGCAATGCTTCTTTTAAATCAATATCGCCAGTATATAAGGCACGCCCTACAATTACGCCATTTACGCCTTGAGGTTCCAACACCAACAAGCTCAACAAATCGGTAACTGAACTTACTCCACCTGAAGCAATTACGGGGATGGAAATTGTAGCAGCGAGTTCTCGCAAAGCTTCTAAGTTTGGCCCTGAGAGAGTACCATCACGGTGAATATCAGTGTAAATAATCGCGGCTGCTCCTAATTCTTGCATTTGTACAGCTAATTGCGTTGCCAAAACTTCCGAGGTTTCCAACCAACCGCGAGTTGCTACCAATCCGTTCCGCGCATCAATCCCAACAATAATTTGTCCCGGAAATTCTTGACAAAGTTGTTGTACTAGTTGGGGTTGTTCAACAGCAACGGTTCCCAGAATAGCGCGTTGTACGCCGATATTAAATAATTGCTCCACGCTAGCGCGATCACGTAATCCCCCGCCTACTTGAATTGGTACTGATACCGCTTGTGTGATCGCTTCGATAGCTTCCAAGTTGACAACTTTACCTGCTTTCGCACCATCCAAATCTACTACATGGAGCCTAGCTGCACCTTGCTCAACCCACTGCTTTGCAACATCAGCTGGGTTTTCACTAAATACTTGCGAGCGATCGTAGTCACCCTGATAAAGTCTTACACAACGGCCTGCTAATAAATCAATTGCTGGAATTACATCCATTACCTCATCCTCAAAAAATAATTACTAAATTCGTAATTAAAAAAATCTTAGGCTAGCCCAAACATTTATGTTTCAAGAGAGTCAACAGTCAAGAATTTGAGAGACGCGATTAATCGCGTCTGTACAAGAGTCGAAAGTTACTCTGGAACAACTTTCGACTCTTGACTAACTAAAAGTACAAAACCCTATGCTTGAGTGTTTTCCGTGGAAGTTTTCGCTTTTAACTGCTTTACAGCTTTCCAGAAACCTAGCACAATCAAAATGTTAGACAGGGTCAAGAACAGCTCTGCACCACCGTGTAGCCAATCGACATTTGCTAAAGCCTCTTTGTAATGGACTTTGGCATAAATTCCCGCTGGGATGGTGATACCCACAAAAACTAAAGTGCCGTAAAATCCATACAAAGCTAAACGTGGCATTAGCTTGCTGCGGCTGATAAACCACAAGAAACCCAAATAAGGAAACAGTGAAATGGCAAAAAGGGCATCTTTAGATATCATCGCTCTGATTTGATAGGTTGGTTTGCAACAGAATTAATTCCCTTTTGAGCAGACTTGGCAGAACGCCAAATCCCAACGGCAGCTGCCCAAAGGGTAAAATTACCAACTAAGGTCATGGTAGCTTGAAGTGTTACCAGCCATTCCAAAGATTCAGGATTATCAAAATAGTGCCAAGTGCAAGCACACATCGCACTAACTAAAGCGGGTAACATGGCGAAGGACAATCCCCACCAAGTACGGTTACCAGTGAGTTCGCCGTAACTCCAGATTAACCAGATAGCGGCAATCCACTCAATGACGCTAGAAACATGAATAATCCAGGTGGGAATTGAAAGCACATTCATAAGGTTGCCGAAAAGTCAATAGTTAGGGGTCAAGGGTCAAAGGTCAAGGGTCACAAGGATGTATTTCTTCCTTGTTTTCCCAGTCCCCATTACCCCTTATCCCCAGAGGGGGCCCCGAGTTCCCCAATCCCCAGTCCCCAATCCCCCATCCCCCATCTTCCCACAAGAAAAATCTGATTTTTCGGGAAGTATGCCAGCCATTTCACCTAACATCTGGGTAAGTAGCAGATAATCAAGGTCAATTAAACTTGATTAGCGAAAATCTCAAATCTAAAATGAAACCGATGCGGGCTTTATTATCTGGGTATTACGGAAAAGGGAATGGTGGTGACGAAGCTTTACTAGCAACGCTTTTGCAGATGCTACCGCCTCATGTCACGCCTGTGGTGCTTTCTGGTAATCCTGAAGAAACCCGCGATCGCTATGGTGTGGAAAGTTATGATCGCATGGCTTTTTTACCTGTACTGCAAGCTTTGCGTTCTTGTGATGCGTTTATTTGGGGTGGTGGGAGTTTAATCCAAGATGTTACTAGTACCATTAGCCCTGTTTATTATGGGGGACTGATGGCATTAGCCCAAATGATGGGCTTAAAAACCGTTGCTTGGGGTCAGGGAATTGGGCCGCTGAAACGTCCCCAAACTCGTTGGTTAGCACGAAAAACTTTTGCTGCTTGTACGAAAGTGAGTGTACGGGATCGCGCTAGTGCAGCTTTGTTATCTGACTGGCAAATTCCTTGTATTCTTGCTCCCGATCCGGTTTGGGCTTTGGAAGCTAAACCAGTACCCGGACTTACGGATTTACCTGCTCACAAAGTTGCTGTAACTTTGCGATCGCATCCACAACTGACAGAAACACGCTTGGCAAATTTAACGCAGGCGCTGGTTGAGTTTCAAAAAGCTACACAAACTTTTATTTTGTTACTGCCTTTTCAAAAAAGTGAAGATTTAAATATTGCTGAGGCAATTCAACCACAACTCAAAGATGTTAGCCAGATTATGTGTTTAGAAGATCCGCAACTTTTAAAAGGTGTGTATCGCCATGTAGAGATGACAATCGGGATGCGCCTACACAGTTTAATTATGGCTGCGGCTGAAGGTTGTCGCTGTTTTGCCCTGAGTTACGATCCCAAAGTAAATCGTTTGATGGAAGATTTATCGATGCCTGGATGGGATTTGGTGAATTTACCAGACGATCCCAACATCATTATTAAAGCTTGGATAGAGCATTATGGCAGTGGCAATCCATTATCCTCAGAGCAAATTCAGTCTTTAGTAGATCGTGCATTAATGCATCGTGAATTATTGATTGCAGCTTTAGCAATTTAGGACAGATTCAAACTAATGCCAGCCGCCTAGGTCAGGTTTACTTTCCAAAGCGCTGGCTAATAATGATTCACAAAAAAAAGCTAACACCACGCTTAAAAACAGCGGTAGCAGCTTTTATAACACTGATAAGTTAGGTTGTTGTGAAAACCTATTTGTTACTTGAGCAACAATCAATGATTTGGTCTGTTGCCAACGCCTTCAAACCAACTGATTGCAAAAATTGCCCCCAATCAGCTTTAACCTTCAAATTATTCGGTTCACTACAACGTAACTCAACATAACTGGTTAGTGCTTCATGCCAAATACCAGCTTCTGCATAGAGCCTTGGACGTTTGAACGCATCTGCTTGTTGTAGAGCCTTGGTTAGCGTTGCTTCAGGCTGTGCGCGTTCAACCCAACCTTCTACATTAGGATTTCTGGTGGGATTTTGCTCATCACAAACTAATGTCAAATACCAGTGATAGCGTTTACCGACTTTTAAAGGAGCAGCAGTTGCAGGAAGCGTAAATTTCATAATCCCAGGTTTAGCTGGTACATTCAAAGTAGTTTCATAAACTACATCATCATCAGTATTATCCTTATTTGACTCAGCTAAGATAACAAACTGGGCTGTTTTCACAGAAGATGCAGGCACTCGCCAGAAAAAGGTAGGCCGTTCAGCAAAGGTTAACCCTAAATTCTCTTTCGGCAATAAGGGTGTTAATAATTGATTTTTCTGTACACAATAGCTGGAGCCACGAGTAGCACCACCAGCACTAGCTGGTGGTAATCCTCGTTGAGGTGGCTTAAAACCTTGACTGATTAGCCAAGGCTGTTTTTGCTGCTGACTTAGCAATGCTGGGTTAACTTGGGCTTGTGCCTGTGTTGTTAAAGTAGGAATAGTAGCAATTTCCAAAAGAAAAGGTACGGAAAAGGCTACGAAAAGTAGAGGCCGCTTGATCCAATTCATGCCTAAATCTCCTCTCAACTATTTATGTAAATATAAAAGTCCCCTAGTTGTTGATAAACCAAAACTGTGGCAGCAATCAACTGGGGTAATCAATAGACTCTACAAGTACTGCATCATTGGGAAGTGAAAATATAGTATGACCTGGAGACAGGTTTTATACTGTGATATCAGTCGAAATCACAGGAGTATTGTTCCCGTTCATTAGTGTAGCTACGCAGAATTTAACATTACCTCATGTAGTCTTTAAAAACCTCTGATTTCAACTAATTGAGGTTTTGAGCAATGGTAATTTATTGCAGGTGAAAAGCAATAGATTATACGCTTTCAGTGGTTGCAAATAATACAATTGGTCATGAGTAATCGGTAATCGGTAATTTTGACCCTTGACCTTTGAGTACAGATGCAATTCATAGCGTCTCTCCAAACCTTGACAAGTTTTCTTAATATTGTTTTCCTAAAGCTAATACTGCATTTTGACCGCCAAAGCCAAAACTGAAACACAGGGCAGATTGAATCTGATGTTGACGGGCCGTGGTTACTAGATTTAAATCAAACTCTGGCTGCTGCAATCCTACGCAAGGGGGCAAAATTTGGTTTTGCAAGGCTAGGAGTGAAAAAGCTACACCTAAAGCGCCGGAAGCGCCAAGGGTATGGCCTGTACTTCCTTTAGTTGAACTCACTGCAACTTTTTGGCTAAACAAATGCTTGATTGCCATACCCTCTGTGCGATCATTTAGCTGAGTAGCTGTACCATGAGCATGAATATAATCAATATCTGTTGATGTAAGATGACTACGCTCTAGGCATTGCTTAATGGATGAGATCGCGCTTTTAGCTTCTGGTTCTGGAGCATTACCATGATATGCGTCGTTGAGTAAGCTAAAACCTAGCACTTCTCCATAAATTTTGGCTTGTCGCTGCTTTGCTAATGCTGCTGATTCGAGCACAAAAACAGCTGCGCCTTCACCTAACACAAAACCTTCACGGTACAAATCAAAAGGATAAGCGCCAGTTTTTGCTAAAGCGCCCATTTGCTGGAACCCTGCCAAAGTTAGGGGGGTAATCGGTGCTTCCACGGCTCCGGCGATCGCTCTTTGATATTGTCCAGTTTGCACTAGCATAGTAGCTTGGGCGATCGCCCAAATTCCTGTAGCACAAGCAGCCATTGGCGCTAAAACACTCCCAGTAGCACCAATTTGTCTGGCAGCAGCGATCGCATTCATGTGTGGTAAAGTATTCAACCAGTTTTCCATCTCTCTAGTTTGTAAGGGAGATGAAACGCGATCGCTTTTGTACATTTGCTGCGCGAGTATTTCCCAAGCTGCTTGATAACCACGACTTGAGCCAATGACTACAGCACAATCAGGTAAAGGGGACGATAAACCAGCATCTTGTAAAGCCGCAGCCACAACGGACTGAGTTAGCTGTTCTAATTGCACTGGTTGTTCACCAATCAACCCTAGAGGAAATGCTTCTAGTTGTGGAAAAGGTTGATGTAATTTAATTCCAGATTTACCTGCGATTAACTTCTGCCAACTAGCTTCTAAGCTATCTCCTAAGGCAGAAACTAGACCAATACCAGTGACAACAACCTTAACCAATTTGGGACTTGGGATTTGGGATTTTAAATTTGTCATGGGTAATAGGAAAAACTATTACCCATTACCCAATTTCTCAATCTTAACCAGGAGTTTTTAAGTTTTCTGCGCCTTTGGTGACTTTAGCAGATTCAATGCGATCGCCTTGCTGAATTTTATTCACCACCTCAAACCCTTCGGTAACATTGCCGAAAACAGCATAGTTTCCATCTAGAAAACCTAGATCTGCTAAGGCAAAGTAAAACTGGGAAGATGCAGAGTTTGGTTGTTGCGATCGCGCCATTGCTACTGCACCCTGTTTATGATTCAACGCAGGGGGCTGAGTAATAGTCTTACCGTAAATGGGTTCTGCTGCACCCTTGGGCTTAATTTCTAAGGGAATATAGCGCTCATTCTTAGTTTTAGGGTCAATATAGCCACCTGTGCCTAGTCTATTTGCTGGAACTTTGGGGTCTTTACTTTGTGGATCTCCCCCTTGAACTACAAATGGTTGGGGATCGCGTACTACTCGATGGAACACTGAACCATCGTAAACACCCTTTTGCACTAAATCTACGAAGTTGCCTGCTGTAATTGGGGCATTAGTGCCGTCTACTTCGATAGTAATCGGTGCACCGTTCACCGTCATCACCACAGTAGCCTGACCTTCGAGCCGTGGTAAATCATTCATTCCAGGAATACTCTCGCTAGTAGTTTGTGATACAGAGGTTGCTTCAGTGCTTGTCTTGCTGCTTGTCTCAATTGCTGTTGAGGTAGAAGAAGCTTTAGAAGCATCTTGCTGTGTTGCACATCCACCCAAAATCAAAGCCCCAACAATCAAAAGAACAACCAAAAATTGTGGAAATTTTAACCGCATGACTAATTACTGACTCAACCAGAGTATATTATCGTTTCCCAAGCTTTTAGAGTTGGGATTTTATACTCATCCTAAATTTCTGTTTTACAATTTTTTACATTTTATTTAGAGCTACCTACTAAGTTTTTTAGCTCTTTTCTTGTTCATCGTTGACACAGAAACAAGGAGGGGAAGGGTATAAGCAGGACATCCTGGCTGTTGACCCTTAACCCTTGACTCTTGTTAAAATTTTTTACAAACCTTCTAGAGGGACACCCAAAAAGCGGGCTAATTCTGCCCCTTGAGTTTCTAACTCTGTTAAAGATAAAGGTTGACCAACTCTAGTCAAAGGAATGTCTCTGCGGCCTTTCACACGTAAATAGAGGGCGCGACGGGGATTTAAACCTTCCTTGATGGATATTTGCACAGATTGAGCTTCTTGCAAGGGACTTTCAATCTCAATACGACGGTTTTTACCAGGAAATCCATTGCGAAAAATTTTAATTTTTCCTGTTTCCTGATTAAATTCGTTATACCCACCGCCTACATCCCATAGAATTACTAACCACAGGTATGAGGCTAAAAGCAAGCCAGCAGAGCCGTATAACCCCATAACCAGCCCTTGGGGCACAAATACTAGTTGTGTTGGATCGGTAACTATGAGTAAATTAACTTTTAGATAGCTGGATATTGCAGCTAACACAAAGCCTGTAGCTCCTAGGGTAACGATACTTGCCCACCAGTAGTTGCTAAACCGACGAGAACCGAGAACGTTTTGCTTCAGGACACTTGTAGCCGAGCGATCGCCGTTAGGCGAATTGCCTTTGTTAATTGTTGATGCCGTCATGGAACTACCTTGGCCTGTGACATATTCTCTTTAAAAGTCTGCCATTTGAGCAGTATGTCTTGCAAGTTGATTTTTGGGAATAGGTAATGGGTACTTGGTGTTTGAGGTTCGGTATTTGTTGTTCGCGGTTTAATTATTTCCCCTTGTCCCCCTCATCTCCCCAGTTCCCAATCCCCAGTCCCCAATCCCCAGTCCCCAATCCCCAGTCCCCATTTCCAATTGTGTAGATTTCTGAGAAAAGTTGTGTCAGATTGTAAAATTTCTGATATTCATAATATTTATATAGCTTCGTGTTAAATCACCTGATTCACTTGCGTGGATCGGTCACAAACCCGAACCGATGTGATAAGTTAAGAATCATTAAGTTACCACCAACTAGACCACTAGCCAATGGTACGGGTAATGGCATAACTCTGAGAAACGCTGAATGAACTAGGCGGTAATTTCTCAGAATCTCAGTAGCTTTCAAGTTACGAGAAGTTGTCAAAAAAACGTTAATTCCTCGCGGTAGTTGCTTTAAATAGGGAAAATTACCCACAGCACTGCTTTAGAAACGTTGCAATTTTAGTAAAAAGAGGATTTTAGTTCAATGACCATCGCAGTTGGGCGCGCCCCCAGTAGAGGGTGGTTTGACGTTCTAGACGACTGGTTGAAGCGCGATCGCTTTGTATTCGTAGGTTGGTCAGGGAT
>NZ_JACJQJ010000058.1 GCF_014696615.1 Nostoc linckia FACHB-104 | reverse complement strand
CGCCGTTCTGTACTAGTTACTCAACAAAAAAACAGAACAATAATTTTGGAGGGGGTTTGGGGGACGCAACCGTCACCCAATCGGGGGTTTGGGGGAGAATCCCCCAATTCTTCTGGCTTTTTTAATAAGTGAAAAATCAATCACTAATGAACTTAACCCAAGCGTATTGGGCTATATTATTGATATTTTTTCAAAAATCAAATCAGATTCCTATAGTTTGATTTAAAAAATTACCAGTACTTAATAGTAAAGTTTTATCAATTAATGGCTAATTTTCCACTTAGAATAATTTGTATTTTCAGGCTGAAATAGTCAGGTATTTATTTAGATGAACCTCTATATTGCTTATAGTTAAAACTAACAAAGCCCCGAAATAAATTCAGGGCTTCGCTATATAAACCACTTATTAAATGCCAGCTATAAATCTTTGCCAGCGCTTTTATCTATGTAACTATCTTCGCTCAATTCTTGGCTGAAAGCTAGGGGAGATCTACCCAACTTTTACCTAATTTTGCTTAGGTAGCTCTTTAATAATTTTTTTAGCTTTGACAACATCCCACTTTTCTGTATTTCATCACAACACTCAGTATAATTAGCTAGAAGCTTAAGCAAGTAGAGAGTAATATAAATGAGCTAAGGTCTACACATAAGCAATTTTCAATCATCATCAAACCCTGAAATTGTAGGGTAAGTTAGCCTACGGCGTAACGCACCCTACTGAATTGACATCCCCAGTTTTGCAACACAACCTTTACTGCTGTTGTCTCAGTTGCTGTTGGAGTCTCAATGTTTCCATTTGCTGTCTTTGTTGATTTAGTTGAAATTGTTCAAAGGGTTGCTGTCTTAATTGATTTTGGAGTCTACGTTGTCCAAATGGTTGTTGTGGATTGAGTTGATTTTGCAATCTAAATTGTTCAAATCGTTGTTGCTGGCGGAGCATTTGTTCATCTTGCTGCTGCCTAAAGTTTTGCCATATTTTTTGAGAAGATGTTTGTTTTGTCAAGTTTTGACTTTGTTGTTCTAGCTGCTGTTGCTTTTGAATTACCGTTTCACTTATATCGGCTCGTGCAGCAGAAGCAATCACCAACTCTGTTGCTAAGGCAATAAGTATTAGCCCTGATTTAACTATCAATGAATAATTCATACAGTTTTCTCAAAAAGGCAGTTTTTTTTGCTGTAGCTACGTTAAACAATAGTTTTGTTAATGGTTTTAGCTAAATCTTCTAATTCATCACTCTTCAATACCACAGATGCTGCCAATTGAATTGCTAATCGTAGCTCCATTAATTAGAATCCACCAGCCTCTCATAATTGAGACTAGGTAATTCTTTTTTCTCAATGGCTTTTAGATATTGACCATTGAGGCTATATTCTAATTTTATCGTAATTTAATTTGATTCTGAAAAAATCTAACTATATGTATAGTGTGTTATTACTGAGATTACTACATTAACAAGATTGCTATATGAGCTACTCCAAAGGCTTGATACGGCTATATTATAAGTAGTGCGATCGCTTACACCATAAGCATAATTTTTCTTGACAACTTTAACGCATAATATACAATCTAAGTGCGTAGAAGCTGATTATGGTGGCATATTTCCCCAGTTACACAAAATAATTTGTCGCTACACCCTAAAATTATCTTGATAGCAAACGCATTAGTGAACGTAAGTGCCACAAGTCTTTACCACCCCAGATTTTAGCATCCTTACCGAAGGGGCTAGAATCTAGCAATGCTTGCAGTTCTTTTTCAAATACTTCGTTGGAGTTGTGAACCACAATGTGAACAGGTTCAGCGCCCATTTCCAGCATGAAGCCAACAACGCTGTAAACCAAATCGGGATCGCCGTAGATAGCGAAGCGCTTACCGTGAAGCCAAGCATGAGAGTCAGTCATTGCGTCAACTGCACGACCGCGCTCGATTTCTAGTTCTTCAGGAATGGGTTTACCAGTCAGTTCGCTGAGTTTCATCAAGAACTCATCAGTACCCTTGATACCCCAAGGACGAGAAACGACTACATCTTGCTTCCATTCTTTAGTGATGTAATCACGGGTCTTAGGAGTAGAGTGAGCTTGCAGAACAACTGTAGCTTTAGCATTAATTGCATCTGCTGCATCTTCCAACTTAGTACCACCTGGGTACATATTAAATTCACCATCATTGGGTGAATCTACATAGTCGCTGCTATCTGAAAGCAGGGTGTAGTCTAAGCCCATCAAGGAAGCGATACGCTTGATTTCGCGGTAATTGCCTACATAGGTGTCAAAACCAGCGATAAAGTTGATTTTGCCATTGCTAGCGGATTTCTTCTTACCTGCTGTTAAGGTAGTCAGAATTCCCTTCATCATGTTGTCGTAACCAGTGATGTGGGAACCAACAAAGCTAGGAGTGTGAGCAAAAGGTACAGGAAAATCTTGAGGAACTGAACCTGCGTTCTTAGCGTTGGTAATAAACGCACCCAAGTCATCACCAATAACCTCAGCCATACAGGTGGTGCAAACTGCAATCATCTTGGGCTTGTAAAGCTTGTAAGAGTTTGCCAAGCCATCAATCATGTTTTGCAGACCACCGAATACTGCTGCGTCTTCAGTCATGGAAGAAGACACGCCGGAGAATGGTTCTTTGTAGTGACGGGTTAAGTGGGTACGGAAGTAAGCAACGCAACCTTGAGAACCTTGAACAAAAGGTAGAGTACCTTCAAAGCCAGCAGCAGCGAACATAGCGCCTAAAGGTTGGCAACCTTTAGCTGGGTTAACTGTCAACGCTTCACGAGCGAAGTTCTTTTCACGATAATCCCAGCTTTTTGTCCATTCTGCAACCCGTTCTACTTCTGCGGGGTCGTGACCGTTTTCAAACTCTTTCTTGTTTTGGAAAAGCTGTTTGTACTCGGGTTGGTGGAACAGTTCTACGTGATCTTGAATTTTATCTGGATTCTGAGGCATTTCTGGATCTCCAAGCTGACTGAATTCGTGACTGACTGGTCAAAGATGAGGATTTCGAGCGGGGGTAGGTGATGAGAGTTAAGGGTTGGAAGTGGGAATATTATTCAAAATTCAAAATGCAAAACCAAAATTATCTATTTTGAATTTTTAGTTTTGAATCTTGGATTCCCAAATCCCCCCTGGGGTTTTAAGCCCCAGGACCCTTCTAATCTCTCGATTCCATTTCCCTAAACGGCAGCTTTAGCTTTAGCGCCTGCTTTCTTGCTCCAAGGAGCGCCAATTAGACCCCAGGTTGGGCTGTTGAGTGCCAAATCCATATCACGAGCGAAGATAGCAAATCCGTCATAACCGTGATAAGGGCCGGAGTAATCCTTTTTATGGTTCAATTACTTTCAGTAGCCTAATGTTCGCTGTAATCAATGTCATTCCTAAACATTGTTCGCGGAGAACACATTTATTTTTAGGCTAAATCTAGGCTAAAAATACCGCGATGCATAACCAGGGTCAAGACAAATATCAACAAGCTTTCGCTGACTTAGAGCCTGTTTCGTCTACCGATGGCAGTTTTTTAGGCTCCAGTCTGCAAGCACAGCAGCAAAGAGAACACATGAGAACAAAAGTCCTGCAAGATTTAGAGAAGGTGAATCTGCGTTTAAAGTCTGCAAAGACAAAGGTAACAATTCGCGAATCTAACGGAAGTCTACAATTACGGGCGACGTTACCAATTAAACCAGGCGATACAGATAAAAACGGCACTGGCAGAAAACAATATAATATTAGCTTGAATATTCCCGCCAACTTAGATGGATTGAAGACAGCGGAAGAAGAAGCCTATGAGTTAGGAAAGTTAATTGCCCGTAAAACCTTTGAATGGAATGATAAATATTTAGGCACTGAGGCAATTAAAAAAGATTGTAAAACTATAGGAGAATTACTCGCCAAGTTTGAAGATGAGTATTTTAAAACTCATAAACGCACTACAAAAAGCGAACATACGTTTTTTTATTATTTCTCCAGAACACAGAGATTTACTAATTCTCAAGATATTGCCACGGCTGAAAATTTGATAAGTTATATTGACAAAATTGATAAAGAATGGGCTAAATATAATGCAGCTAGAGCGATCGCGGCATTTTGTCAGACATTCAAAATAGAAATTGATTTATCTAAATATTCTAAAATGCCCGATCGCAATTCTCGCAACATCCCCACGGATGGGGAAATAGCCACAGGAATTGCCAAGTTTGAAGAATATTTGCATAGTCGAGGTAATCAAGTCAATCAAGATGTAAAAAATAGCTGGCAACTTTGGCGCTGGGCTTATGGAATGTTAGCAGTTTTTGGTTTACGTCCACGAGAATTATTTATTAATCCGGATATTGATTGGTGGTTGAGCCAAGAAAATGTAGATTTGACTTGGAAAGTTCATAAAGATTGTAAGACAGGGGAAAGACAAGCCTTACCTTTACATAAAGAATGGATTGAAGAATTTGATTTAAGAAATCCCAAGTATTTAGAAATGCTGGCAACGGCGATTAGTAAAAAAGATAAAAATAATCATGCAGAAATTACAGCTTTAACGCAGAGAATTAGCTGGTGGTTTCGGAAAATTGGCTTAGATTTTAAGCCTTACGATTTACGTCATGCTTGGGCAATTAGGGCGCATATTTTGGGGATACCAATTAAAGCGGCGGCAGATAATTTAGGGCATAGCGTACAAGTGCATACCCAAACTTATCAGCGTTGGTTCTCGCTGGATATGCGGAAGTTAGCGATTAATCAAGCTTTGAGTAAACGGGATGAAGTTGAGTTGATTAGGGAAGAAAATGCAAAGTTGCGGGTGGAGAATGAAAAGTTGAAGTTGGAGATTGAGAAGCTGAAAATAGAGTTGGTTTATAAGCGGAGTTAAATTTGCTGTTCAATCAATTAAAATAGAATATTAAGCTAAAGCAAATTCAACCATTATATATTAATAATTGGCAATATGCTTCTAAATGATGTGCTACAGACAGTTAGTAAACTATCCCATCAAGACAAATTGCGTCTCATGCATTTTCTTCTACTGGCAGTAGCAAAAGAAGAAGGATGCAATCTAGAATCTATTGATAATCAAGAGCAGGAACAGGCGCTGCTAAAACAACTGGAATCTACTGAAGCAGTTGTATGGTCACCTTATGAAGCGCATGAAGCAGCTCAGACATTATCTGAACTTCTAAAAGCAGCAAAGCAGGAAGGTCATGATTGAAGGTAAAAGATTTCCTTTTATTGAACGTAGTAACTCTCTTGGCCTTTCTAGCAGAATGCCATATTTACCATTGACTCTGATTTATAAAAATCAGTCTATCGAAGTTATGGGTTTGCTAGATACTGGTGCAAGTGTTAATGTTTTACCTTACGAAATTGGTCTTCAACTAGGAGCAGTTTGGGAAGAGCAAATAGTCCCCATTCAATTAAGTGGAAATTTAGCTCGACTAGAAGCACGAGGATTAGTGATATCAGCTAAAGTGGCAGAATTTGTTCCTGTCTTGCTTGCATTTGCTTGGACAAAATCAACAGAAGCACCTTTGATACTCGGACATATGAATTTTTTTACAGAGTTTGATGTGTGTTTTTATCGTGCTGATTTGGCTTTTGAAGTAAGCTTAAGAAGAAAGTAAATGACTCGCTTGAAATATAAAAGTTGGGAATAGCTTTGTGATGAACCATTGCATTTCTCATACTATTTCACTTTAATAATGGGCCAAATACGTGGTTGGAGGGTTTAGCATTGCTAAACTCCTATAAAAAATCTAGTCGAAAAGTTTAGGGGTAAGCGTAGCTGATGGTAAGTAACCACGCAAAATTAATTACAGTCATTGCGAGCGCAGCGTTCGCGAAGCGTCTCGAAGAGAAGCAATCCCAACCCTTGTGATTGCTTCATTTCGCTCCGCTCCATTCGCAATGACATTGTGTAATTAATTTTGTTTAACTACTTAAACATCGCTTCGCTATGGCAAATTCTGATTTACAACTTGTGAATCAGGTTCACGAACTCGTGCATCAAGTTTACAACTCGTGAATCAAGTGCACGAACTCGTGCATCAAGTTTTCCATTCGTGCCGCAAGTTCACAATTCGTGAATCAAAATCTGAAGGTGTAAATCGAGGATAAGATGCTCAAAATTCGATATTGAGAGCAAATTTAGCAAATTTAACCGCAATTCTTCTGCTCCCAAATGCCAAGGTTCTAAAATTTCTGTAGCTTTACTCAGGCTGATGTGTCTGCTGATTGCGTATTTTGATGATAGGTAGCGAACTCGGTATAAAGTATTATCAGGGTTCTCTATGTGAAATTCGTCCGCATAGGAAAACTTTATGAGGCAACAGAAACGAAATTCCAGGGCATTAACCAAAGCTGAACGTCGGATTGAAGGGTTACAGATGATTGACCCTGACCTAGATTTTGGTAATGAGTTTTCAATTGCTAATTATAATGGCATGGTTCAGCAGTTGCGAGAGAAGCTAGCTGCTTATAACCAAGCAAAAACGTTAGTAGAAAAGACTCAGACGGCGTTAGTTGATGCAGAACGTGTATTAAATAATTATTCTGAGCATATGCTGTTGAATGTTGCCTCTCGTTATGGCAAAAATAGCGATGAATATGGGATGGCTGGTGGAACGCGCAAGTCAGAACGACGAAAACCACGCCCAGCCGCCAAGCCAGTGGTAATATCTGCGGAAGCTTAAGTTGAGGTAAAGGATGCGATCGCCTGCGGTATCGCATCCTTTGTATTAGATGGGTTGCTATTGAGAATTTCCCTAATTATTGCCATAAATATGGGCATTCTATTATTCAAGAAGGCAGGAAACATTCTTTCTGCCTCCTGTCCTCTGCCTTTCCTGGTAAAGAGAAATTAATTTGATGCGGGCCTTATGTTACAGCCATTTTCTCTGTTGCAGCGGTTTTTTGTAAATTTGCCAAGTACCAAGACATCACTGACACGTAAAACTTTGCGGAATATGACTCTGCGAGTAGCAGGGGTTGTGTTGATTTCCACAGGTGTGAGCTACTTTCACGTTATATCTAATTTGGAAGTACAAACTAAGAAGCAGTTAGAGAAATACATTACTGAACGAGGACAGCGAGAAAGCGCTATTTTTAAACTGGCACAAGACAATCTCATATTTTTGCAACAGCAGATTTTAGAACAAATTAAGCAACCGAGTAATCGTGATTTTGCTGCAGAGTTTGATCGCGTACATTTTCGCTGGTCAGATGGAACTTTACGGAATGTACCTCAAGCACAACCTATCTCTGCATTTGATACGGCTCAATATCCTACGAGCTTTATTAGTCGAGATAGCCACATGGATACGACACTCAAACGGGTGTTTATCACAGGTTATAACTTGGTTCAAGCTTATGGCCCGGCGTGGAGTGTGCGCTTTCCAGATACTTATTTCAATACGCCTCAGAAGAATAGTGTACTTTACTGGAAAGGCGTACCACTGAATCTAATAGGGCCTTCTGACTTCGATTTGACAAAACAAGAATTTTTCTACATAGCCGATCCAGTGCATAACCCTGGACGCAAACCTGCATGGACAGGGGTTTATCGCGATCCAAATGTCAACATTTGGATGGTGTCTGCGATTGTTCCTGTGTATGATGGCGATCGCTTTTTGGGTACTACTGGACATGATATTGTGCTGACAGATTTGATCGCACAAACCATCAAAAATCGCTTACCAGGAACCTACAATTTAATTTTTCGTGGTGATGGACGGTTGATTGCTCATCCTGATTACATGGATAAAATTGAGCAAGCGCAAGGTCAGCTAAAAATTAGTAGTATCAATGATTCTCATGTTCAAAAAATTTGGCAATTAGCTCAAAATCAAACCAGAAGCGTGATCGAGAATTCCCAAAACAATGAATTCTTAGCGATCGCGCGTTTAGCTGGCCCTGATTGGTATTTTGTCACAGTTTATCCCAAGTCTTTGCTATCAGGAGCCGCATTTGACACGGCGCGATTTGTACTGGCTGCTGGTGCTATGGCACTGCTTGTAGAAGTGATACTGTTATTTTCGGTGCTACAACAACAGGTTGCTAAACCACTACAGAATTTAACAGTTGCTAGCGACCAACTGACAAATGGTAATTTTGAGATTCATCTTGATGTCACTCGCCAAGATGAGTTAGGGCGATTGGCTAATTCTTTTAATAGCATGGCTAGTCAATTGAAAACTTCTTTTACCCAACTTGAACAAGCGAATGCTGAATTAGAACAACGGGTGACAGAAAGAACAACTGAGTTACAAAATACAGTGCAAGAACTACATCGCACCCAGGCGCAGATGATCCAAAGTGAAAAAATGTCGGCGCTGGGACAAATGGTAGCGGGAGTTGCTCATGAAATCAATAATCCCATCAATTTTATTCACGGTAATCTCAGTTATGTCACCAACTATAGCCAAGATTTACTGGAATTAATCCAACTTTATCAGGAATATTTGTTGAGTCCACCACAGGAAATAGAAGAAAGACTATCAGAAATTGACTTAGATTTTTTAACAGAAGATTTAAATAAAATTCTACAATCAATGGCAAATGGAACTGGGCGAGTACGGGAGATTGTTTTATCACTGCGTAACTTTTCCCGCCTCGATGAAGCAGACTGCAAAATTGTTGATATTCATGAAGGTATTGATAGCACAATCATGATTTTGCAGCATCATCTTAATGCTAATAATGAACGCCCCGAAATTAGCATTATTAAAGACTATGGTAGTTTACCCCAAACCGAATGCTATGCAGGTGAATTAAATCAGGCGTTGATGAATGTATTGGCGAATGCAATTGATGCACTGGAAGCATCATCTACACCCACAATTACCATCCGCACCCAAGTAATCGAGGGTGCAATTATGATTGCGATCGCAGATAACGGAGTCGGAATGACTGAAGCGGTGCGATCGCGCATTTTCGATCCGTTTTTCACAACCAAGCCTGTGGGTAAAGGTACAGGGCTAGGATTGTTTATCAGCTATCAAATTATCACCCAACGGCATGGGGGTAAGTTGTATTGTAATTCTGTTGTGGGAGAAGGTTCGGAATTTGTCATTGAAATTCCCACGCAGCAAAGGTGAGTATGTAGTTTTTGCTTAAATGTGTTTATATGCTCTGCAAATTAGAAATATTAGATACTTAACTTTGTGTAATATTACGCAGCAGTCATTTTTCATTTTGCTGGTTACAATTGTGTCGTCGTTTGTAGCCCAAGAACGGAGGCGAGAATTGTTACATGGCTCTTTCTGAAACGATTATTGAATTAGTTGTTGATAAAATCTTGATTGGTGGGATTGTCTTGGTTGCAGGCTACTGGCTTAACGAAAGATTTGAGATATTTAAGAGTGAAACTAACGAAAAATATCATCAAAGACAACTCATTGCCGAGTTAGAGCATCAACAGAAGCAACAAATTTCTGAGCTTGAGAATGAGATTGCGATGGCTCGGCATAATGCAGAGCTTGAATTTATCGAAAGACAAATATCTGAGTTCTACTGGCCTATATACTTGCGGCTGGAGAAAGATAATGTTATGTGGAAGCGAATTAAGTCTTTGAGTCCTGAACAAAATGTTTTACCTGAAGCTGCAAGTATGGCGATAGAAAAAGAATTTATTCTCAAGAATCATCAAGAAATAGTTGATATTATCGAATCTAAAATTCATTTAGCAGAAAATTCCAATAATGGCAAAGACTTGATTAATGAGCTATTAAAATATATCAAGCACGTTGCAGTATATAAAACAATCCGTTCGGTCAAAGAACTGGAAAGATTTAATCCCGTAGATATGAATGAACCATTCCCCGAAAAGCTTTTCCCTTTAATTGAAAGTAACTTTCGCAGCTTACAGCATAAATATGAATACCTGAAAAATGTGAAATTTGGAGATATTAACAAAGAAATCTATTAACCACAAAAAGCCTGTTTGCGGCTCATCATCACAAACAGACTGATTGGTTCTAGGGTTCTAATTAAGCTTGATCCCAAAGTTCACGAATGCGATCGGGGAGCCAACCAGCAATTTCCTGAATCCGTTCTTGAGAAAGTTCCTCTTTGGTTGCAGAAAATACTGCTTGAATTGCTTGATCTCTATTTACTGAACCAGGTAGTCCGCCTTCATTTGCAACTCTGGTAAGGAATAGATTGGAATCAATACCAAGGGGAGCCGGGCCTCTCAAAGGTTGACGTACTCGGCTTAAAAATCTCACAATGGGATTGGTGTCTTTCCAGAGTTCAGATACTTCCATCTGGAGCGCTTTTTCATCTGTAGGTAAAGCTTCTGTATGTAATTCTGACTCAACGCGATCGCTCGCTTCTGTTGTCATTAAGTCACGCATAACGCGAAATACGACTTCGCTAAAATCTCTGGCATCATATAAATCAGCAAATCCGCTTCTTACCATGACTTTTTCGAGAAAAGAGCGATTTTCGTCTGCGATCGCAGTTCTCGAATCTTCAATCTCTGTGGGGTCAACTTCTGGGATGTTTTGTCTGAATGTTTGATCGGGCATGGTTTTTCTTCTAGTTCTGAATATTAAGTCTTTCTGCTTACCTATGTAAGGTCGCACAAATCAAAAACCCTTGGTCTCATCCAGAAGTTCGAGATATCATCAAACCAAAAGTAAGAAATCTCAAACATAACAACCACAGGAAGCGATCGCCTATGTATGTGAAAAAAAAGTCAGAATAGATACATCCCCTACCTGTTTCGCGAGAAGATGAGAACAGTAGAGCAAAAGCTGAAAGTTATTGATTACCGTCAAGAGAAAGCATCAAATGCGTTTGTACCTCAACCGGCTGTTCTCTCAAGTTCGGGATGGGATGGTATGCATTTTGAACTTCATCAACAGCCAAAATTCGAGATAGCTGAACATCAACACACAATGCATGTCATTGCGGCTGGACTTTCCGACTTATCATCAAGTTACTCATCAGGCGAACGATGGTTAGATGGACAGTTGACAAAAGAAAGGCGCAATTCGGGCGATATTGCCATTATTCCTGAAGGTATTTCCCACCGTTGCAATTGGAATACCCCAGCTCAGTTTATGATTTTGGCATTTGATGCAGCACTGCTCAAACAAGTTGGGGAGGATTTAGTGAATTGCGATCGCATTCAACTTATCCCTCATTTTATGAGTAAGCAAGATGAATTAATCCAAGGTATTTTTTGGGCTTTAAAAGCAGAATTAGAATCAGGTAAAATGGGAGGCTATTTACTAATTGATAGTCTCAAAACCACATTAGCCATTCATTTATTACGCAACTATTGCACTACCCAACCTAAACTGTCTAGCTATGCTGATGGCTTATCTCAATTAAAGTTGCAACAGGTAAAAGAGTATATTCATGAACATCTTCATCAAGAGATAAAGCTGAGTGAAATAGCTGCGATCGCTCAGATGAGTCAATATCATTTTTTGCGTTTGTTTAAGCAAACTATGGGTATTACGCCTCACCAATATATTTTGCAATGTCGGATTAATCAAGCTAAATATCTGTTACAGCATAGTCAACTCAACATTGCAGACATAGCTGTGAGAGTCGGTTTTTGCGATCAAAGTCACTTGACGCGATATTTTAAGCGCGTTGTGGGCGTAACACCAAAGCAATTCACATCAGCCTGAGCGCAAAAATATACTAAGACTCCGCAACTTTTTTCTAGAGTAGTGCCTAGCTGACTTCTTAAGCTATCAATAACAGAGAAAATTGCAGCGGCGGAGGTAATAATGCAAATTGAGCAAACAGAGGTGATAATTTCCACGCCTGACGGCAAAATGCCAGCTTGGTTATGTACATCTACTAAAAATGAACGCCAGCCAGCAGTCCTTTTGCTGATGGAAGCATTTGGTTTAACATCACATATTAAAGATGTCGCAGTCCGAATTGCTCAGGAAGGGTATGTAGTTCTGGTTCCAGATTTGTATTATCGCGAATTGCCAAACAATAAATTTGGATACGAGGAAGTTGAGCAAGCAATGGCGATGATGTATCGCCTCGATTTTGGCAAACCGATGGAAGAAGATATTCAAGCAGCATTGACTTATGTAAAATCACGAACCGATGTGTATCCAGATAAAGTGGGCGTAACTGGCTTTTGCTTAGGTGGTGGGTTGAGTTTTTTCACTGCTTGCTATTTATCGCCAGAGATTGCGGCTGCGGCTCCTTTCTATGGAATGGTTCTAGATGAGTGGCTATTTGCCGTCAAAAACATTACAGTACCAGTTTACTTATTCTTTGGTGATAAAGATCCATTTATTCCAGGCGATCGCATTAAACAAATCGAATCTTGCTTTCAAGAACTCGGCAAAGAATACATTTTGAAAGTTTATCCCGATGCAGATCATGGATTTTTCTGTAATGAGCGTTCCTCCTACAATCCCTCAGCCGCCGCAGACTCTTGGCGCGAACTGACACAATTTTTCCATAAACATCTCAGGAATGAAACTGTGTAAACATGGGGTTTTCGCCAATGTGAATATACCCTGTTTTCAAACTTCCTCTATATGATAAAAAAGCAGAAGATTTACTTTTTTGCCCCATTTGAAAGGTAAATCTTTTGTGACATAAAACTGTCAGTAGCCCAAAAAATTGAGTGCCTAAAACTGAATTTGGTCTTAGTGAATTTTGATATTACTGCATATTTACAATGGTACCCTCAAGGGTACTAAACATTTAAATTTTTGTTAATTACAGTGTATTTAAATAATTCAATCACAAGAAAAACTATGGCACTCGTTTCTACATTTGAAGTATTATTGAAGCCACAATTACCACCCGTTAAAGGGCTAGAAAATCTTAGCCGTAAGGTAATTCAAGGCTATTTCTTGACCATTGCTAATGTGAACTTTTTTCCTGTTACACTATCTTTAGTATTTACGGTCAAATTCCCCAGTGATCCTGGTAATCCGACAGCACTCCCCAAAAATTTTGATGATTTTCTCGAAGCTGTAGATATTTCTGGAGTGAACATCATCTCCAATTCTTCACTTGTGCCGGAAAAAGTTCCACAGAATAATAAGGCACGGCTGACTTTTACAATTCCTGAGAATGGTACTAGTTTACTTCTTTTGCAACCTGATATTACAAAAGCTGCTGTAACTTCGGGAGCAAACTTTGAGGCTCGTGGGTACGTAGAAATTTTCTTGTCTTCACTTTCTGGTTCAGATTCAGCTACTCTACTTGTAACACCTGAACACCGTGGTACTTTCTTCAAAGATTTGACGAGTAACAACCCAGATAAGATTTCGCTCGATCAAATAGCTTATGCTCTCCCAGTCAGCAATGGAGGAATATTTAAGCTTTCTAATCAGTAGGTAATTTTTCATCAATTTGCTGTAATTAATTCTTGGGGGATGAATTAAATTCATCTCCCAATCTAGATTTTTGAAGTTCGCGTAGGATGCGTTAGCGATAGCGTAAAGCATCAGCGCCAAAACTGTTGGTCGTAGCGATCGCGGAATTCTGCAACTTCAGAAAAATGAACTCTTGACCATGCAGCAATTTCTTGTAATGGCTCCAGCAACGTTACCCCCAAGGATGTGAGAGAGTACTCTACATTTTTTCGCTCAACTAACCCATGTCGTTCTAAGTTTCGCAATGTCTGCGTTAAAACTTTTTGGGAAATTCCCTCAATGCGGCGCTGAATCTGGCTGTAGCGTTTAGCTCCATAGGCAAGACAATATATGACAATTACACTCCACTTATCTGCAATCACATCAAGAATTTGTTGAGTGGGACAGTCGAGAGTAAATAGTTCTGGTTCGGGAAAATTACGCACCATTTGGTTAGTTACAAACTGTTGATTTCTACTTGTGGTGAATCAACAGTTTATTCTACCCTTGGGCGGGAGTCCATGATTTTTCATGACAGCCAGTAATATCAACAAAGGTACTATCGATGGATTTATTGTCGCCTGTGCAGCTTGGTGCTTTAACTTTACCCAACCGCATAGTTATGGCACCCATGACACGCTTACGTGCAGTTGGCTCAATTCCCACACCTTTAATGGCAACTTATTATGCACAAAGAGCGATCGCCGGCTTAATTATTACCGAATGTACAATGGTATCTCCTCTAAGTAACGGCTACATGAATTGTCCGGGAATTTACTCGCCGGAACAGATAGCAGGATGGCAGCAAGTTACTCAAGCAGTACATAATAAAGGCGGCAAAATTTTCTTGCAACTTTGGCACAGTGGACGGATTGCTCATCCTAGCCTATTAAATGGAGAAATGCCGATTGCTCCCAGTGCGATCGCAGCTACAGGCACATTACATACTCCTATTGGTAAAGTAAATTTAGACACGCCACGCGCTTTAGAAACTGAGGAAATACCCCAAATTGTCGAGCAATTTCGCCAGGGTGCAATCAATGCCCAGCAAGCTGGTTTTGATGGTATTGAATTGCATAGTGCTTTCGGCTACCTCATCGACCAATTTCTTCAAGATGGTTCCAACCAACGAACTGATAAATATGGTGGTTCAGTGGAAAATCGGGCGCGGTTCCTACTAGAAATTGTAGAAACAGTCAGCAGCGTTTTCGGAAGCGATCGCATCGGTATTAAGTTGTCGCCAAGTAATACATTTTACGGAATGTACGACTCAAACCCACAAGCAACCTTTGGCTATGTAATAGGGGAACTGAATAAATTTAATCTCGCCTATGTGCATTTAATGGAACCAAACGAAGTTGATTTGAACACCCGCGAAGTTCTCAACCCTGTGCTGCCAATATTCCGCCCATTGTATCAAAGTACAATTATTACCAATGGCGGCTACGATAAGTCAAAAGGAAATGCTGTTTTAGCAACAGGTAATGCTGAATTAGTTTCTTTTGGTAAGTTATTTATCGCTAACCCCGACTTACCCCAACGCTTTGCTGTTGATGCTAACTTCAACACACCCAACCCCGCAACCTTTTACGGTATAGGCGAAAAAGATTTAGAAAAAGGCTACACAGATTACCCATTTCTTGATTCATAGTTTAAACCTTGTAGAGACGCGATTCATCGCGTCTATCAAAAATCGCAGAGACACGATTCATCGCATCTGTACAACAGCCAAAAATTATTTGTTTCCCCTTCCCGTCAACAGTCAACAGTCATCAGTCAACAGTCATCAGTCAACCGTCATCAGTCAACCGTCATCAGTCATCAGTCATCAGTCAACAGTCATCAGTCATCAGTCATCAACCTAAATAAATTTGATATCATTAACCAAAAGCAGCGATTGCACCTCTTCCGCAGATTTGCAAAAATACTATGACGAAGCGTAAAAAAAGCAATCTCCAGTGGATTAAAGAAACGCTTGAACTAAAACCCGATCATCACTGGGAATCACCATCAGGTTACAAAATTTTTGTAGCTAATCGCGGGGCTGTTCGCTTCAATGTTCCGCAAAATTGGCATTTTGAGCCGCAAGAAAAATCATTTAAGTTCCTCGATAAAAAACCGCCCAATGATGATTGTTGCTTAGAAGTATCTTTTAATCATCTCCCACCCAACGACTGGAGTATGTTTCCCCTCAAGTCCACATTGAAAAAAATTATGGACGACGACGGGCGCGATGTCATTGAGAGAGGAGAAATCATCACTGTCAAACGCCAAACCGCCAAGATTGTCTGGACAGAGATTAAGTTTATTGACACCCAAGCAGAACCACGGGAAGCTTTTTCGCGCACTTGCATTGGTTTGGGGTCGAATATTCAATGCTTGATTACCTTTGATTATTGGGCAGATCAAGCAGAACAGCTAATACCTGTTTGGGATGAAGTAATGCGATCGCTTACACTAGGGTTATATATCCGTGACCCTATGACTGGTCTGGCTTTTCCAGACTGAACCATAAGAATGGAATTTATCATCTTTTTAATCGTCCTTTTAGGTGCAGGATATTGGTTTGTCTTGTATCCCAATCAAAAGATAGAGAAAATCAGAAGTAACTTGGTGGTAGAAGTTGATGGAGCAAATACTCGTTACCCAAATTTACCTTTAGGTAATTTAGGTATTTTTTTTGCAGTTAAAGAGAATCGTAGAATCCGAGTTGTTTTTCCCAAGTTAACTCAAGAAGGTATTGAGTATATTTATTCCTGGCATAATCTTGAATCTATCAGTATTCCTAATTTAGAGAAAGCAGATAATCGAGCTAGAACTAATATTAAAGCAGCCCAAGAACTAGCATTTTTAATGAATGAACATATTCAATTTGTCGAGCCAGAAATTTTAAATTTAAGAAAGCAGTGGCGCAAAATCAACGAATTACTGGACTTAGTAGCAACCTCAGACTTTTATGCAAGTCAACAGGAAATTTATGAGAGAGCATTATTGCAAATTGAGAATTTGCTAGATAAAGCTGAAGAATTACAGCAAGTATACATTGGCTTTATTAGAGAAATGTTGATTGGCAGACAAATTGCCGGATATGAGCCGAATTTGCTGCTAGATAATGCTGTATTGATTGATAATCAATACAAAAAAATTCGAGAAGAGTACCAATATATGAAGGATACAGCAACAGCTTATGCTGAACTATTACGCACACGCCAAGTTTAGCCTATTGCGATCGCCTATATAATACCATTTTGGATTTTAGATTGTGGGTTTTTCCCGTGATTGACTGACTTGAAAGTGCTGAGTGCTGAGTTCTGAGTGCTGAGTAAAAATCACCGCCTCGACTTTCATGCTTGGCGGTGAAACTTGTTTCATTGGGACTGGCTCAAAACCAGCCAATTTGTACCTCATGCAAATGAAATCTGCTGTATAAGCCATTGGTTGAATCTCATACTATCAAAAGACTGAATTCAACTAATAACTTTTGATGAAACAACCTCTGTCTAGAGCAAGATTTGGCTGATGAGCTAGCTGAAGTAAAACTAAAGTGCAACATCTAATAGAGATTGTATTCTATGCAACTAAATTATTTCACAAAAGTGATTTCTACTGTAAAACAATGGATGACCACAGCATTGTTGTGTGCTTTAGCAATGGCTTTTGCTTGGCAAGGTGCGTTTTTCACCAACAATACAGCAATGGCTGATCAAGGAAGCCTGATTGCAACCATAGACAACAGCGATCGCGTAAAAAGTAAAGTTAGCGAAGATACTGGACGCACCAAGAATTTTATCAGAGAAACTGCAGATAAAGTTGAGGAAGCAGCCAGAAGCAATGCATCGAAAGTTGAAGACGCAACCGATAACAATGGTAGCTTCGTTGAGCGCAAAGCTAAGAGAGATGCAGCTACAATTCATAAGAGAGCAGAAGAAGATGCAGCTCGCACTCAAAAAGCAGTAGACAACACCAAGAACGTTGTGCAAAAAGCAGTTGATAACGTTAAAGATGCTCTTGGCAAATAGTTACTCTAGAAATCCTATTTCAGTTGCGAAAGATATCGGTTTTGACAGTTGACAGTTGACAGTTAACCAACCCTTCATCTAATATTTCACTCATTTAGGATTGCTATAGGGCATTTCTTAGGGACACAGCATTGCTGTGTCCTTATACCGTGTTATAGTTACCAAAAATGCTATGGCATCATTTGAAAATCAACTAGGAACAGTTTACGCCCAAGACCGTCAAGAATGGCGAGAATGGTTGCAAAAAAATTATCAAAATTCTATCGGTGTGTGGCTAATTTACTATAAAGTTAAAAGTGGTAAACCAAGCGTTAAATATAGCGAAGCAGTAAAAGAAGCTTTATGTTTTGGTTGGATTGACAGCAAAGTCAAAACCATAGACACAGAACGCTATATGCAAATATTTACACCCCGCAAACCGAAAAGTGTTTGGTCAAAATTAAACAAGCAATATATTGAAGAACTCATTGCCGAAAATTTGATGACCGAAGCAGGATTGCAAAAGATTGAAGTTGCAAAACAAAATGGTTATTGGATTAGCTTAGATGCGATTGAAGCATTAATAATCCCAGCAGATTTACAACTAGCATTAGCAGCCAATGAAACTGCTAATCAGTATTTTGCAGCTTTTAGTAAATCAACTAAGAAAAATATCCTCCAGTGGATTGACAGTGCTAAACGTCCAGAGACAAGATTAAAGAGGATTGAGCAAACTATCATTTCAGTAGCGCAGAATAAAAATCCCTTGAGTCGTTGAGATTAGGCAAAGCAACCAAGATAATAACTAAATATTTAACTGAAAATAATATTTTTTGAGGACACAATTTAGATTGGACTAAAGTTCCTCAATTATGCTCGAAGGTAGAGTATAGTCGATTATTCACAGTAAATTCTCCAAAGCGATGCCTAAAACAGTCCTCATTACTGGAACATCTAGTGGTATTGGTAAACTGGCTGCAATCTACTTTGCTCAACAAGGCTGGAATGTTGCTGCAACCATGCGTAACCCTAGCCAAGACAAAGATTTGTGCAACATCTCCAATATCAAATTATATTCCTTAGACGTAACAGATAATAACAGTATTCAAACTGCGATCGCATCTGCTATCCAAGATTTTGGTCAAATTGATGTCTTAGTTAACAATGCAGGTTTTGCTTTCGATGGCGTATTTGAAGCCATGACAGATGAAATTCTAGAACAGCAATTCAATACTAATGTGTTTGGATTAATGCGAGTTACCCGAGCCATCATTCCCTATATGCGCGCACAAGGTGGCGGTACAATTATTCAAATCGCCAGTATGGGAGGTCGAGTTACTTTCCCGTTATACAGCATTTATCACAGTTCTAAATGGGCAGTAGAAGGATTTAGCGAAGCCTTACATTATGAATTAGAACGCTTCAATATCAAAATTAAAATCATTGAACCAGGCGTAATTAAAACAGAATTTTATGGCAGCAGTCGCCAGTTTATCATGAGTGATGCTTTACCCATGTATCAACCTTTAGTAGATATCGTAGAAAAGGTTTCCCAGGAAGCCGGTAAAAATGGTGAGCCACCTGAACTAGTTGCTAAAGTTATTTTTCAAGCTGCGTGCGATCGCACTCGTAAAATGCGTTATTCTGTAGGTCAACCTGCGCCAATTCTGCTGATGCTGCGTAAATTACTGCCTGATAGTTGGTATTTTTCCATCATCAAAAGTGTCTATAAAATTTAATATCAGATTTTGAGAACTAGGCGATCGCACTATCCCGTAAATTAGTTTTATTAACACACAATCATCAGGATTTCAGCAAAGTTCCTGGATTGTTAATTGATAACTGGACTATTTAAATAGCTATTATTTATATATGTGCACAAATTTTTTGGATAATATCCGAATAATGGGCAGTTATAATGAAACTAAAATTTACCTGTAATAACATGCTCAGAGTAGAATCAGTGACCATTCTGAAAAAAGTATTTCTACTTTCTAGTGTGAGCAATGCCTTGAACCAGCAGTTACATTTAAATTTTTCCAGTCTTCTGAGACAAGCCATTCACTTGATTAACCGCAAGTAATAATGATTGCTTAGAATTTCATGTCAAACTGTTCTGGGAATGGAGTGCTGACGATATTACTGTATCCAGCCATAAAATCACCAAACTTTCCGTTAATCGTTGGGGTTTCTGCTGAAAGACGGTACTGCGAAGACTTAGGTAGTTGGAGCGAAGGTGAATAATTGAACGTAAGGGTGTAAGTGCAGCCATTACCCAGAATACTACCTTGTGCTTTTGTAGAACCCAACTCTACCTTTGGCATATTTCCTGTTCCGCTGGTAACGTTATGCCATATTTCTGCCTTCACTTTAATTTGGTCACAGTTAACAGATGTAGTATCAGAGCTGAACGCAGTTAGTTCTCCTCTCACAGTATGTGAACTGACTGCATCATTAACTTGAACCGAAGTGTTCATTATTGGACTTGGCTCAGTTTTAGCCTGAACTGCAATTGTGCTAGCAATACTCAAAATGCTAATTCCAATGAAGAGCAGAAATTTTGGTCTTAACATCATTGAATTACCGCTCCTATTATAGTTTGATTCAGATAAATTAACTCTAAAATAGGACGTGAGCCTTTTAGTAATGTTCCAAACGTGGAGTAACCTTTTTATTTGCGATCGCACCATTTAATCTAAAAAATGTCATTAAAATTAGTTTTTGATTTAACAGTTTTGATTTAAAACTCATGCAAGCAACATCTCAAAAGCAGACAGAATAAGGGTTACATCGTCTCAGTTATCATTAGTCGATTATGCTGTAAATCGCATTTAGGCTAGAAATAAAAGCTTTTTTCTCCCGCCACTAAAAAACCTAGTATAATCGTGAGTTCTAAGAGCGATCGCTAGGTTCGGAGTAATCCCAAGAGTGCATTTGACGGAAAGGAAGACCCATCTTTTGGAAAACGTACTTCTCTTTCACACCAGAAGCAATCAAATCTGGCTTGAGTGCTTTAACAAACTCTTCAAATTCGTAAGCGGTCACGTCGTCATAAACGATGGTGCCGTTTTCGATGTAGTGAGTGGTACGTTTGTAGTCGTCATTATGAGCGAACTCATAACCAGTACCAATCATTCTCATACCCAAATCTTGGAAAGCGGGTACAACGTGGCGAGGACGTAGACCACCAACCATCATAGCGACGGTCTTACCTTCCAAACGGGGGCGATACTTCTTAACGATCGCATCCATTGTGGGCTGATACTTAGCGATGATCTTCTCAGCGTTTTCTTGGATCTTGGAGTCAAACTTAGAAGCAATTTCCCGGAGGGATTCAGCAATCTTAGTAGGCCCAAAGAAGTTGTATTCTAACCAGGGAATACCATACTTCTCTTCCATGTGACGGCTGATGTAGTTCATCGACCGGTAGCAGTGGATGAGGTTGATTTTTACGTTTGGTGTCAGCATCATTTCGTTGATGGTGCCATCACCAGACCACTGAGCAACTACACGTAAGCCTAATTCTTCTAATAGAATCCGGCTAGCCCAAGCATCACCACCGATGTTGTAGTCACCAATAATAGCTACGTCATAAGGAGTAGAGTCGAAAGGCAGTGTACCGTCTTTCTTGGCTTGGTCGGCTCTGGGGAATACCCAGTCACGGATTTGGTCGTTAGCGATGTGGTGACCCAAGGACTGAGAAACACCACGGAAGCCTTCGCAACGTACAGGAATAACAGGCTTGTTAATTTCTTTAGCTGCTTTCTTAGCTACGGCTTCGATGTCATCCCCAATCAAACCGATGGGACATTCAGATTGAATAGAAACACCACGGCTGAGGGGGAACAGTATTTCGAGTTCTTGAATCAGCTTTAAGAGTTTTTTGTCACCACCGAAAACGATGTCTCTTTCTTGGAAGTCGGAGGTGAAGTGCATGGTACCGAAGGTGTCAACACCAGTTGTACCAATGTAGTAGTTACGACGACCAGACCAAGACCAGTAACCGCAACCTACAGGCCCGTGGCTGATGTGGATCATGTCCTTAATAGGGCCCCAAACCACACCTTTTGAACCTGCATAAGCACAACCACGAGCAGTCATTACACCAGGTAAAGATTTGATGTTAGACTTAACGCCGCAGTCAGACTTGCCTTCTTCGTATACGTTTAAATGCTTTTCCCGTTTTTTAGCTGCTTTTTCGGGATATGCGCCTAGAACTTCTTTAATTAGTTCTTTTCTTTCTTCAACGATGTTCTTGTTTTCTGGAGGAGTCATTTCTAGTCTCTCTTGCTCCTAAGGAACCGGGATAGTCAGGGTAGGGGATTTCCCCTATGGGGTTGGGGACTCTTCGTCCCCGTGGGGGATATAAATTAGATCAAAGGTAAAAGGGAAGTGATGTAGGTATTCCCTTTTCCTAAAACTTTGCTTACTTAGCGGAAGCTTCTGCTGGCTTACCGATGATATCTGCGTGCTTAGAATCGTCGTCGAGGATACCGTATTCGATCAACAGTGCTTCTAATTCATCCATTTCAATTGGTGTTGGAATGGTGAGTTTGTCGTTGTTGATGATCTTCTTAGCTAATGCGCGGTATTCTTGAGACTGGTTGCTGTCGGGTGCGTACTCGTTAACAGTCATCCGACGCAATTCTGCGTGTTGAACGATGTTGTCACGAGGTACGAAGTGAATCATTTGGGTGTTCAACCGTTTTGCCAAGGTTTCGATGAGTTCGTGTTCCCGGTCTGTCTTACGGCTGTTACAAATCAAACCACCTAAACGCACACCACCAGAGTGAGCATATTTCAAAATACCACGAGCGATGTTGTTAGCAGCGTACATCGCCATCATTTCACCAGAGGTAACGATGTAGATTTCTTGTGCTTTACCTTCACGGATAGGCATAGCGAAACCACCGCACACAACGTCACCCAATACGTCGTAGGATACGAAGTCTAGGTCTTGGTAAGCGCCGTTTTCTTCCAAGAAGTTAATAGCGGTGATGATACCACGACCAGCGCAACCTACACCGGGTTCTGGACCACCAGATTCTACGCACTTAACACCACGGAAACCGGTCAGCATTACTTCTTCGAGTTCCAAGTCTTCAACTGCACCGCGTTCAGCAGCCAAGTGAAGAACGGTGGTTTGAGCTTTAGCATGGAGCATCAAACGGGTGGTGTATGATTAACAAAGTGGTCAGTAAATAAATGGGGAGTTATGCGGGTAGGTTACGTCCGAGTATCCACAAGAGAACAGGCAGATACAGACGCACTAGAACAGCAAACAGCCCGGATTGAAAAGGCTGGCGCGATTTTGATCTTTTCAGATGTTGAGTCTGGAAGGTCAGATAAACGCACAGAATTTAATAAAATGCTTACCATGTGCAAGCAAGGGAAAATAACGGAAATTGTAATTACTCGCATAGATCGTTTAGCACGGAGTGTAATCACGATTCATCGCACCCTTGTAGCATTGGAAGAGTATGGAGTTAAGTTAGTAGTTCTTGATGCCCCAGTTGATCCATCATCGCCTTTTGGATGGTTCTCTGTGAATCAAATGGCAGGCTTGGCAGAATTTGAATCGAGATTACTTTCAGATCGAATTCGGCATGGATTAAATTACTTTCGAGAACAGAAGAAAGCCAGCCCCCGTCCGCCATTTGGGTATCAGAGGGTAAATGAGAAATATGCACCAGATATGACATTGCACGAATCTGGTAAATCTCATTGGGCGATCGCATCTGATATCATTGATTATTTCTTATCTGACAACGCCACATTAAGAAGTACTGCAGTTTATATACTAAATACTTACGGAATTTCATGGACAGCGGCCGGATTGAAGTATTGGCTAACTAGCCCAGTACTAAGAGGGCATACTGCTTACAATATGCGAGGTAATCTCAACAAACCTGAAAAGTGGGAAGTATATCAAGACACTCATGAACCGCTACTTTCTCACGATAAATTTAAACATATAGAGAAAAAATTGGCAGAAAACCGACATAAGTACAGTTACGGCAACAACAAAAATAGTACTAAAGAGGAATTACCCTTATTAGGACAAATTATTTGTGGTGACTGTGGTTATCAATGTTTTTGTAAAAAAACTAAGTGGTCAACTCATAGAGTTAGATGCAAAAAACATGAAAATCTAGGAGATGCTTTCTGTAAGAATAAAACTAGTACGTACCTGCCAGATATTATTTCAGTTGTAGATGCTGCTTTAACTGATCGATATGAAGAAGTTAAAAATTACACCCTAGAAAGTATTGAAGTTCCGGCAGATAGTCCAGAACTCACTACCAGATACGAACAATTGAAAATGCTACGGCAGATGCCCCAAAACCCGATTATTCAATCAGCTATTGACCAAACGCTGCTAGAGATTCAAACAATCAAACAAAGAGAAGTTACTACTATCCAAATTAATGTTGCTTTAGTAACTACTTTGTCCACCTGCTTTGGCAACAGGAAATATTGGGAAAGCTTAACTAACAAGGATAAAAGAGCAATTTACCAAGAATTGGTAGAAAATGTCACTGTTTTGAATGGGGAAATACTAAGGGTGAAGTTGCTGGTATAAGTCCTTGGGATTTCATCCTAGAGAATTCGCTTTCAAACTCTTCTTCACTTAAAGCCATAAGACGTTTAATCTCTGGCATTTCTAAATCGCGAATTTTGTGGAATCTCAAAGCAGTGCGGAGTAATATCTGTGCGGCGGTTTCTTTCATGAGTACGAGTGAAGCGGTAATTTTAAGTTAATCCAAAGCGCCGAAATTTCTGTTAGTGGCAAGCATTTGAGGTCAAATACGCTTAATAGAAAGCAATTCCCAATCCAAAATCTAAAATTCAGAATGATATGAAATATCTGCAATCAGCCAAAAGTGTTATGCACAATTGGCTGATTATGTTCAATTTCCACCCAGGCTTACCGCCAATTGGTAGAGGACTCAAAGCCATACTTTGTCATAGCTTTGAGACAAGAAATCTGGAACAAGGATCAGCAGGATAAGTGCGATCGCACATCTGTGGCTCGGAAACTGTTTTGTGATTCATCCCCATGAGTAACATGATGTGGTTTTATTCGCTATCGTCTAAAACTGTCCACTTGTCAAGTAGGAGTAACTTTTGTTAACCTTAATTCCAGGAAATAGATCAGACTAATGTTGCAAAACACCGGAGAGTAAACACAATGGATATCCCAATGGAGCTGAACTTAGAGCAAAAATTCAACCTCAAAGTTTACGAAGAGCAGATTAAGAGCTTAAACCAAGAAGAATCGCAAAAGTTGCTTTTAGAAGTAATGCGCCAGTTAATGGTCAAAGACAACATGATCAAGCATCTTCTCAAGCAGGCGTAGCTAACTGGGAATATTTGTGAGTTTCCCACAGCACAAATAGGAACAAAAAGATATGCAAAGGCTTGTCTAGATTGACTGCAAGCCTGCTCTTTTTTCTAATGGCATTTATAAATAGTTCGTTTTAGTGCAGCTCATCCGTAAGGAAGCTCACCCCATAAAATTAATTACAACTTATTTCTTATTCACTCCCAATCCCCAATCCCCAATCCCCAGTCCCCAACCCTGACTGGGGATTCTTTGTTAAGGATTGTTACTTAGTTTCTCATAACTGAGACTGAGAGAGGTTTCATCTTTTATGTTCTATATTGTCTTGTTCAGAGAACAGGCAATCAAGTTTCAGAGAAAACCGAATTTTTAAGGAGAGCGAAATGCTTGATGCTTTTTCTAGAGCTGTAGTTTCAGCAGATGCTAGCACTTCTACCGTATCTGATATTGCTGCTCTGAGAGCCTTCGTTGCTAGTGGTAACAGACGTTTGGATGCTGTAAATGCGATCGCAAGCAACGCCAGCTGCATGGTTTCTGATGCTGTTGCAGGAATGATCTGCGAAAACCAAGGTTTAATCCAAGCTGGTGGTAACTGCTATCCTAACCGTCGTATGGCTGCTTGCTTACGCGATGCAGAAATCATCTTACGCTATGTAACCTACGCTCTATTAGCTGGTGACGCTTCAGTTCTAGACGATCGCTGTTTGAATGGTCTCAAAGAAACCTATGCTGCTCTAGGCGTACCCACCACCTCTACAGTACGTGCCGTTCAAATCATGAAGGCTCAAGCTGCTGCTCACATTCAAGACAACCCCAGTGAGGCTCGTGCTGGTGCCAAGTTACGTAAGATGGGAACCCCTGTTGTAGAAGATCGTTGCGCTAGCTTAGTTGCTGAAGCTTCTAGCTACTTCGATCGCGTAATCTCTGCTTTGAGCTAATTTGTTGCCACTTGCAATTCACTCAACAGATTGACATCCAACACAGTTTAAATAAAAAGCCTTTTGGGAGATTTAAGAAATGAAATCAGTTGTTACTACCGTTATTGCATCTGCTGATGCTGCAGGTCGTTTCCCCAGCACCTCTGATTTAGAATCCGTACAAGGTTCTATCCAACGTGCATCTGCTCGTTTAGAAGCTGCTGAAAAGCTAGCTAACAATATCGATGCAGTAGCAACCGAAGCTTACAACGCTTGTATCAAGAAATATCCTTACTTGAACAACGCTGGTGAAGCTAACTCCACCGATACCTTCAAGGCTAAGTGCGCTCGTGACATCAAGCACTACTTGCGTCTAATCCAATACTGCTTGGTTGTTGGTGGTACTGGCCCATTGGATGAGTGGGGTATTGCTGGACAACGTGAAGTTTATCGCGCTTTAGGCTTGCCTACTGCTCCTTATGTTGAAGCTTTAAGCTTTGCTCGTAACCGTGGTTGTGCACCTCGTGATATGTCTGCTCAAGCATTGACTGAGTACAATGCTTTACTAGACTACGCTATTAACTCTCTCTCCTAGTTAGTTGCCACTCTTGTTATTGAGTAACGAGGGTATATTATGACCTACAAGCCTGGAGGTTCTTGGCTCTTTGCTTTGCCTGATAAGGTTGAGTAATGGCAAAGAATCTCTGGGTTTGTTTTGTCATTTGTTATTGGTCATTTGTCGTTTGTCAATGGTTATTCAAAACTATAGGGATAAGACTTACTAAAGAATATTTGCTGAAGGCTGAACCACTAACAGCTAACATTTATATATTATGGATAAACGCTTTTTTAATTTATTTAATCTCACAGAAGACCAGGCGATCGCTCTTTTGGATACGCCTCAAGACCAATTGAGCGAGAACGATTCGCGCTATATTGCTGCTTCTCATTTAGTCAACTTTCCTACAGAACGCTCAATCAACGCCCTCATCCGTGCGGTGCAGCAAACTGATCCCTCGTTGGATAATCGGATTGTCCGTCGCAAGTCGGTAGAGACTTTAGGGCGACTCAAAGCCACAACAGCCTTGCCATTTATCCGTACATGTCTGTTTGATGAAGACTGCTATACTGTGGAAAATGCGGCCTGGGCAATTGGGGAAATTGGGACTCAAGACCCTGATTTATTAGAAGATGTGGCGCAATTACTGGAAAAGCCAGGGCAAACCTATCGAGTCATAATTCATACATTAACCAAGTTTAATTATCAACCTGCCCTAGAACGCATTCGCAAATTTGTGAATGACAGCGATCCACCTACAGCTAGTGCTGCGATCGCCGCAGTGTGTCGATTAACTGGCGACTATTCCCAAATGGCAAAGGTGGTGCAGATATTGCAGCATCCGAATGTTTTAGGGCGGCGTTTGTCTATCCAAGATTTGATGGATGCACGTTACTATGATGCAATTCCTGATATTGCCAAATGCCCTGTATCCTTAGTGTTTCGGTTGCGAGGGATTCGCACATTAGCAGAAGCGGGAATCTCTGCGAGTGCAATTACTTTCGCCAAAATTCAACCCCATTTAGAGCAAACATTACACGACCATCCCCAGGATTTGAATTTAGTCCATAGTTATGATCGTCTCCCTACTCTGCCAGTTTTAATCCGGGGCTTGTACGAAACTGACTTTGGACGCTGTTATTTAGCAACTAAAACCATTTTGGAGCATTACGCCGATGTTGCTCCTGAAGCTCTATTTGCTACTTACGCCGCAGAAGCAAATAATGATTATGGCGCTCACTTCCATGTAATCAAGTTGTTCGGTTGGTTAAAACATACCCCAGCCTACGATTTAATAGTGGAAGGCTTGCATAACAAACAACCACAATTTCAAAAATCACGGGCAGCAGCTGCGATCGCACTCGGTGAACTGGGAGATCCAAAAGCGATTCCCGAACTGAAAGCCTGTCTAGAAACCAAAATCTGGGATCTGAAGTATGCAGCGTTGATGGCACTAGAAAAACTGGGTGATCTCAGCGGACATAAACAAGCAGCACAAGATAGTGATTGGCTAATTGCCGCCAAAGCCTCAAGCACCCTGAAAAATCAAGAAATCACAGCCTAATTTTTCTTTTAAAAACAATGCCGACAACAGAAGAACTATTCCAACAACTAAAACACCCTAACCCCCACCTCCGCGACCAAGCAATGTGGGAATTGGCGGAAAATCCCGATGAAACAACTATTCCCCGGTTGATGAGTATTCTCGATGAAGAGGATACCACCTATCGGCGGGCTGCTGTGAAAGCCTTAGGTGCGATCGGCCCTGATGCGGTGACACCTTTAGTAGAAGCTTTACTCAATAGTGATAATGTTACCGTTCGTGGTAGTGCTGCCAAAGCACTGGCGCAAGTTGCCATTAATCATCCTGATGTGCCTTTTGCAGATGAAGGCGTACAAGGTTTAAAGACTGCTCTTGATGACCCCAATCCTGTAGTCCATATTGCTGCTGTGATGGCGCTGGGTGAAATTGGTTCTCCCGTAGTCGATATTTTGATTGAATCATTACAAAATACAGAAAACCCAGCGCTGGCAATCTCGATTGTGAATGCTCTTGGCTCGATTGGCGACACCCGAGGTGTGGAGGTTTTACAATCCCTAATTGAGAATGAATCAACAGATTCCTATGTGCGCGAGTCCGCTACTAGTGCATTATCTCGCCTAGAAATGACTATGAAGTTTCAGCGGGGAGAAAAATAATCGTTCTGGATGATGCGATCGCATCTTCAGGAAATGGATAATTAAACTGTATGACAAATTAATTTTCTCCCCCCATGTCAGATTCTCAAGCAATTAGTGCTGCAGTCGCCAAACTCTACAATACCTATCCCTTCCCTCCAGAACCGTTATTAGATGAACCGCCTCCTGGTTATAACTGGCGCTGGAACTGGCTGACAGCCTATAACTTTTGTACTGGACAAAAACCCTCACGGAACAATGTCCGCATCCTCGATGCTGGGTGTGGTACGGGGGTGGGAACAGAATATTTAGTACATCTCAATCCGGATGCGGCGATTGTAGGCATTGATTTAAGTGCTGGTGCTTTAGCTGTAGCTCAAGAGCGTTGTCAAAAATCAGGGGCAACCAGGGTAGAATTTCATCACCTGAGTTTGTTTGATGTGGAGCAGCTACCAGGTGAGTTCGATTTAATTAACTGTGTGGGAGTATTGCACCATACCCCTGACCCCATTCGCGGGATTCAAGCTTTGGCGAAAAAGCTATCGCCGGGTGGAATCATGCATATATTTGTGTATGGTGAACTGGGGCGTTGGGAAATTAAATTGATGCAAGAGGCGATCGCACTTTTGCAAGGCGAGAAACGCGGTGATTATACTGATGGCGTAGCAGTGGGAAGACAAATATTTGCAGCTTTACCAGAAGATAATCGCCTCCGCAAACGAGAACAGGAACGCTGGTCTTGGGAAAATCAACGGGATGGCTACTTTGCAGATATGTATGTCCATCCCCAGGAAATTGATTACAATATCAATACTTTGTTTGAGTTAATAGATGCGTCAGGGTTAGAGTTTCTCGGCTTTTCTAATCCCCAGATTTGGAATTTAGAACGATTGATTGGTCAAGCACCAGAATTGATTGAACGTTCTCAAAATTTAAGCGATCGCCAGCGCTATCGGTTAATTGAACTCCTAGATCCGCAAGCAATTACCCACTACGAGTTTTTCTTAGGACGCAGTCCCATTCATAGAGAAAATTGGGCATCAGATGCAAAACTGATGTCTGCAATCCCCGAACCGAGTCCTTGCATTCAGGGATGGCGAGATAGCCAACAATTCTTTAATCAAGACTATCAGATTGTGCGTCTTAATGATGCTGAGTGGCAGTTTCTCCTCGCCTGCGATGGGAATCAGACGACAGCGCAAATTTTGCAGTCAGTGGATGCGAGTTTAGCAGATGTGCGATCGCTCCAACAGCAGCAAATCATTCTTCTAACTTCCAAAACAGAGTAGTACCGCAAAATTTCCCTATAATTAAGGGCTTTGTTCAATACTTGTCGGTTAAGTGGGAAAAGGTAAAAGGGGAAGGGGAAAAGACAAAACCTTTCTCCCTGCTGGGCTTTCCACAACAATTGCTGTCAAGAGCGATACAAAAATTTATTAAGTTTCTTTACTTTTCATTACAAATAGTTAATACTACTAATTAGATTTACACCAATAAAGCTGTAAAAGTCAGTTAAGCATTGAGCTTGATCATCCATAAACTCCTTATTAAGGTTCACTTATGCCGTTTACTATCGATTCAGCTCGTGGTATCTTTCCTGAAACACTGACTGCCGATTTAGTCCCAGCAACTATTGCTCGCTTCAACCAACTGAGTGCTGAAGATCAGCTAGCGCTCATCTGGTTTGCTTACCTAGAAATGGGTAAAACGATTACCATTGCTGCTCCTGGCGCTGCAAATATGGTATTTGCAGAAAACACCTTGAATGAACTCAAGCAAATGTCTTTCCAGGAACAAACTCAGGTCATGTGTGACCTAGCAAATCGTTCTGATACGCCCATTTGCCGTACCTATGCAATTTGGTCTGTAAACATCAAACTTGGTTTTTGGTATCGGCTTGCAGAGTGGATGGAGCAGGGTATTGTAGCTCCCATTCCACAAGGTTATCGACTCTCTGCAAATGCAGCCGCAGTTCTGCAAGCAATTAGGGATCTAGATGCAGGACAGCAAATTACCGTTCTGCGTAATTCTGTAGTTGATATGGGGTATGATACCAGCAAATTGGGCAGTTATACCAAGGTTAGTGAACCTGTGGCTCCGCCGAAAGAAATGGCTAAACGGACTCCTGTCATTATCGAAGGCATTGATAATCCAACCATTCTGAGTTACATGGATAACTTAAATGCCAACGACTTTGATGCGTTGATTGAGTTATTTACTGCCGATGGTGCCCTGCAACCTCCCTTTCAAAAACCAATCGCAGGTAAGGAAGCAGTCTATCGGTTTTTCCGAGAAGATTGTCAGAACCTCAAGTTAATACCACAGCGAGGTGTATCTGAATCTGTAGAGGATGGTTACACTCAGATCAAAGTTACAGGTACAGTGCAAACTCCCTGGTTTGGAGCTTCTGTGGGTATGAATATGGCTTGGAGATTCTTGCTAACTCCTGATAATAAAATCTTCTTTGTGGCAATAGACTTACTAGCATCTCCCAAAGAGTTACTGAATTTGGTTCGCTAGTACTAGAAGAAACAGACTTAGGAAATGAGGTGATAGGGCAATACTTGTCGGTTAAGGGGAAAAAGGGGAATGGGAAAAGGAAAGAAAAAACCTTTAACCCTTAACCTTTAACCTTTTCCCCAAAACCTATTTTGAGTTCAAAACGCTATCCCTTGTAGTATTGGGTGATAGGGTGACTAATCCTCGCCAAAGGCAAAGCTCTACACCTCCACAAATTATAAATCTGCGGTCTGACGCAGTACACTATCGAAGATTGTGGGCATGGCTTTTCTCTGCCCATAATCTTCGATATGAAAATTGTATTATGGACTTCCAAGTAAAAAAATATTCCATTGCTATTGTTGACGGTTGACGTTTGACGGTTAACTGTGAACTGTCAACCGTTAACGACTGTAACGGAATAATTTATTTTTTGGAGTTTCCTTATGAAGTGAATTTGCTCTCTTGGAGGAGAGTATTTTGGGATGGGAGCATGAAGGTAAACGAAGTTAGCTGGTCTGATTTAGAACAAGAAGTTGCTCAAGCCGCCTTTCAAAAAGCATACGAGCGAGAAATCAACGCCCTGATTCAGGACGTTCGCGACAACGCCGTTCAGATTTCCGAATTGGAAGATATCTGGCGTTTGCATAACTTTCTGAGTGCCAAAAGACACGAGATTGATGGTAAGTATGATTACAACTATTCAGTTCTCGTATTTGTTTTTGCAACTCTAATTAAACAGGGATGGTTGCATCTAGATGAACTCAAGGGGCTGGATCAGGATAAACTTACTAAGATTGGCTCTCTTTCACGGATGTAGCTACCAGTAATATCAAGTCCGGTTAAACACTTATCATTAGGGCTGACGCAGGGAGGTAGACATGGGGACGCGGAGAGTTTTTTGATAAGCAATTAGACTACAGCCAGGGCTTGGTGACGAGTTTTTGGACTGTGTGGACGAAATGCTCAATCGGATTTGCCAAATGCCAGAGTTTTATGCAGTTGTATATACAGACATTCGACGGGCAGTAATCTAACGCTTTTCCTACGCTGTATATGATCGGGTTGTATCGAATCGGGTCATTGTGATAGCCATTTTTCATGGTCAGCGCGATCCAAAATCTTGGCAGACGCGAACCTAACAACCCCAATACAGCAGATTCAGTAAGATATCTTGTTACCAATCATCTTCTTCAGACTGACGCTCAATTTGCGCGATCGCTAATTTCGCCAAAACTCGCACCACCTCTTGTTCATCATTTAGTAGCGCTTGCAATGGTTCTAAAGCGGCGCGATCGCCAATTTTACCAAGAGAATTAATTGCTGCTTTCCTCACATCTAAATCGGTATCATGAATTGCCAAAATTAAATGTGGTACAGAGGGAGGATAATTAACTTGTCCCAAGGCGGCGGCGGCTTCGGTGCGAATGAGTGCTTCTGGATCGGTTAAAGCAGAAACTAGCAGGTTACAGGACTTTTCATCTGACTGCTCTTGCGCCACATGACCAAGCGCCCCAATAACAGCACATCGCACATCCAAAGAGGCGGCGTTCAATGCTTTATATAGATGCTCTGCTGCTTCCGAGCCAATAAACGCCAACGCCCATGCTGCATGGCCTTTAATATCTTGTGGATGTTTGTCTGATGCCAGAATTTCTAGTAATGCTGGAACAGACGCTTCTCCTGTCCTAGCTAAGGCTCCAGCTGCTGAACTTCTGACTACTGTATCTTCATCATTCAGAAAAGCATGAAGCAAGTCTGGCACAGCAAGGGGGTCAGAGATAATCGTGAGTGTCTTCGCCGCAGCCCTTCTTACAACCACATTGGCATGATTTTTCAGCGCTTCTATGAGAAACGGGGTTGCTACTTCACCAATTTCACCCAAGGTTTCAGCAAACCGCAGTCGCACCAATCCTCGTGGATCTCCTAAACCCTCCACGAGTTGTTTGAGAACAGTGTTATCTGTAGCATCGAAGGTTTCGAGTGTAATCTGCTCGTTTACCCTCTGAACCAAAGCATCATTTTCAGCTTGCACTCTCAGGATGGGATCTTCCGCTGTTGGAGCTTCTGAGTTGAGTGATTGACTCATCACAAATTCCTTATCACCGCTATTTTTCAATCCTCTAATTACCAGATGTCAGAGTAGACTGCTGCTGGCGAAGTGACTCTAGAGTTGCGTCTATTTGAGCAAGCTGAGGTTGCAAGCTAGCAAGCGCTTGTGCCTTCATTACTTTAGCCTTTTGCGCCATTGACAAAGTATCGTTAACCAGGCGTTCCCGATATTCTTCTAATTCTGCGATCGCTAAATTCAGTTCTTCAGAGCTTGCTAGAGCGTTTGAGGTGAGTTCTGTAGTATCAGTCATATTATTGTGTTTCCTAAAAGTAGATTTAAAACATCCTTGTTAGATTTTCTCAGATTCAGTTACCAACAAACAAAAGTTTTTGGAGTTGACTGTTGACAGGTAAGAGAGATTTTTATGACCTCGTTGTGTGATTGAGCGCATAACCATTTAGCTTTTTGTTTATTTGATAGCTGATGTGAGCTTTCTTTCCAAATCAAACAAAAAGCCGTGGATATATTCTTCTGTCCACTCAGCACCGTAAAAACGGGTAAACATTCCCCTGGCTGGGTCTTTTTCGGCGCGATAGCGAAGATAACGCAGTTGCGCCTGTTCAATTTCTGCTAAAGATTTAGAGTTGGTTACAGGTTGTGCTTGGTCAACAAAATCTAGGTAGGCTTGTAGATAATCTTTAAAGGCTGCAAATACATGAGTTTCTACTACCTCAGTTTGCTGCGGACGCGTCCAGAGAAAGGCTGGTGAGAAAAAGGGTTGGGCTTCTTCGGGAAAGTCGCCCCCCCAAGGTAGATGCTGCTGATGTGTCTGGAAAATTGGCAGAATAGGCTGGGTATATTTTGCCTGATAGTCCAAATCATCCCGAAATAGGGGTTGCATATCGAGGGCTATTAAGTGCCCTCCAGGTAAAGTGACTAAATCTGCACCAAAGAAGGGCAAATCGTAATTCAAGTGCGGGAAAATCACAAAATTTAACACCTGAAGTGAGTTACCACCTTGTACATGGGCGGCTCGCATTTGCCGGAGTTTGGGGCTTTGATAAGCATAGCTAGTTGTTAATACTTCCTCTTGATGTTTACCTTTACCCACTGTTGCTTGCTTCAACTCAAATCCAGTGGGGATAGGGTAAGGCTGCAAATTCAACCTTTCTTGTAAAAGTGCGATCGCGTAATTTAAAAATGGCTGATATAGAGTCAACTTCGCTTCGCTCCAAGTTCAAAATTAACAATCACCATATGTTGCTGAGGTGATATAGATTTAAATCCCTATTTGGCTGCAACAGCTACTAATGGCACAGCATCTTCAAACAAAAATTCATACAAAAATCGCTCTGCCCATTGATGTCCAAAGTAGCTGCTGAACAAACCAGATGCTGGATCGCGATCGGCACTATATTGATCGTAGTCTTTTTGAGCTTTGACAATCCGTTGAATGTCTGACTGATCAATCAGAGGTTCGGCTTGCGCTAGCATCTGCCAGTACAGATTTAGATAGTCTTTGAAGGCTGCAAATACCCTCGTTCTGACTGTTTCTGGATCGGTTTTGGCAAACAACAGATATTTTGAAAAGTACTGATTAGCATCATAAAATTTCATTTCCAAGCCTTGTGCCAAGTCTGGATACTTATCATGCAAGGTCTGCAATGGATGGATATACTTCCTCAAGTAGGCTTCATCTTGAAATAAAGGCTGGAAATCCATCACAATCAGATTCTTCACCTGACCAAAAGACAGAAAGTCAATGCCAAGTAAAGGCAAATCATAGTGATGATTGGGATAAATCACACTATTCATAATCTGGGCGCTTGCACCTGCATCAATGTATGTATAGCGGATTTTTCGCAACTCTGGGCACTGATAGCACCAACTCTGAATGGTGGCTGGATTTCTACCGCGATCGCTCACCTGATACTCTAGTCCTGGGGGAATTGGGCGACTCTCCAATGTAAACCGTTGCAAAAGCGATTGTTCCAGATGCTCAAGGAAGCACTTATACATAAAAGTTAGAGACTAATTTGCCTTAATCCCAGAGAATAGAGGATTCACAAATTCGCCGTCTCGAATATGTTAAACAAAGTAACGATCCTTAACGTTAGCCAGAGGTGATAGTGCAATACCTAGAGGATGCGATCGCCAGAATAATTACCTAGACGGCATCGCAAGTTTTTGAAGATTATGAGCGACCAGACGATTACACAGAGGCTCTAGATAAATTTTGTTGTACCATTTGGGCTAAATTAGCCTCTGTCAAATAGCGTCGTTCAGAACAATAGGTCATCAAATACACACCATTCATCATCCGCACTGTACTGACACGCACTCTAAAATCATCGGTCATAAACCAGCAGCGTTCTTGACCTTGGTTGGTTTCATATTCAGTATCGATGGTTAAAATACCGTCTTGTCCGAACCAATAACGGCTAACTACCGGAATTTTTTCTACATAGCCTTGGTTACGCAGCAATTTTCCCGATCGCCCAGTCTCATCATCTGGGACATCAATTAAAACAGCTGCACGCTCTGGATCGGGTTCTTGATCATCGTCGTGTTCTTGCCACATAAAGCTAGCACCGCCCTTCGCACTAGCTGGATCAATACCTTGAGATTCACAAATTGTTTTCACCCGTGGATCATCGAGTGTAATTACTTGCACATAAAGCTTGGATTCTCCCGATTGATCCGCCACTGCATCAAAGTGATGCACCGTGCGCTGGGTAAACCAGACTCCTTCACTCTTGTGAAAAAACTCCATCATAGTCATTGGTTGTACAAAAGGCATAACTGCTCCTCTAATGAAGTGTGTACCCCTGAGGGGAAGGATGAAGTATGTTCGCATTGGCGTAGCCGAAGCACCAGAAACGTCTCCGAAGCAGAAGGATAAAGGATGAAATCAGGAAAAAATTTATTTTGTCCATGCTACTTATACTAATTCTCTAAAATTCAGCAAAAAATCAAAGGTTACAAACCCTTTTATGATGTAGCTTTCCTAATTTTGAATTGGTATTACGCTTAGGGTATATACCGGACAATCTTTATTTCATCCTTTATCCTTTACACTTCATCCTTAGTGATTGTAGATAGGTCGCGGTACAATACCCCTAAATAATCTCACGATTTCAATCCATGATCAGCAGGGAGACTCATAATACACCCCAAGAGGTTGTGGCTGTCCTCAAGGCAGGGGTTGCTCTCATCCAGGAAGATTTATATCAATTCAACCTCAGTGGTTTAGAACTGCAACGAGCCAATTTGCATCAAGCTACTTTGATTCGCGCCAATCTTAGTAAAGCAGATCTGAGTGCAGCGGATCTCAGTGGTGCTGATTTACGAGCAGCGGATCTGTGCCAAACGATTTTAAAGGATGCCAATTTAGAGGGAGCTTGTTTGTACCGAGCCGATTTGAGTGGTGCAGACTTACGCGGAGCTAATTTGACTGCCACTAAGCTACTAGGTGCAAGATATGATAGCCAAACTTTGTTTCCTGAAGGCTTTAATTACAAATCCTCTGGGGCGATTGGGCCAAATGCCTATTTGAATGGTGCCCAGCTGAATACAGCTAACTTACGTCATGCCGATTTGCAGGGTGCCAGTATGTTAGGAGCATATTTAGGTGGGGCCGATCTAACTCGGGCTAACCTGCAGGGCGCGCGGCTAACTCAGGCTGACTTGCGGAAAGCCTGGCTACCTGGAGTATCTTTACGCAATGCTCGGTTAAATGGAGCTAACTTAGCAGGAGCAGATTTAAGAGCAGCAGACTTGACTGGCATTGAGTTCGAGCAACTAGAAAGCATTGCAGGAGCAGATTTTACCCATGTTCAAGGGCTAAGTGACGAGATGCGATCGCGCCTCCTTAGCCAACCTGCACAAGAGCTAGATACACCTCATGCTTTAACCCGTCGCACCACACGCGCCAGTCTGGAAAGTATATCTGTATGAGAGTTTGATGATGGGAGCAAAGAGAACAAACAATTCAAACCTCTCTCCTGTTCCCCATTCCCCTCTTATGATTTAATCGCTGTCCAATCTTTTTTCAGCAAAGCGAGAAAGGTAGCAATTCCTTTAGAAAATCCTTGGGGGTCGGGTAGAACATACTGCGGAAATTCCTCAAACGGCTGCCAAGGGTCTGACGAATTATGACGCAGGTACAAAGCGCGATCGTCTCCTTCCATTTTCCAGAGCATTTGACCGCCGGTAGGAATTTCAGCCATTTATTTCTCCTATGTTGCAAACAAAAATACTTAGTTACAGTTTGCTCTTTCCCAATTCTGCCAGTCTTAATATTAATTTATGTCAACATTGCTACAATATCGCTAGACTTTTGTATTGAATTGCTGTAAGAGCATGGATAAATTATAGGTATTTATCACTGAGTTAGGTACAACTCAAAGACATAGTTTTCTTCTCCACCTGGCGATGGAGTTGTCATTGGTCATTTGTCATTAGTTATTTGTCATTTGGGGTTTGGTATTAGTTATTTCCCCCCTGCTTCCTCTGCTCCCTCTGCTTCCTCTGCCCTTCTGTTCCCTCTGCCCGCTTCCCAACTCCTCAAGGAATTAGATTTTCCATTGCCGCCCCCACCACCCGATGATCGGCATCTTGTCTCAGTTGTGCCAGGGCTTCCTTGGCTTCAGGAGTATTAAAGTGCTTGAGGGCATAGGCAACTCTTACCCGGATATATTCAGACTCAGAATTTTTCAGGTTCAGGAGATAAGACAAAGCTGCTTCAGACTGACGAGAATTTGCTAACCACCCCAGCCCATCTACAGATGCTTCTTGGACTGCAGCATCGTCACTTTCTAGCCCTAGCATACATACCTCTAGCACTTCTTCCGGGCAATCCATTTCTACCAAGGCTGCTAGAATACTACGGCGTACCAACCAGTGATCGTCTCGCAAAAACGTCTGCACTAGATGAGAAGCAGAAATTTTGCCAAATAAAGATAGGGAATTAGATGCTTCGGCGCGGACATTGGGGGTGTTATCAAACTTCATAATTTGCAACAGGGCAGCAAAAGATTCTGAGGTTTTTTGCTTACCCAACTCCCTAGCAACAAAGGTTCGCACCAAAAACTCTGGATCTTGCACATGGCGGTTAAGTAAAGGAACGGCGACATCAGCCGGATAATCTTGCAGGGCAGAGATTGCCTTCAGGCGGTATTGAAAATCAGAGTTTTGCAGATTGGTTTCGATTTGACTGAGATCCATAGAATCTTAATTTTGAATTTTGAATTTTGAATTGGTATAAGGGATGGGATGAGCTGAAAGTCTCAAACCTTTCTCAAACCCATTCAGGAATGGGAAAGCGTTCTCCTTTGAGATAAGCGTCAAAATGCTGCTTAAAATACAGTGTACTGGTCATATTTGCTTCGTTACTCTGGTCAGGAGTAAATTCATATATTGGCACTTGTTCGCGAATCAGTTTAATCAGGTTGGGATGGAGTTTTGCAAAGGATTCAACCCGAGTCGTTGTGGTTTCAAATCGTAAGCGGGCTGGATGACCATAGCCTAGTTTCATCCAAGGTAACCAGGGACAGTCTCTTGCCCAGGTCGCTGGAGGCAGATCCTTCACCCTTGGTCGGGCAATGTGGCTAGTGAAGTATTCTGTCCCATTAAAGGTTTCACCGGGACAATAATCTCGATATTGGGGATCTGCGGCTAATGGATGAGGATAGGTCAGAGGAATTTCTACAACAGAGGTTACATAGTCTTGTCCTTGGGGAATTACCGTCGTTTTCGGTCGCACAGCCCCCTGCACTATGCGATTGGCAATATGCACGATCGCCACAGCCGGACGAGTCAAATCAGGTTGCCATGTATGCAGGATTTCTTGGGTCTGCGGATCGCAAAATAGACCTAACTCTCGATTGATCCGATAACCCACCTGGCCAAACTCAGGATCGGGACGAATGAAAACTTTGGTTGCATTCATCCCAATAATCGAGAATAATTTCTCCCGTTGATGCTCGCCTGTCTGTTGCCACCAGACTTCTCCCTCCCAACGATAATAAAGCTGCTGACCATGATGATTTCTATAAAAATCTAGGTTATTAACTGTGTAGTCTTCGGAATTGTTCATACTTTGCCTGTTGAGTTTCGCAACAAGTTACCGCTAAAGTTTTACTAATAGCTTACTTATGGGGATATTTGCTATAGCCCTGCTAGACCTTTGAAAGGGGGCAAGATTTCTTTCCAATCAATTAATACTTTTGAAAATAACCGAAAACGAAAAGGATACAAGTACCCAACTTCGTTATGAGGATGATTAATTTTGAGGTTTAAATTTTGAATTCGGAGCGAAGCGACGTGACTCAGGCACAATTAAGCGAAAAAGTTCGAGAACTGATTAAAAAAGCTAGGATAGTTAGTTTTGCTACTTGGCAAAATACCCATCCAGCAGAGGCTATTGAGCTATTCCAGGCAGCTGACGATCAAGGACGGTATCTTACTGATGAAGATTTGCAGCAGATTCAACAACTTGGATCGGCAAATCCAGTACTGATTGCCGTAAGTAAAGAGTTACGCGATCGCGTTCATGAAATTGTCGATGAAGCCAGAAGCCAGGTATTAGCTACATTCCCCAACATTACCCAGCCTGGTGGCGGACTCTACCCCGCAGTCAGGGCAGATGCTTGCTGGCGTGATTTTTGGCACTTTTTACGCTGTATTACTTATGGTATTGCTGGTCAGCATACCGACTATACAAGCTCTGACGGATTACACTATATGCAACTCTTGTATCAAGAATTGCAAGTACCTTTAGATGCAATGGTTGTTGGGCTAGAAGGCATTAAAACTGCCAGTTTAAAGCGAGTGGAACCAGAGCAGCAAGCAATTGTTGCCCCTTATTTTGAGCATTTGATTGAACAATTAAAGCAATTTCGCTAACATCACGCACTAATATACCCAAAGCAAGATTTTCCTTGATGCGGCTACCAATGGAGAATTCTACTAATTTGCTCCGGTAGATCTAGGGAGTTAAAGGGTTTGGTAATGACACCGCTAACTCCCAAATCATTAAACTGACGCTTTTCTGCCGTTTGTGCTTTGGCAGTTAACAGAATCACCGGAATTTGTTCTGTTTCCGAATGAGACTGGAGTTCTTTAAAGGTAGCAATACCATCCATGTCTGGCATCATCACATCCAACAAAATCACATCTGGTTTCGCGGTTTGGGCAGCCTGGATGCCTTCAAAGCCAGAACTAGCAGTGAAAACTTCCCATCCTGCAGCCATTCGGATGCCAAATTGCACCACAGTTTGGATGGTTTCTTCGTCATCAATAATTAAAATCCGCTTGGTTTGCATAGCTTCCCCCCTCATTGGATATTGGCGTACTCAAGGATAGGTAATGTGAATGCAAAGGTGCTTCCACACCCTGGAGTACTCTCAGCCCAAATTCTGCCGTTGTGTTGTTCAATAATTTTGCGACAGATAGTCAGCCCTAAACCAGTACCACCTTTTTTGCGGGAATCTGACGAATCTACTTGTTGAAACCTTTCAAAGATTCGTTCGAGTTGGTCAGCAGGAATGCCTTGCCCTTCGTCTCGCACCCGAAACACCACTTCTTTGGGGTTGTTTGGGGAGCCTTTTTCTTGTTCTACTGTTAGCCAAACAGTCCCCCCTGGTGATGAAAACTTAATTGCATTACTAAGTAAATTTGTCAATGCTTGCAAGATATAATCGGCATCTGCCCACACTGAAATATCTTGTGGTTGTTTGACTAGAGTTACTTCTTGCTGCTGTGCCATTGCTTGCATTGCCTCTGTTGCTTGGATCATCAAACTAGCAGCATTACAGGCTTGACACTCCATAATGACTTTGCCAGACTCAATGCGCTGTAAATCGAGGACGTTGTTGACTAAACGCACTAACCGTTCAGTACTGTCATCAGCAATTCCTAGCATTTGTTGTCCTTCAGCCGAGAGAGTACCCAATCGCCCTGTAGCTAAAATTTTCAAGGCACTGTGCAACGAAGTGAGGGGAGTTCGCAGTTCGTGGCTGATGATAGAAATGAATTCATCTTTCATCCGTTCAATAGCTTTGCGATCGCTAATATCGCTACTCAGCGCGAAAAATCCCTTAACCATGTTTTCGTCATCCAAATCCGGGATGTAAGTCACATCAACCGCTCGCCAACTCCCATCTTTTAAAACAATATCATTTTCATAGTTGACCGCTTGCCCAGATAAAGCCGTTGTTACATAAACTTCCATTCTTTGGTAACAATCTTCTCCCCAAACCTGACGCAGATGGGAACCATAAATTTCTTGAGGAGATTGTCCCAACCAATCCTGATATGCTTGATTATTAAAGCGATATTGTTGTAGCTCGTCCACATAAGCGATCAGTACTGGCAAAGCATTAGTAATCAATCGCAATTGCTCTTCACTCTGTCGCAGTGCTGCTTCCGCCTGCATCCGCACATTAATTTCCTCTTGCAATTCGGCGGTGCGCGCTGCTACAACCTCTTCTAATCTTTCTAATAGTTGGGCTTGCGATAAAGCAATACTGATTTGATCCGCTAATTGCTGCATCAATTCCAACTCAAAATCTACCCAGTGGCGAACGCTGTCGCATTGATGGGCGATTAACAAACCCCAAAGCTGATTCTGGGAGTTAGCATTGAGGTTTTGCACAATCGGTACAATTAATTTGGCTTTGATATGGAATTGATCAACAAATTCCACCAAACAATCTGCCAACCCCGCTGCTGGATCATGTACATCAGCGATCGCTCTTACCCTTCCTTGGGCATATAGTTGTTGATACTCTTGGGGAAAAACTTCTTGGGGAAATTCCAGATCCATCAGTGTGGGATAATCTGGTAAAACTGATTCGCTGATAGTCTTTCCTGTACCATCTGGTAATACATGATAAATTAGCACGCGATCTGCTTGGAGAATCCGCTGCACTTCTGTAACAGTGGTATGCAGAATTTCCTTAAGCTGCAAGGACTGGCGAATTTTGAGCGTCACTTCCGAAAATAGTTCCACTCGCTGCTGTTGCTGTCTTAATTCCGCTTGCATTGATTCTCGGCGTTGACTAATATCTCGTAATAGCAGCAGATGACAATGAGGAAGGACGTTAGGTGTTAGGGTATATTCCATCTCTCGCTGGGTTTGAGCAGCAGACGCAACTAAAAGCTCCCCCATCAACGATTTTTCTGATGGAAAACCCAGAGACTTGGGTTGACGAGTAAATTCCGCAGTAATGAAATTAGATAAAGCTTGCCCTTTGAGTTGCTGACGTGGTAGCCCCAGTAAATCACAAGCAGCAATATTCATATCTACGAAACATAAGCGATCGTCAATCAGGGCGATCGCATCATGGGCGTTCTGAAATAAAGTTTTAATCAAGCGCTTTTGAGTTCGTCGTTGATGTTTAGATTTCTTCGCGCCGGATTTCTTTAGCTGCTTAGAGGAACGTTTAGACACCTACATCTATATGCAAAGGGACATTTCCATTTTTTACTGAAGTTATCTCAAGTTCAAATTTGATTAAGTTAATGTTATAAAATTTAACATTTTATCTAAGTTCTTACAGACAGCTTAGTAGCACCTATAAGTTCTAATCAAGCGGACTAAGAATAGCTTTGCCACATCGGTTAAGTTAGTGGGTATAAATTATTACTTATATGCTATAAAAATAGAGCTAAACTTATGACAAATTACTAGGGTATAAGATAGAACTTTTAGAGGTGATTATGTTACTAGATGATATAGCAATGCAAGAAAAAACTGATGTTATTGAGTGTACAGATACAAAAATTATTATTAATAATTCTTATTCTCTAATATTAACTACTGTGCATACTATCTTATTTTGCTTTTTAATACTTTTTGGCATTTTTTTGGTTGTAAAACCCCCTGCCAACCTTGACTCTTTTCAAGCATACATCAGTTTATCAGGCTTCTTGTTAACTACACTAAAAGGTAATCCAGCTATTTTATCTCTGAAGCTTGCTGGTTTGTTTTTCATTTTGCTAAGTACTTTTGCATTATCTGTAAAAAAGCCCAACATAGTAACCTTCGTCCGTGAACAAGCCAAGATTACAATTAGTGGACGTAGTTGGTTTGGCATTATCCCCTATCAAGAAGTTATTCCATTTAATCAAGTAGTTAACAAGAATATTTCCAAAAACCACTCTGCTGTAATTTTGCCATTAAAGTCTGGAAAAATGGTCTTTATTGGTAATATTTCTGAATTGAAAGTGATTGATGCAATTATTGCTATACTTCAATGCAAATCCTCTGAATAGTGCAGTTATAAGCATTGAGATATTGTTAGATATAAGTAACAAGATAAAACCTTTGAATACAACTTTTGCTTGATGGCTAATATGTTTGATATTTCTTCTGACGCTGGGTAGTTCCATTAAATTTTTCGCAGAAGTTGCTAGTAGCAATTGGCAAAATAATTATGCCCGTAAGGTTGAAGACTACGTGGTTTTAAGAATTCCCGAATATTGGATTGCAAAGTATTGCAGTTAGGCAATTTCCAGTAATCATCTTAACGTTACTAAACTTAACGAATCCTCTTTAGGTGATTAACTCTACTATGGTTAGAGAATAGGAGTGGCTTGAGTGTTCTACCAACCTTCCCCATAGCAAAATGTAATACCAATCCTAAAAAATATCTGCTAAGCCTCAAGTCAGTGAAATCCTCGCTGTAATTATGCTGAATCCAAATGTTGAATCAATTTCAAGGGCGAATGCTGCTCTCTCACAACTTTGATATTAATCCTGACACAGTACCAGCCCTCAGTCGGGAAGAATTTGCTGAATTATTTAAATCGAGCTTGAGTGTCTATGAACAACTACAATGCAGGTTGGTGAATCATCCTCATTGGACTGTGGAAATTTTGTTTCCTAAAGATGAATTTTCGCCGCAGCAAGTTGGTGAACTCTGTGCCAAGGCTCTAGCAGAGAAACGGCGATCGCAACAATTAAGTGCAGAAACTATTCCACAAATCCTAGTTTTAGGCGGTATCAAAACAACTCCCCCTACTAGCGATTCTCCTGATGCCTTACAACCAGGAAACTGGGGTGTAGATGTGGTAGAAACTCCCTCTGGTGAAGCATTTTTGCAGAAAATAGCTTGGGATACTACTATTGCTGAGAAACCCGCCGATAGTGTATTCAAAGTTGAAATAAAGACAGCTTGAGAAAATAATTCGTAATTCGTAATTTGTAGTTCGTAATTAAAATCATTACAAACAAGCTACTGAGCAAAGATTAGTGGTGCTTCTTGAACAGCACAATCAGTTGTAACGTTGTAACTACGTATTACGAATTACTTAAACAATGGCTTCTCTCAACGAAGATTTGATCCGCGCGATCGTCAAAGGTGACATTACTGCAGTCAAAAGCTTATTAGCTCAAGGTGCAGATGCTAATACTACTGGTGGTGTTACAGCTTTGGGAGCCAGTAATACAGCATTGATGTGGGCAGCTACAGAGGGTTATTTCAATATCGTGGAATTACTGCTGGCTCATAATGCTGATGTGAATGTGAAAAATCCCGCAGGCTACACAGCTTTAATGTTTGCCGCAGAAAGCGATCGCTCGCAAATTGTTTCTCTGCTGCTAGATCGTGGTGCTGATATAGGCGATGCCTTCTGGCAAGACGCTTTGCGTCTACGCAATTCCTACGAGGAAACTGTGCTAATGACAATGGCGCGGCGTGGTCAAACAGAGATTGTGCAACGTCTAGTGACGATGGGCGCTGAGATAAATGCCACTAATAAAATCGGTGACACAGCATTATACCTAGCAACCGATAATGGGCATACCTATACAGTCAAAGCATTGATTGAATTGGGTGCTGAGGTCAATACTGCCAACATTGGTGGTTGGACTCCTCTAATGATGGCAGCAGCCAGAGGCGATTTAGAAACTATGACGATTTTGTTAGCACATGGCGCAGACTTCCGCCCTAAGAATCGCTGGGGTGCGACAGCATTGAGTGAAGCCCGTAATTCGTTTAGATCTGCTCAAGCAGTTGATTTATTAATCAAAGCAGGGGCGACGGAGTGAAGTGGGGACTGGGGATTGAGGATTGAGGATTGGGGGGATGAGGGAGATGAGGAAGATAAGGGGAAATAACCATTACCCATTACTCATTACTCATTACTCATTACCAATGCCCCATACAAATCGTTTGTGCAAACTGAGTGCAAAATTCTCTCATTTCATCAAGATTTACAAATCTTGATGTACATCTTTCCGCGCTCATAAGAAAATGATCATAACAAAGCGTATAAAACGCCTAAAAGCTTGTGCATCCAGGAAACCACAACTTCCATGCTTATGGAAGCTGGAAATTTGGGTTGCCACAAATCAATCCAGAGATTTAATTAGCCTGGTGGACAATCTGAAATTTATTTACAAATCAAAACACTTTCTTAAACTTTCGTTAACAGGAGAAACAATTAATGCCATTTGGACCAGCTTCACGCTTGGGAGTCAGCCTATTTGATGAAACTCCTCCCGTTGAGTGGGTACCAGGTCGCTCACAAGAAGAAGCAGAAACAATTATTCGGGCAGTCTATCGGCAGGTATTAGGCAATGCCTATGTAATGGAAAGTGAGCGGCTTGCTGTGCCCGAATCCCAATTTAAGCGGGGTGAGTTGAGCGTCCGCGAGTTTGTCAGAGCCGTGGCTAAATCTGAACTATATCGTTCTCGCTTTTTTACCAGTTGTGCGCGTTATAGGGCGATTGAACTCAACTTCCGCCATCTGCTAGGTCGTCCACCTCTAGATTTGGAAGAAATGCGCTCCCACAGCACAATCCTTGATACTCAAGGGTTTGAAGCTGAGATTGATTCTTATATCGATGGTGATGAGTATCAGTCTACTTTTGGCGAGAATATTGTGCCTTACATCCGAGGCTATAAAACCGAAGCGCTTCAGAGCATGGTGCAATTTACTCATACCTTCCAACTGGTACGAGGTGCGTCTAGCAGCAGCCTGAAGGGTGACTTGTCTGGTAAGACTCCTAAGCTGAATGCATTAGTAATTCAAAGCACACCCACAGCAGTAATTTCGCCTGCTAGTGCTGGTGCAACATTCTCTCAACCTCCCATTGGTGCGCGTACTCGTCTTGGAGTTGATGCTAGCGCTGGTGGTAAAGTTTACCGCATTGAAGTTACAGGTTATCGTGCCAAAACCTTCAATAAGATTTCCAAGTTTCGCCGTTCCAACCAAGTCTTTCTGGTGCCATACGAAAAGCTCTCTCAAGAGTATCAGCGGATTCACCAGCAAGGCGGCGTGATTGCAAGTATCACTCCTGTATAAATTAGGTGCAAACTTAAAAAATTGAGGAGCAGAAATTTTAATGGCATCCCAGACAATTCTTGAACTTTGGCCCTCTAGTAGCTTTGAGGAAGTTCAAACTATTATCCGTGCAGTTTACAAACAAGTTTTAGGCAACCCTCATGTTATGGAGAGTGAGCGGTTGGTGACAGCAGAATCACAATTATGCGATCGCTCCATCACCGTGCGGGAATTTGTCCGCAGTGTTGCCAAGTCTGATTTTTATCGCACCCGCTACTTCCAATCCTGCGCTCCCTACCGATTTGTAGAACTTAACTTCTTACATTTGCTTGGTCGTGCACCCCAGGATCAAAGAGAAGTTTCCGAACACATTGTTCGGACTGTAGCTGAAGGCTACGATGCTGAAATTGACTCCTATATCGATAGCAGTGAATATGAAGCAGCCTTTGGTGAAAACGTAGTGCCTTACTATCGTGGTAGAAGTAGCGAAGCCAACTCCAAGCAAGTAGGCTACAACCGGATATTTGCCCTCGATCGCGGCCCTGCCCAAATTGACAGTGCGGTTAAATCTGCTCAATTGGTCTATGCTGTTGCTACTAACAGCGCCAATGCGATTAAAGCCTCTTCATCCACCGTCATTGGCTCCGGAACTGAAAAACGATTCAAAATCTTGGTGCAAGGTTCCAAATTCGACAGTCCCCGACGCATCAGTACCACTGAGTACATTGTTCCAGCTAGTAAGATGACTCCACAAATTCAGCGGATTAATCGTACGAATGGCAAAATCGTCAGCATTACTGAAATTGTTTAACCTTTAACAGGGTGGGTAGCAATACTTGTCTGTTCTAAGATATTGAACCGATTAGTATTAACAACTCGTAATTCGTAGTTACTAATACCCTGCGGGAAGGCTAACGCCTACGTAATTACGTTACGGATGGGGATTTAGATCCCACCTGTAACGGCACGATTTATAGAAGCCGGGGAATCCAACCCTCAGTGTAATTACGAATTACGAATTACGAATTACGAATTAGGTTGAAAAATTGCCCACCTCAGATGATTAACATTTTTAATTTGCACTTTTTCAAAAAATCGCACGAAAATCCTAAATTTAGGAGGCATTGATATGGCACTTTGGATAGAAACCGAGTCCGTTGAATTACGCCCCAACGCCACTGAAGAGGATCTACAAGCAACGATCAGAGCCGTATATCGCCAAGTTTTGGGCAATGCTCATATATTTGAAAATCAACGGCTTACCAATGCCGAGTCTCAATTGCGGAACGGCGATATCACTGTTGCTGGTTTCGTCAGAGCAGTAGCTCAATCTGATTTATATCGTTCGCTGTTTTTTGAAACTTCTTCTCCCTATCGTTTTATTGAATTGAACTTTAAACATTTGCTCGGTCGCGCTCCGCAAGATCAGGCGGAAATTGCAGAACACGTGCAAATTTACAACACACAAGGTTACGCAGCGGAAATCAATTCCTACATTGATAGTGATGAATATATCCGGAGCTTTGGTGACTATATTGTGCCCTCTGTCCGTGGTAATCGTACCCAAGCCGGGATTAAGAATGTCGGTTTTAACCGTACCTTTGCCTTAATGCGGGGATTTGCTGCCAACGATCTGGGTAAATCGGCAAAATTGATTAGCGACATTGGCGCTAATCTCGCCACCAAAATTGTTACCCCCGCTGGTGGTTCTGGTGCTGTTAGCAATACAGGTAAGAGGTTCCGGATCTCTGTCTCCAAAGCTAATTTTGGGGCTCGGGTGACAAAGAGCATAGCCACCTTTGAAGTGGGATACAACCAGCTAGCCCAGAAAATTCAGAGTATCCAGAAAACAGGAGGCAAAATTATTAGTATTGCGGAAATAGCTTAACGCTACCAATGGAGAAGTTCCTAACCTCTAACATTTAGTCAATAGCCAAGCTATGTCAATACAGTTCAGATAAGCTTCTTTTTCTCCCCCTGCATCCCCTGCCTACCCTAGCGCATTTCCTTAACTGAACTGTATGGATCTATAGAGGTCAATTGGAACATTCTCCTATCCAAAAGCAAATAGCTTAAAAATGAAAACCAAAGTGTTGATGAATATTACAAAATTTGTTGCAAATTCTATAGGGCGTTGGCGATCGCAACGCAGTGCCCATCATTTAGCATTCGGTCACTTTGAAGCTGTACAGTCTGAGATAGATATCATTGCTCTCCCAGATGACGATCCAGCAGTAATTGATTTATGTAAAAGCTATAACATCGATCCGCAAACAGTGGTTTCCCCATTTCGCATGAGTTGGCAAGGTCAATCAGATTGGGATGATAGTGAAATCAAAGGCACCTGTGTCCTAGTTCCTATTCCCGATCCAGATTGTCCCCATCGCGGTAAACTCCTGCGCGATCAAGGCTATGCAGAAACGATCGCGGCATCTGGCGACTATTACTTTACGGAAGACGGCACATTCGTGTTAGTCACCGCTTACGATCGCGCCGCTGCTGAAGAAAAAATCTGGTTTGTTAATCCCAATGTTCGTTGTCGGGTTTCTCTAATTAAAACTAGTGCCGGTTCAGGAGTTGTTACTGCCTCATTTTCTTCAGAAATCCGCCAGGATATTCAGAAATAAACTAGATCTGACAATATTTCTAGGCATATAGATACAACCTCAGAGTGTGCAGCCTATATATAAACGCGATCGCGTGAGCTTTGCCATGTCATTTTTTCATAGACACTGGTGCCATAGGTTATACCAATTCAAAATTACGAAAGCCAGATATCAACAGAATTTTTGAGCTTGGATCTGTTGTTCAATTTTAGAGAATTGGTATTCAGGTCATCATTTTGAATTTTGCCGAAAGTATGGTCTTGGGCTTTGTCCAAGAGGAGCAACTTGACAAGAAGATTTTGGGATTGTTTATTTATCCTCATCTAGTTATGACCTCTTCATTACCAAAGATTCCTGAAACTGTATCGCCTAATTTAATCACCCTGGCTCGTTGGATGGCAGGTGATTTTAGCAACTATAAACAGGCATTTGAAAATCCTAAAGATTACGCCCATATTCATGTTTTTTTTCGCCCATTACCGTTTGAGTTCTTCTCAGGAATTGGGCTTTATTCGGAACAAGTATATGACTATGATATGTGGCGACCTTATCGCCAGGGAGTCCATCGACTTATCGATAAGGGTGATGAAATTTATATCGAAAATTACAGCTTAAAACAAGCACTTTATTACGCAGGTGCAGCACGAGATTTAAATATTCTCAAAACTATTACCCCAAATTGTATTGAACGCCGATATCACTGCTCGATGATTTTTAAACGCGAGGGAGATAAATTTATCGGCGGTGTTGAACCTGGAAACCTATGTTTAATTGAGAAAAATGGCTGCCAGACCTATCTAGATAGTTACGTTGAAATTACAGAAACCACTTGGGTAAGCCTAGATAAAGGCATGGATGTGAATACACATCAACAAGTCTGGGGATCTACCTTTGGGCCATTACGGTTTGAAAAGCGGGAGAGTTTTGCAGATGAAGTCCCAAATATCCTATGATCTTTCCCTGCCGAATCTGCCCATAAAAGCAAATATGCTACCTCCAGAAGCACAGAAGAAAATGCAGTGCTGGATTCGCAGTCGGCATTTAATTTGTTCGGGTAATTTCTTTGTTTTTGAAACTGTAGATTATAGTGCTATTGAACGCTTTTCCCAATGTGTAGGAGCATTAGGAGGCACTGTGATTTCGGTTGAGCCAATTGACAAAATTTGGATGGGCGCTCATCGTAAAGTGATTCTGTATCAGGCAAGAGCTAGTTTACATACACCCTGCCACAATTTGAAACAATATTGGATAAAATATGGAGGCTTTCGCAGCCGATTTGATGAGCAAGTTTGAACTTTTCAGGAGCGAATCTCATAACTAAGCTATTACACATTTAAGTTGCATAATTACTCATCAGGATTGTCCCGAGTAGGAGAATTAAGTAACCACGCAAAATTAATTACAGTCATTGCGAGCGAAGCGTAAAGCCTTCTCTTCGAGAGGCTGCGCCAACGCTTAACGCGTAGCGTCTCGTTCGCGGTAGCGTTGCGTAGCAAAGAGAAGCAATCCCAGCCCTCGCGATTGCTACCCTTCGGGAAGGCTTCGCGAACATTCCGCTTCCCTTCGGGACGCTGCGCGAACGCTCCATTCGCAATGACATTGTGTAATTAATTATGTTTAACTACTTATTGAATGCTGTTGGCGTAGTCGTATTTACCACCACGTTCGAGGGCGCGTTTGTAAGCAGGGCGCGCCTGAATGCGTTCAATAAATTGCTTAATCTTTAGTCGGTTCTCAGTTTGTTCAGGAAGCGTAGCGACAATTTCCAAAGGAAAGCTCATTTGGATATCGGCGGCGGTGAATTCTTCGCCTACAAACCAGGTATTCTTAGTAAGTTCAGCTTCTATATAATCAACGTGAAGCTTGATTTGGGGCGCGATAAATGCATCGTTGGCGCTGCTATCCCCTGTGCCAAAAAGCTGGAAAACGAGGTTCATCACCAGAGGTGGCATTGCCGAGCCTTCGGCATAATGCAACCAATAGGTGTAACGCAGACGCTCTGGTGTACCGGATTCTGGAATTAGCCGACCATTGCCGTAGCGCTCTACTATGTATTCGATAATAGCTCCTGACTCAGCAACAGTCAGTTCTGCATCTGTAATCACTGGTGACTTACCAAGCGGATGGACTTGCCGTAGTGATGCTGGTGCTAGCATCGTCTTGGAGTCGCGTTCGTAGTACTTAATTTCGTATTCGATACCTAATTCTTCAAGCAGCCATAACACGCGCTGCGATCGCGAGTTATTGAGATGATGGACAATAATCGTCATAGCTAATTTCTACCTTGCTGTTGCATTTCTTGTTGGCGCATGGGCATAGCGTCTATTTGCTCAAAAATTGCTGTGGCCTCGACTGGTGTAGCTTCCTGGCGCTTAACACCACCATCTTTACCCACTAAAATGACGCGAAAATTATCTTTGTCAACTCCAAAGCGCGATCGCAAATTGACCGCAGAAGATTCATCTATTAATTGTCCATTGGCATAGCTTTTATCTGTTGCCAAAACCTGAACCAGAACTAAATCCCTATCTGCAAAACCACTATTATGCTGTTGAAATAACTGCATCTGCTGCTGATAGCTATGGTTATCAATAGAAGGCGAAAAGATTAGCAATACACGGTTTTGCCATTGTTGAGAATTGAGGTTAAATGAAGACATTTTGATAGCTTGATTGCTTGAATTTTTGGCAGTATCAGCAATGCTGACTGGCAACAGGATAGACCACGCCGTGAGAGTAAGGGCAATTAATACTGACTTATTCACTATAAAATTGTTATCTTATGGCATGATCTCAAGCTATCATCAGTTTCCCTATGATTCCTCTATCTGACGGTTTGTTTTGGGTATTAAATAAAGATTCTGGAGGTGTAAATTTTCCTCACTAGACTGGGAGGAGCGATCGCTCCTCCGAATTTACCAGCCGATTGGAGTCATTATTAGGTAAATAAAGTAAATTCTTAGAGGAAATTACAAGAGCGATCGCTTTACCTCTCAAAACGCTGATGTCCAATATGAACCTGCCACTCCACAACTCTAGCAGAGTCCGCTAACATCCCATCTCGTACACGGGGGCTACTGTTGACAATGGCTTGAGCCGCTTCTAAATTCTCCGCCTGAATTACCCACAGCCCCGTTCCATCGTGGGGAAAAAACGGGCCGCAGCACAGAAGTATTCCTTTCTCCTGCTGCTCACGAAACCAAGCCAGTTGGTCTTGGTCATGTTCTGGATGAGTCTTTTTATACTCGTAATACTCTGGAACAGTGGCTACGACAACGGCAAACAGTTTAGACATATAGTATTGTTGACTGATTTATATTCTTTTGTAATGGTATTTTTAGGTCGCAGTCCATTGCAACCAATCAAATAGGAATCCTAGTAATAAGCTGATACGCACCTAAATCAAATATTCTGGCGTTAGGACTGTCAAGGGTCAATAGTCCAGGGTCAAAGGCTAGATTGGACTTTGGACTCTTGACTTTTGACAACCTGAGTGCGAAATACACAATTTAAATGCGTAACAGCTTAGTTGCATTTCTGTACGGTTGTGTTGGTAGGGTATAATCTCTGCCCACTGGGTATTACTGGCGGATGATGGATGAACAGGCATCGATGCAGATTTATCAGTTAGAGGTTAAGCAGTGATTACCAAAGCGATCGCAATTCTAAATCCTCTGAACGGTTACAAGTTGTTTGAGTGATATATTTTAAAAAATATCACCCAAAAACAATGAAATATGATCAGGCTAATCAAAACAGAGAAATTACTAGTGATAGCAGTCTAGGTGCAGCTATTTACAGTAAATCTCTTCTGATGATTTATGACTTTTTCGTACTAGGTTTATCAAACACATTTTTCTGGAAATGCCCAACTAAATTAATTCTTGAATTTTACAACCAACACATCTCTGCTAAACACTTAGATGTAGGAGTAGGAACTGGCTATTTTTTAGATAATTGTAAGTTTCCCACCCCTAATTCTATAATTTCCTTAGTAGATTTAAATCCTAACAGTCTTGAAATTACATCGCAGCGTATACATCGATATAAGCCAACATCTTTTCTTGCTGATGTTTTCCAACCATTGCCTCTAGAACCAACAAGTTTTGATTCGATTGGAATCAACTACTTATTGCATTGTCTTCCTGGTAATAATATCTTGAGCAAAGAGATTATTTTAAAAAATCTCAAAACATTGCTTAAGGATGATGGTGTTATATTCGGAACAACCATTCTTGGCAAAGGAGTATCGCACAACTTATTTGCTAGACAATTAATGCGTACATACAATGCTAAAGGAATATTTGGCAATACAAATGATTCTTGCGAAGATTTAGAAAAGATTCTCAAAAAACACTTTCATACTTACCCCTCTTCTGTCACTCTCCGGAGTAAGCAAATAGTAAAAAAGCTAAATCATCCAGAAGCATAACAGGGTTTAAATTGATTCATTGCC
>NZ_JACJQJ010000057.1 GCF_014696615.1 Nostoc linckia FACHB-104 | reverse complement strand
TAAGCTGTTACGCATTTAAATTGTGTATTTCGCACTCAGGTTGTCAAAAGGAGCCAGTGCGTTGGGCGGCTTTGCCGACTTGAAGCAACTGGCGTTCAAGAGTCCAAAGTCCAAGCTAGCCTTTGACCCTGGACTATTGACCTTTGACAGTCCTAACACCAGAATATTTGATTTAGGTGCGTATCAGCTTACCCCGCTTCTAATACCAATTTGAAAAAAGAATGTGACAGATTGTAGGGGCATGGCACGCCGTGCCCTCTAGAATATATTGATGTGTCTTCTAAAGTCTGGCGAATAGCTTCCTTAACCTGCGATTTAAAATTTGCTAGGAGTTGATTCACCAGATCTGTTAGTGATTCTTTGTTGGGTTGCGCTGCGCTTAACCCAACCTATATATGCTATATCTGCTGTGAGAGATGCAGGTGTAGGATGAGGCTAAATCACTTTTCACATCAGCATTATGAGTATTATTGTTTTTGGCAGCATCAATATTGATTTAGTCGCCACAGTACCCCGATTACCAAATCCGGGAGAAACATTATTAGGACATAACTTTGTGCAAGTTCCAGGAGGAAAAGGCGCAAATCAAGCTGTAGCATTAGCACGTTTAGGAGTTCCAACTCACATGGTTGGGCGTGTAGGGGCAGATAGTTTTGGGTCAGAATTACTAGACAATTTGCAAAACTCTGGTGTAGAAACTGAAAATGTTTCTGTTGATGAAAATGTCAGTTCGGGAGTAGCTGCGATCGCAGTCGATGACAGAGGTGAAAATCAGATTATTGTCATTCCTGGGGCAAATGGGCTGGTCAATCAAGAAGATGTAGAGCGATTGTCTGATTTATTACCAAATAGCACTGCATTACTTTTACAATTTGAAATTCCGCTGGCTGCTGTGGTAGCTGCAGCGAAAGCAGCGCATCAAGCAGGGGTAAAAGTAATTCTCGACCCTGCACCCGCACAATCTCATGTGCCAGATGAACTTTATTCCCTAGTAGATATCATTACACCTAATGAAGTGGAAGCTGGGCAATTAGTTGGTTTTCCAGTCAATAACGAAGAGTCAGCAAAAAAAGCCGCTGCGGTTTTATTGCAACGGGGAGTGAAATGTGCGATCGTCAAACTCGGCGCTAAGGGTGTTTTCTGCGCCACTGCTGAAGAAAGTTTCTTTGTCCCAGTGTTTTCCATCCAGGTTGTAGATACGGTTGCGGCGGGTGATGCTTTTAATGGCGGTTTAGCTGCTGCGCTTTATGAAGGCCTTCCTTTACATCAGGCGGTTGTTTGGGGTGCGGCTGCGGGTGCTTTAGCTGCGACAAAATCAGGGGCGCAAACTTCCTTACCTGATAAGTTGACGTTTGATGCATTTCTCAAGGAGAGGGGAGTTTAGTTTGGGGATGAGGGGGATGAGGGAGATGAGGGGGATGAGGGAGATGAGGGAGATGAGGGAGATGAGGGAGAAAAAGATTGGCTATTGGGTAATAAAATTACATTGCATATCGATGCATAAACAATGTCAGCCGATACAATGGCATTGCATCCCGGTGCATAAACAATGTCAGTCGATACAATGGCATTGCATCCCGATGCATTAACAATGTCAGCCAATACAATGGCATTGCATCCCGATGCATTAACAATGTCAGTCAATACAATGGCATTGCATCCCGGTGCCTTAATATAGCACGCTGATGTTTCCAAACAAGGGAGACTGAGTAAGGCACGGAGCAGGGGAGAAATAATTAATGACAAACCCCAAACACCAAACACCAAACACCAATTACCCATTACCAAATGACAAATGACTACTTCCCAATATCCTCATTCCACAATTCGGGATTAGTTTCGATAAATTCGCTCATCATTTGTTCGCATTCATCTAGGCTCAGATCAATTACTTCTACGCCGTGAGATATCATAAATTCTTTAGCACCTGGAAAGGTTCTCGATTCTCCGGCGATGACTTTTTTAATGCCAAATTGCACGACTGCACCAGCGCATAAGTAGCACGGCATTAAGGTTGAATAGAGTGTTGTACCTCTATAATTACCGACTCTTCCGGCGTTGCGAAGACAATCAATTTCGGCGTGGGTAACAGGATCACCATCTTGTACGCGCTTGTTGTGTCCTCTGCCGAGAATTTTGCCATCTTTGACAAGAACTGAACCAATGGGAATTCCCCCTTCTTGTCTACCTTGTTTTGCTTCTTGAATAGCAGCTTGCATAAATTCATCCATAGCTCGTGTTACTAGACATAAAGTACACAAAATTAAGCTTACCAAGCGTTAGCCGACGAGACAAATTAAGGAATGGCTACCGAATGGCTACCAAGGAAAACGAACTAGCTTTAGTGTGCAAGGGTTAACGCTATGGCTACCAAAAATAATGCTGAAGTAGGCTTAGAAACTAAGGCAGGAAAGATAAGGTTACGTTTGCCCAGGTCTGTTGCTGATGGCAGTTCACGTTATATCAGCACAGGATTAACCGACACAACAGAGAACCATAAGAAAGCGCAGGTTGTTGCTTGGGCTATAGAGGAAGACATCAGGAACAACAGCTTAGACGTGACTTTGGAGCGCTATAAGCAGCAGTTCAGACCTAAGCAACAGGTAACAAAGACAGAAGTAGATTTGTTGTCTTTGTGGCTTAAGTACGCTGAATACAAACGCCCTCAGCTTGCGCCTACTACGTTAACAAGAATCTACCTACAAAACATACCCAATCACATACAACGGTTTCCCTCACAGAAGCTTACCGATGCACTGATCATCAGAGACTATCTGCTAGCAAATGTGTCTGTAGTCGTCACAAAGATTGTCATCAGTAATTTGTGTGCCTGTTGCAAGTGGGCTGTTAAGAGTGGGTTTATCACAAGTAATCCGTTTGTTGGCATGGCTGCTGACATAAGGAAACCAAAGCGAACGCGAGAGATAAAGCCGTTTACCAAGGAAGAACGGGAGACAATATTAGAAGCTTTCCGTCAGCATAAGCCGCATTATTTACCTTTCGTTAGCTTTATGTTTCTGACTGGCTGTAGACCTGGTGAAGCTGTCGCTCTCCAATGGAAACACATAAGCCAAGATTGCACTAGCATTACGTTTGCAGAATCCTGCGACAGTCAGCTAAAGATAAGGAAGACAACCAAGACTGGCGTGACACGTAAATTCCCATGTAATCAGCAATTGCAAGCGTTATTGGTTAGCATTCGTCCGGCGCAAGTTGACCCTGAAGCTGTAGTGTTCACACGCCCAAGAGGACAGCCTATGCATCAGGTGCAATTTGTTAACAATGTTTGGAAAGGTAGACAAGACGGTAGTAAGTATTATGCTGGTGTAGTCATGAAGTTGGCTAAAGTTGGCGCAATCTCCAGTTATCGTTGTCTCTACAACACTAGGCACACGTTTATCAGCCATTGTTTAGAGGCAGGTGTGCCAGTGACAACGATTGCTAAATGGGTGGGCAACAGTCCAGAGATACTCATGCGTCATTATGCAGGCGTGACGAAGGAAATTAGTGTGCCTGAGCTTTAGGCATTTGTCGTCTCAACACGCGCTCACTGTAAGGCTTTCATCTGTTTTAGCTTGTGTTTTTGTCGTCTCACAGGTTTACTCCGTTAGTAGGCGACTTTGGTAGAGGCAGCAGCGCAAGTTGGGAATACTAAACTAACGCTAACGCCCACCTACATATGAATAAAGCTTTAGTTATCGCCATACTTGTCGCTGGTTATTTCCTCTCGTCATACATAAGTGACCTTAACCAACGAGACGCAGCAAAAGAAGAGGAACTTAGGAAAGCTGACAAACTACAACTGACTACCTTAATTTACATTGGTCTAAGAAACCAAGATAAAGCGTCTGTCTACTACTCAGCATCTGTTTACTGCCACACGCTAATGAGTCACGGTAAATATTACTCTTGTAGAGACGACCTAGACGAACTAATGCTGCCGCCTGTTCGCCAAATGCCAGTGACAAGAGAAAACCAGCCTGTAAACTAAGGCTGGGTAGTAAACAATATTGTTCTTGTGCCACCTATCTGTCTCTTGCTTCCGACCTGTGCCACCCCAGCAAGCAATTTCTTAAGATGAATACTATCGCGGGTGGCACAAGCTTAGCTTAGTAAACTGTGTCAGCGTCTGTTAGGTCGTTGACTATTGCTTGTTGGTATTGTGTGCGACTGATTGTGTAAGCTCTGTCCCAGCCATCACCTGTTCTTACTCGTTGACCTTCGCTGATTGTGTACTCCAGCAGCGTCAGCAGGTTTCTTAAGGTAGTCGTTGGGTATTTGGAAACAACAGACACACCTAAGCTGGTTAACTCTGTCTTGTATTCTTCCGCCAATGCTGCGAACTCACCTAAGCCGCTTGTAGTAAACGTGCCAGCAGTAAGCAAAGGTTCCACTGTTTCCATGACCGCATCTAAAGCAAGTTTACCTTTGTAGTAGAAGTGAGCATCATAGCCACCATTCACGCCAGTATAGCTAACTTCAGCTTGGTCTTTACCTATTGCTGCTTCCACTGACATCTGAAGCATATTGTAGATTCTGGATGTAGCTCTGCCATGATCATGCCACCAATGCACATCTTCTATTGTTAGCTCTTCTCTATGCAGCGCATCAGCGATAAAGTACCTACTAATGCTATCTTGCTGCTGCTGACTCAGAGGCTTTTGCTTACTGCGTTGCTGCTTCATGAGCTTATCGAACGTGGCTTTGTCTATCACTGGCGCATTTAGCACACGTTGGGCTTCCTCTAGCTTGCGTTCTTGTCTGCTTAGCTGCTTGTCTACCAATGCTTCAGCGACAAAAGACAACTCATGCCCAGTGTTAGCCAAGCGCTTCACTAGTTTCTGTTTGCGCCCAATTGTCTCTTCCATGTGTCGGCTTAGATAAAGCTCTTGCCACATTTGTATCTGCTGGATAAACTCAGGTACAGCAATCTTACAAGTGTTAGGGTCGAACTCAGGCGCATAATCACCAGACAAAGCAGTCTCACGCACACGGAACAACTTGCCAACATCTTCAGGGTTAAACTCACGCCAATTCACCCCAGGATTGCAGAAAATATAACAGATGTTTTTTGGATAGCGAACTCTGTTAAGCGCTTGTTCTAGGTCTAAATAACCTAAGTCGTCTGCATTTGTAAACACACCAATGATGCTGTCGAAGTGTTCCACGCTGATGTCGAAGCCAGTGCTAAGAGAAGGTGAGCAGATGAGGTAATCTAACTTGCTTACTAGTGTATTAAGTCCGTTCTGCAAGCTTTCGCTAAGTTCGCCTACGGTCTCACTGGTCACGCATAAGCCAGCTAATTCTGGTTGTTTCTCTGTCAGCAGCCTATGAATATCTTTTGCTTTCTCCTTGCTGTCACAAGCCACGTAAACCTTAGAACCTTCGCCCAACAGCTTAAGCACTTGCTGTATCGCCTGTTCCTCAGACGGCAGTATGTCATATGTTCGCTTGTTTGGATTGCGACTGTTTATATAAACTTGAGCATCTTGGCTGTTTGCTAATGATTTAACTACGTCTACTTCCAAGTTGCTGAGGTGCGCCGAAACAGAGACAACTTTATGAGAGTTAACTAAGATGCCCTGTAGCACGCGTAAAGCCTTAATCCTGTTTTCCTTAATGCTTGTCTTCCCAGTGAGCATGTGCTTTAACAACTGGTCAGCTTCGTCTAGAATCACCAGGTCATAGCATCCGTTAAACTCACCAAAACTAAGAAACCTATGTAAGCTATCAGCCGTAATCACAAACCTAGGAATGCTACTGATGTTAAACACTGCTCGCATTACTTCTATGTCGTCGTAGCTAATTAAGCCTAGGTTGTGCTTTTTGCTTTCCTTTAGCCATTGGTTAATCAGCGCTACACGGTGGCTGATGATTAGAACACGCGAGTACTTTTCCTCATCCTTTAGCATCTCGACAATCGCTTGTGTCTTACCAGTGCCTACTGCGCTAGCTACAAATAACAACTTGCTTTCCTTATTGTCCAATGCTAATTCACTCACGTATTTTGCACTCACGCTATCACCAGTTAAGTCTCTGCTGTTTTTCGTCAGCCTTTCTACAGCCAATGTTAGCCCATGAGACAAGCCCCTAACTATCTGTAGCCTATATTCACTTTGGTTCCACTCAGAACCTTTGTAATCTTCATGTTCGCCAAGTAAGCCAAGGATAAGTTCGATTGTTGTCTCCATGCCTAGCCTGCTGGCGTTTATAGCGAACCAAGAAGCAATAGACCAAACCTTTGTAGGTGCGTTGTCTCCTCTTCTGACTTTGGCTATCTTCCGCTTTAAGGCTTCAGTGTTTTTGTCTACCCAATGCTTGCTTCTAACGCCCCAATCCTTAACATAAGCTTCCAGTTGTACACTCAGTTCCGCTTCAGTTTTGGCAGTGTTTACGTGTGAAGCTGACAATCTTCTTTTGTTTTCTGGCAGAGGTTTAGCGTATGGCATTAGCTCCACTGGTGTGAACTTCTGCCAACTACTAATGCTTTCTATTACTTTGGCTATCTTGCCAGTTTTCAGATGTGCGTAACCTGGTACTCTATATGCCTGTGCTGGCTTTAGTGAACTCTCATCAGCCTTAAAGCCTACTATCTCTTCCAGCTTACAGAGGTAACCCCAGACAATCTGCTTCCACTCTGGCTCACTAATCGGCTGCGACAATACAACCCAAAAGTGGACGCTCTTGCCACCTGTGTGTACTGCTAACGAAAACGGAAGCCCAGCTTCTTGCATCCAATGTATCTGCTGCTCTATTGGTATCAGTTGTTCATGCTTGTCTTTGTCGTATTCGATAACAAATGAGGTCAGTCCTTCGCTCATGTCATTATCAGCACACCAGTTGGCTCTAACGGCATAATAAGTGCCCCACTGTTGACTAGGTACTGATGGATACTGATGCTCTTGTTTTTGCTTCCCACTGTTTAAGGTTAGCGGTTGTATGTAAGCTGTATCTGTTCTACATACGAACTCTAGAAAACGTGCGATTTGCTTGCTGTGTGCTATCATGAGTCTATAAATGAATAAGTTTTCGTTGTTTGCCACCTTGGATTGCCGTCCAAAGGTGGCATTTGTTTTAGCGGTCTTAGTCTTCAGAAGTTGTTTGGTTATTAACTAGGTTTTCCATTGCTTCTGACAACTTTACTAGTTCTCCTGTGTTCCAATTAATGAAGCCAGGTAATCTAACTAGTGTTTCTTGTTTCTTTTGTTTTCTCAGTCTCGATTGTTTACCCATTTGTCTTTCTCTCCTGTGTTTACTGTTGTTTAGTCTTCTGTTAGCGTGGCTTTTGCGGCTGACATAGATACCTCATTTGCACCATGTCTAGTCACTATTGTTTGGTAGCGTTTACCTAGTTGTAGGTGTTTAGCTCGAGCCGCAAAGTTAGCACCTGCACCAGATGAATGTGTAATACCATCTTCCGTCTGAAAACTAATGCTGCAACCAGCGTATTCAGGAGCGAATGTTATAGACACAATCTTTACTACCTCCTTTGTTCTTGTCGCTGGCTGATGGTTTCTGTACACCTTATTTCCCTCCGTTGCTGCTGTTAATGTATGCCTCTGTCGCTGTTCGCATTAGCTGACTTAAAGTCATCCCTCGTTTGTGTGCTTCTGCTTTATAAGCCTCTACGTCATCCTGTGTTGGGACATAGATTTGCACTCGTGAGCCATAGCGCCATTTGTCTTCCTTCATCTGTTACCTCTTGTGTTACGTGTGTGTGTGTGTAGCCTGATGCGGCTCTGTAATAGATACTGTGGGGAGCTTTAGCGGCTAGAAACGAATGTCTACAACCGCCAATACTTAAGAAACTCTAAAGCTTTTGTAAATGCTCCTGCATCTGCCGCAATTGTTCGGGTACCTGTGTCTCATTTGTCTCCAACACCTGTGTAATTTCGCCTACGTGTATTATAGCACACGCGCAGTCCATTTCGCCCCAAAGTAGGCACCAGCAAAGCCATCCACAGTATTCCCGGACAGCTTCAGCATTTGTTAGAATTGGCAAGCCATTGTGATAGGCGACACCAGTATGTTGTAAACGATACACAAGCTCCAGCTTCGCTTGCTCGCTCAGTGGCGTTAGTTGGCTACTTTTGCTCGTGCCTGCTTTCGTCTTAGACATATTCGTTCACCTCAGCAACTAAATCATTCAGCGTAAACATTTGGCTTCGGTCTGCTACATACACGCTGTAAACCTTCTGCCCTCGTTGCGTTGTCTTAATCTGCCATTGGTCAACGGGACAATAGACAGCACCCAACGTTGTAAACTCAGCGTCACTTAAGCGGGCGATTGGGCACAAGACAATGGCTCCTAACAGTATCTGACTTTTGCGTTCGCAGGCTATTTCCTTAGCGTCGTAGGAGTAACAAGCGTCAATGTATAGCTGCTCTGGGTAGCTCTCGAATCCATCGTTACCATCGGTAACTGGTAAGCCTAACGAGGTGCATTTGTGGCGTGCTTCCTTCACTTCTAACGCCAGTTGCTGACCGCTTCCTGTTGTTATAACTATGTCGATGGCTTTGGTCTTCGTATTGCCGTCAGCTTTCGCAGGCAACGCGATCGCATTTAGCCCAAGCAAACGCAACTTATAAGCCACGTATTCTTCCAACCTATGTGCCCTCTGGAACTCTTGCGCGTACTGGATTAAGTTGTCATAGCTTACACGCTCGTTAACTCGTTTACGTCTGATATTGTCTCTATACTCACGCTCACTACTAATGCTGACTTTATTCATGCTTTGCGCCCACACGTTTGTTGGTAGGTAATCCTGTGTAGGCTGCTGTTGCTCTTCCAGGTTTACTAATGTGCCTTCTATTGTTTGTCTTCTGAACCGTTGCATACTTAATCCTCTCTAGTTGTTGTCCTTCGTGAACCTGCGCTTTGTTGTTGGGCGCAGGTTTGCTTTTGTTTAGTGCCACTTAACTTCAGTTGCAAATAAGAAAAGGTTGGCGATGATAAGCGTAATTACAATTGTTTCCATCGTTGTGTGCTTCCTTGTGTTGCTGTTGTTTGTCTGTTGCTTTGTGCGCCTTCGTTAGTGGAATAGGTTTTGGTAGTCATCCGATTGCGTAAGGTAAACGAACGCAGTGTACAAAAGCCTGCTTAAGCTGTAACCACTCTTCGCTGCTTCTGCTTCCACTCTTGCCTTCTCTTCTGCGGTCAGATACACCTTAATTGCTTCTGTTTTGTTATCTTCTGTCACTTCAGTTTCTCCAGGGTCATTATGGGGTCACACAAGCAATAGAGTGGGGCGGCTCATAACTCCAGCAACCCAGTTAGCCAATCCTTTTTGCGTTGCCAACTGCCGCCTCTCTTCTGACCTAGCTTCTGCTCTAGTATCTGGCTAACGCTCATGCCTTCCGTATACAGCTGCCTCAGCGCCTGCAATTGTGACTGAGACAGATTCACTCCTGTTAGCGGCGAGTTGTTCAGGTGTTCGGTTCGTTCACTCTTGTCAGTTTGCGCCGAAATAATGCCATTGTTGTCTGTCTCTGAACTTTGGTGAACATCTGAACATTGGCTCTCTGTCTGGGTTACAGGCTGTTCACTTGCTGAACTTGTGCTGAACTGGTTACTGGTGCTGAACGCAGGTCTGAACGCTGGTAAGTCGTCTACTAGACACACTTGCTTATCTCCTGCGCGTAACCAGTCTTCCAATGTTTTATTCTTCAGCAGCTTTGCTCTATCGATAGCTGACTGACCCAAGTACACACGAACGAAACATGAGTCTCTCAGTGCGCTATCGCCTTCCATGCCCAGGTTCTTAACAGTGTCGTTCTGCGCTATCACGGCAACATACCGCTTCACTCGTCTGCCACGTTTAGCCTCTTTAGCCATCCAATCGCCTGCTATCTCTATCTCATCCACAAGTGCTGGCATTTCCTCAGCGACAATTAGAGTGTTGTCTGTTGTCCATTTGTTCCCTGCTTTCTTGCGTTCTACCGTACGCGTCTCTATGGTTGCCAAGTCTTCTGACATCTGCTCGCCAATGCTGGCGAAAGTCTCATATAGCTCGCAGTTGGGTAGAGAGCGAAGGTAAAGCCAATCGTCGCAGGTGCAGTCTGTGTCGTATATCTTGTAATGCCAACCAGCGCCAAGAACTGAGGCGAACGCTTGGATAAACGTACTCTTACCAGCACCAGTGCCACCAATAACTAACATGTGCTTATCTTGCTGCTGCCAATAGCTCACTATGTCTCTCATCACGTCTGCTGGCTCTAGAGTCGGTTGGGTTTGCATTTGTACGGTAAGCGCTGGTTTGTGAGACAACAGGCTAGAGTACCAAGCTATCGACTGTTTACGCTCCACTATTCCAAGGTCTTCGCTTATTGCTTGCAGTTGCTTATTTGTCTTTAGCTGCTGAAGCCCAATTGCTGCTGCACCTGTGCCAACAACAGACGTTAGTAGTTTACCTAAGCCACGCTCTTGCAGACCTACAACTGGAAGCAACAGAGCAGCAGATGCACACAACACACTGGCGCTTACTTTGGTGGAGAGGCATAGGTACTGAAGCATACGTGTAAACGTGATTGGGAAGTTGTCTTGTGTATCGTTTGTCACTTGTGTAAAGCTCCTGCATTTCTTATGTGTCCGTTTTGTAAACGGTGACATTGGTAACCTAAATCCGAAAACTAATGCTTAATTTGTCTGTAACTGTTGCTGTGCCTACATTTGTTATTCCGACAAGTTGGTAACCTATGTATTGCTGTTCTGTGCTTACTACGTATCATCTGTTACCTGTTGTCTGATTGGTACGCTTGTGCTGCTACTGAATTGTTAGTAAACTGTTGTTATCTTTCGCTGCACACGTTCGAGACAAACGTCTACGAACCCAACAGCACGCCAGCAACAACAGCAGACAAGCTGATTACGTTAGCTGGCTGCACTTGTTTCTTAACCGTTGCTTGCATTCCCAAGACAAAGATAGAAGTACCAACAACAGCAGAGAGTAAACGCTGTTCAGTAAGCGCAGGCACAGGCAAGAGCAACACAACCTGAGTGACCAGTGCAGAGCTAAAGCAAGCCAAGAGTGACCTAAATGCAATAGTTCCTAAATCTGTCTCCGTTGCTTTGGTTGGTTCAGGTAATGTCTCTTGCTTGCGGTCTAATGTGATCGTGATTTGGTTGCCTGCTGTAGTTTGGGTTAAGTTGTCTTTGGTTATTGTGTTCACTCTGTTTCTCCACAAGTCGCTAGAATGCAAACGTTTATTCTGTAGTTATTAATTGTCTGTTGCTGCTCACGCTTACCCAAAGTCACTGTAATAAGCAAAAGCAGCAAGCCTGTAATCATTAGTCCTGCTGCCGTTCGTTCCACTTGGTTGTCTCCTTTGCTCTAGTTAAGTTCAGCCGCTAACCGTCTAACGCCAATCGTTGTTGCTTCGTCTGCCACTTTTGTAAGCTCTTGGTGAGACAACACCTCTAACAAAGGTTCCCTTATGCAACTAATGTTTGCCCCTCCGCCAACCAGCACACAAGGCACACCTGAGCTTAGTAGCTTTCTTGTCTGTATCAGCAATTGCTTCACCTTTGCTTGCTCTAGCCAGGTTCGCGCAGCCTTCACGCAGGTGTCCCATATATGCAAACCTTCGTATGAGACAAGATAACGATAGGTATTGTCTTCCATGCATTGGCGTACTAAACCTTCGTCTACTTGCCCATTTGTCATATCAGAGGTGAGCAGGTCTGAGGTCAGTCTGAGTAAGTTTTGTACACCTGCGCCAGTGGATGCAAAGCTCTCTCGTCTTGGTAAACCTTTGTTAGCGACATAGTAGGTTGCTAGGTTTAGCGTGCCGTTACCGATGTCTAGCACTGCCACACGTTTACTTCCGTGGAAGACTTCAGCAGCATAGAGACTAGCGCCAAAACCTTCAGGGTACACATTTGCTAGCTCTGCCTGTAGCTGCATTGGTGTGCCGTCTATTTCTAGTTCACTTGTGCCTTTACAAATGGCTGTACTTAAGAAGTCTCGTTTGTCTGGGTTAAGCGTTAACAAATGCACGTTAACTTTGTCGCCTGGTTGCAGCAGATGAGACATAGCCGATAGCGAACCAGCAAGCATCAGGTGTAAGCATTCTAGTTTCCCCTGTGCTTTGTCTGCTATTGCTTGCTTGTCTGGGCGACTTACGTTATCCCAGCCCATGATCCAATCTTCGCTAGCTAGCCTAAAGCCACCTCTGATATAGGCTCCGTCGTTAGCAGACAAGAGGCTAGGGATAATTTCTGTTTCGCCGCACAAGCTCACCTTTGTGTTGCCATTGCCTGCATCTATCACTAATGTTTTGGTTTGCTGTCTCTTCCTAGTTGCCATTGTCGCTTCGCTCCTTTAGTTATCCGTTCTTGCTGTTTACAAAAGCTTCCATCTCCAACGCATTAGAGTAATCACTTGTCGGCATGGAATACTCTTCCTCGCCATCGTCTGTTGTTGTTGTGAAGCTGACTTCTGTGTCAGAGATAGTTAAACGAGGGTCTTCTATTAAGCTGCTGTCACTTGTAAACACGGTTGTTTCTCCTGCTAAACTTGCGTTATTACCACGTGTCATATGTTGCAACGTGTTGCTCTAAAGATAGCATTAGTGGTTAACGTGTTGCAACAAAGTACAACAGCATTTAGGAGCAATACAACTGTGGCTACGGACAGATGGGTTATTAGAAACGTGAGCGAGGAAGTGCAGCGAGAGGTGCGAGTGTTAGCGGCAGAGAAAAATATAACTGTTGCTGAAGCACTAGAAAACATTATTAACGAGTGGAAACATCTGAAGGCACTAGCTCATGCAGGCAAACTAAACTCGGAATGACTACGCTGTAGCTTACCACCGACCGATGGTAGTTGACAAACGCTAAGGCAAGAGCTAATCTAATGATGTAAGCCGTTGTTAGAAGACAAAAATATGTCACGTAAACAAACAGTCAGCAATCCCAATGCAGTTGTTATCTACCTAAGAGTCAGCACTGATGAGCAAGGTAAGAGCGGCTTGGGTCTAGATGCACAGTTGGAAACTTGCCAAAAGCTAGCCGAACAGCGCGGACTAGAAATAACTGGCGTGTATTCTGAAGTAATCAGTGGCAAGATAGACCCAAGAGAACGACCAGTGTTTATGCTGGCTCTGAAGCAAGCTCAGGCTGTTGGTGGTTCGCTGTTGGTTGCCAAGCAAGACAGATTCAGCCGTGAAGTGTTCCATGTCTCAGGTTACGTTAACAACTACTTCTTTGGCTCACAAACGCCCACTCTCATCAGCGCTGATTCACCTAACGCTAGCCCAATGGAAGTTTACCTTCGAGCAGTTGTAGCAGAGGAAGAACGTAAGCTGATCAGCAAACGCACTAAGGATGCACTAGCCCAACTGAAGAAGCAAGGCGTTAGATTAGGTGAGACAGGTAGACAAGTGGCAAATGAAGCTAAACGGGAGCTAACAGAAGGCGCAATGAAGAGAGCAACCGAACTGCGCCAACAGAAGTTTACACTAGAACACATAGCTAACACACTAAATGACGAAGGTTACACAACAAGCAGAGGCACACAATGGACTAAGCAAGCCTTAAGCAAACGTCTGTCTGCTGTCGCCTCTGTCTAAGACAAAAGCACCTGTGTAACAAGACAACCTACGACAACATATAAGAACACTTAAGCTAACGACAATGCAGCACCTCTGTTTACTCTGTATGCTGCGAGGCACTGTTTACTATAGTCACGCCTCATATAAATAACTACAGCAAGGCAGGCTCTCATACGTAGGCTTGCCTTTGTTGTCTGTTGTCTCAGTACCAATGTATACTAAATCACAATAGGGGGCGCATGGGTTAGCGATGGTATACGTGTAAGAAACGCTAGTAAATAGCCAACAAAAGTAGGGTCACACCTTCCGTTTAGAAAAGGCGACTGTGAGGAATACTGCCGTTTAAACCGTCGTAATTCTGGTAACTGTGAGAGACGAAAAAACAAGCGTTAAACTGCTGTAAGCTATATGTAGCAAGCGTTATGAGAGACGAAAGCACTAGGGAAAAAACTATCGCTAAATTGGCTGGAACCTTTGCTACGTAAGGAAATCCACTAGGGAAAACTGAAGCTGAGAAAGTAAATCACAAGCCTAAAACGTCTGTAAGCTATATGTAGCAAGCGTTATGAGAAAGCAGAAAGCGCTCGGAAAAAACAAGCGCTAAAACGGCTGTAACTCCTGTTGTGTGTACATTATCGCTAGGAAAACTAAAGCCTACAGTGTGCAAAGGTCGTCAGCTATATCGTCTACCGCATTCATTAGCTCTGTTGTTGTCTTTGGTTGCGGTTGTCTAGCGTATAAGTTTGTCTCAGGCAACACGCCCTCATCTGCTAACCTTGCTGCTTGCCTTTGTATTAGCTCTTGTTGCACATCCGCTAACTTACTGTCAACATTTGCAGCAACTTGGTTAAGAGCTTTAGCCGCGCTATCACGAAGGTTTGCGTCAGTTGTAAGTCTACCCTTGTAATACTTGGCTGCGTAGGCATCAGCATTATAGCGGCTAACAACAGCTTGCAAAGCATTTGGTTGGCTCACACCTTCGCGCCCAATCACGTTCACCTTTGCCTCATCTAAGACAACAGCAAACCCAGACTTACCATCGTAGACGCTATCGTAACCAAGCCTGCGTAAGTTGTTCGCAATGGTTCGCTGTGTGCTTACTAATATGTCTTCGCTTGGGTCTACGCCACCCTTAACAATTGCTGACTCCAGTTTGGTGAGAATGCTTGTGTAACTGTTGTTCTTTTGCTTGCCTATGCTCACCTTTAGAGGCGACAAAATAGACTCTGGTAATCCTTGGATAACTTGGGCTATAGTCTCTTTACTTAAGTTAGCCCTAGCGTCTAACGTGCGCTCTAGCTTTGGTTCGACCTTGTAAACTGCTGGAGACAAATCCATGTCTAACGTGCTGGGGTTAACGTTCTCACCCATGAGCGCCCTAGCATAGTCTCTCGCTACTCGGTTGTCTCTAGTCAGGTACAACCCATGCCCTAGCTCACCTCTACTTCCGTTAACAGACAAATTGTACGCAGGTTTCCAATCCGCGATCGCAGTGCCATGATAGAGCGACTTTGGTAACTGGGTGAGGGCTTCAGTGGGTATGGTGTCAGCTACCGCTATTGGTTCGCTTAAGATGCGGTTGTTTTCTGTTGCGATTGTGGCAAGTTCGTCTCGTAAGCTTGCGCCCGAACGAGCAACGACTGTTTGTAAACGCTGGTAATCTGCGCTTCTGATTGCTTCTGTTACCTCTGGCGCTACCTTTGTAAATGACTCAGGATGTAGGTTTGGTTTGCCACCGTTCTCTAAAGTAGACAAAAGCTCATCTGCTGTTGTTGGGCGATAACCCAAGTCATTAGTAGCGCGTCTACCAAAGTCTACGCTATTGTCTAACACCTCGGTTAACTGTCCCGCCTGAGCTTCTAAGACAAACTTGTGTCCCGCTAGTTCATCATTAGCGTTAACCAAGTCATCGTAAGTGTATTTGCTTGGGTCGAACACATCACCAGCGTCTTCAGACAACCTCACGCTTGTGAACTCGCTTAAGTCTTCGCCTGTGTTGGCTAGATGTTCCTTAAGTTCTTGCCAAGTATTACCCTTGTAGCCTTCTAGTAACTGAGGTTTGGTTTGCTGTAGTTCTGCTAGTGTCTCTTGGTAAGGGCGAATGTTGACGTTGGTGGGAATTTCGAGGGCTTCAGCGCTTGGTTTACCTAAGCCAATTTCGTTTGCTACGTGTGTTGGCGTTGGTGGTTTTCGTGTCGGCTTTAGTGGAAGCTCTGTCTCTGTAACTACTGGTTTAACCTGTGTTTGCGTTATGTTGGTTTGCCCTAGCTCCACTCTTGTGACAGCTTCGGTCACGGGTTTAGACGTAGCTTCAGTTAAACCGACAATATTACCTATGCGTCTCCCAACTGGAGCTATCACACGCTTGGCAACTTGGTTAGCAATAGGTTGACTAATGAAGCGCTCTACAGGAATGTCACCTGGATTCGCAAGCCAAGTAGCTATTTGCAAAGCAAACCCTAGCGGGTCTTCGGTTGCAGCATCACCAAATATACGTCGCCTACTGTAGTAAACCCTTCCTGTGTTTGTGAGTGTGCTTTCCTTTGGATCGTTAATGTCGGCGACATCGTTACCTAAGAGAGCGTCTACAACTGAGTTGCGTTTGCTTGCCTCTTCCCAGTTAAAGCGAATGATATGTGATGGCTTGAGTCTACTAAACTCGATAGCGCCAACCTTATCAGGTAGCAAATTTAAGAAACCATCGCGTACAAATCTTTGCGCTTGTTCTTGCGGTACACCTATGCGTTGTAATGCGCTTGCTACAGCTTCATTTGTTTCTGTTAATGCGCCTACAAAAACGTTTGCGCCAGTATTAAGGATGTACTTAGTTAACCCACCTAAGCCAGCGCCTTGTCTACCAAATTCGCCAACTAAAGGACTAAAGTTGCCTTGCGCTGTGCGCTCTTGTGCCTGTTGTGTACCAAACGTTACATCACGCAGGTAGTCTAATCCTTGGGTAAACCAATTCTTCTCTTGCTCTGGTACATTGGGCGTGCTTGTGCGTATGCGTTCGATGGTTCTATTAGCCTCAGCATAAGTATCAGCAGCCTTCTGGTTGTAGCCCGTGACTGCTGCGCCCAAGTCTTGCAAACCTTGGTTGTAAGTGCCACTTAAGTCTGGTGTGCTGATGTAGACGCTAGGTAGTTTGTTGTTAACAATTGTCGGGTTCCATTGGCTAGCCTTCCCGCCTTCCTGTGTTACATCAGACAATATACTCGGAGTTGCTGTTATGTTTGCTTGTGTTGGTGGCGGGAGGTCTACGGGGAACGGCTGATAGTAAGGTATGTCGCCTGGCTGCTGAGGTGGCAAAGGTTCGGTTAACTCAGAGGGAAGCGGTGGTACACCTGGGGCTGTAAACTCTTGCGCCTGTGCTGGCTGTGATGTGCTTTCGTCTACGCTAGTAGCGCCTATTGGTGCTGGTTGCTCTGGTTGCACAAAGCTAGGTTGCTGTTGTGTCTCTAGTGGCGGAGGCACAGGAATATCTATAGGCGGTTGTGGCTGACTTGTAGGCACTTGCGCCACTCGCACTGGCTTTAGTTCTGGTTCGCTTATGTCGCTGTTTTTTCGTTGTTGCTGGTTAATTAAGCTCACTTTGGTTATTCTCCTATGTTGTCTAAAGTTCCGAATATTACTTGCATGTGTTCTACGCTGCGTAGCATTGGTAGCTTGGGCACGGTGTTATTGTGGCGAGCGTTTCTTTCTTCCCAAGTCGCTTGCTGTGTTTGCAGAGAGTTGCGGCGAATGCGGTCTTCTACCATTCGTCGGCGTTCGTCTTCAGACAAATAGGAGTTACTAATAACGGTCGGCTTGTCCACTCTTGCTTACCTCTATTTACTGCTGCTTACTTAATAAGCTGTGGGGTTGCTGTGACCCCATGACCAACAACAGCAAACAAAAAAGTACACCACACGTCAGCAGCAAATGCGGGGCTAACAATGGCTATCATGTCCCAATGACTTATGCAGACTGGGTTTACAGGTGCGGGGCTGAAGCTCTCGCGTGCGTAGTGGTAGGTAAACTGTCAGTCGATTTACATTTATGTTCTAGGGTAAACTACAGTAAATACGTAGGAATACTGGTGTTTGTTGTGTTGGGTTAAGCTAGTGCTTGTTGTCTGGATACGTCTGTGAACTACACACAAGACATGACATACGCCCGTATTGTGAGCTTGTATAAGGCTTACCTGGCGATTACCGAAATAGACGCATACCATGTAGGACATCTGTTAAACCTAGAGCGAATGGCAGGCATGATACAGGCGTATTTAGAATGCGCCTACTTGCCAGAAGATAGAGAACAAATGCGAATGAAGGCGTACCTGGAAGCTTATCGAATGTATACTGATTGGAAATAACGCTTGGCTACTATTTGGCTACTTTACATACTCGTGACAACTTGGTGAACCGACGCAAGCTTGGTATGGTTAACAAAATTGCAGCTTGCATAAATTCATCCATATTTAATGCTCCTTGTATGTCTAAACAACTTGTATTAATGGATCACGATGGCGGTGTAGATGATTATCTAGCAACTATGCTGTTGTTGACGATGGATCATGTGGAATTACTGGGTGTGGTTGTGACTCCGGCTGATTGTTATGTGCAACCTGCTGTTAGTGCTACGCGTAAAATTTTAGACTTGATGGGATTTTCGCATATCCCGGTGGCGGAAAGCACGGTGCGGGGTATTAACGCTTTTCCCTATCTCTATCGCCGTGATTCTTTTGTAGTTGATCATCTCCCAATTCTCAATCAAAGCGAAACTATTAAGACGCGCTTGGTTGCGGAGACAGGGCAAGATTTTATGGTGAAGGTGTTACGTGAGGCGACTGCACCAGTAACGCTGATGGTAACAGGGCCATTGACTACAGTGGCAACGGCTTTCGATCAAGCACCAGATATTGAGGAGAAAATTCAAAAGATTGTTTGGATGGGGGGTGCGTTAAATGTCCCTGGAAATGTAGAAAAAAATTGGGAACCAGGACAAGATGGTTCTGCGGAATGGAATGTTTATTGGGATGCAGTTTCCGCAGCACGGGTGTGGAAAAGCCAAATTGAAATTATTATGTGTCCTTTGGATTTAACTAATAATGTACCCGTAACATCAGATTTAGTGCAAAAAATGGGAAAGCAACGCCACTATCCTATTTCTGATTTGGCAGGACAATGTTATGCGTTAGTTATTCCCCAAGATTATTATTTTTGGGATGTATTGGCGACGGCTTATTTAGGACATCCAGAATTTTATCAATTGCGGGACTGGGAAACGGAAATTATTACTGCTGGGCCAAGTCAAGGGCGCACTAAAGTAGTGTCTGGTGGGCGCAAGATTTATGCAATGGATCAAGTAGATAAAGAAGCTTTTTACGCTTATGTCTTGCAACAATGGGCAAGATGAAAGTAAATCAGCAAAATTAAAGGTAACTGGCTGAGGCTGTCATTGGTCATTGGTCATTGGTCATTAGTCATTGGTCATTGGTCATTGGTCATTGGTCATTGGTAAGGATTTCAAGCCTATTTACGTTCTTTAACATAGTTTGGTTTATTTCCACTGACTTACTAATTAGCTCTTTTAGTGCAAGGGGTTGTTATACAATTTTAGATTTTGGATTCGGAATTGCCTTTGTAGGTCTTGAATAAATTCTTAGTCAGGACTTTAGTTCTGGCTACGAACTTATCAATACTTTTGCAATGAAGCACTAGTCTACAAAGTCACTTGATTGCACTAAAAGGAGAGTGGGATGAAAAAAGTAGCAGTGTTTGGCAATGCAGGAGGCGGTAAATCAACTCTTAGCAACAGATTATCCCAAATAACTGGCTTACCGCTTTACGTTTTGGACAAAATTAAATATCAATCAGGGGGTGCGGAGGTTCCAGATGAAGATTATAAACGCACTCATCAGCAAATTTTAGTGAGTGAGCAATGGATTATTGACGGGTTTGGTTCAATGGAAACCCTTTGGCCAAGGCTCAATGAGGCAGATAGCCTGGTTTTTGTCGATTTACCGCTATATGTACATTTCTGGTGGGTAACTAAACGACTAATCACAGGTTACTTTAAACCCCCACAAGGCTGGCCGGAAAAAAGTCCCATATTTAAAAGTTCGCTGACTAGCTACCGCGCGCTTTGGTTATGCTACAAATATTTAACCCCAAGATATCGCGAGTATGTTAAGCAGGCTCAAAGCATGAAAAATGTCTATCATATTCAATCAACTCAAGACATTTCGCAATTTTTGGCATTAATTGAAAATGAGGCTAATACTAAAGTATCATCACAGAAACAAGGATTTTATTAGTCAAAAATATTTAGCGATCACCTTCGTTGATTGAGACAATATAGAATACCTTGGCTCAAAGCGATCGCATCCAATTACGCTATATGTTTAGGATTAAATTATAGTTTTGGGCAGTGCGATCGCTCTTTTATCTAATTAACATCTACATTCAGCATATAATTTAATACGCCGCTACCACTAGTTTGCTGATTCACATCGATACCAGGGCCTTTAAACTCGATATTTACTGAAGACGATTCTGGAAAATAACGAGCAGAAATTTTCAGTGTATGTTCGCCTACACATAGATAAGGTGACAGATTAATATAAGCACTCCTACCACGAATCTTTTTAAGAACTTTGCCATTGAAGATGACATTACCTTGTAATTGCGAGCCTGAGGTATGAATGCTGAGGATGTGTGGACGATTCAGATTAGCTGCACTCAGACTAACAGTATTTTCTTGATAATCAGATGAGCTGCGAGAATTTCTAATCCTAATGGCTGTGATGCTATTTTTTTTACTATTCTGCTGAGATTGAACAATAGAACTTTGGTAATTTGGGATGAAATTCTGCACTACATCTGCGTTCCCTGCAACTATAAAAGCTGCACAGATTGCAAACAACAGTGAAATTTTCATAACTATTCAGATGATTAATAAAATCTGACTTCCCTAACTTCTAGATAGCTCTAAAAAGCTAAATTTTTCGTTTGAGACTGAGCTATGGCTATAGCTTCATTAGCTTTGGTAATAGCTGTAGTTATTGCTTGCACAGAACCAGCATCTGCTTGAGCATAAGCTGAAGCCTCACTCATAAAAGATACTGCTTGAGATACTGCTGTTGCTACTTGAGCGTTCTCTCCTTTCTGTGCATAACTTTGTGCTGTAGCCATCGATTGTTGAGCTTGTTGCAGCCTTGGTAAAATAATATGCCTGTACTTTGGTTGAACATCGATTGGCAAAGTCTTGGCTACTGTTTGACTAACAGTTATGGCTCGATTTAATACCTTCACAGCAACAGCAACGGCAATAGCTACTGATATCTTCTCTTGGGCGATAATCAACTCGGAATTACCCAAAGTATTTTCATTATGAGGTGAAAATGATAATGCCTGACCGGAGAATATGACCAGCAAGCCCATCACTAAAGCAGTTAATTTACTAAAGCGATTGTTTTTCATCTTGCTCATCTCCTGATTTAAAAACTGAGAGGGTGCGCTCAAATTTGATGAACTAAGGGGTTCCGCGCACCCTCTCAAAGTCTCCTATGAAGATAAAGTTTTTCTCGCTTAAATTGGATTACAAAATTTGCGCTTTCATTTTAATGTTGCTTTATCTTCAACTAACTAAATGAGTGCAGATAACCACATTGATTAGGTTCATACAACTCAATTATTTAGTTCACTTCTGAGCTTTATCGAGCGCTGCTTTCAGCAATAGCAGTTGCGTTACCCACAGCTGTTTTTGCACTAGCTAGTGATTTAGCAATAGCTGGTTTACCAGCTCCAGAAACAGCATCAGATTGGGCTATAGCTAATGCATCACCAAGGGCGGTTTCTGCTTGCGCTAGCGAAACAGCAACGGCTTTTTTATCACTTCTAGCTGTTGAACCAGAAAGAGCAGTAGCGTTACCTAGTAAAGATGTGGCTTTAGCAATAGATTCAGCTAAAGCAGTTTTCCTAGGCCCACCTATAGCTTGTGATTGTGCAGCAGCCATAGCGCTTCCTAGCGCAGTTTCAGCAACAGCTACAGATTTAGAAAACGCTTGAGATTCTCGGAGTGCAAGATGATGAGGAACTCCAATTTGAGCAATGATAATCTCGGATTTACCCAATCTATTGATATGGGTTATTTGTGCAATTTTATATGTACTTGCAAATGCTGTACCTGAGAAGGCAAATATTGAGCCTAGAGCTAAGGCAGCAGCTTTTTTAAAAGATATATTTTTCATAATCTTGATTCCTTAAGAGTTGTACTCTTATTGGTCTGACTCGATTAAATACTCTGTAAAAAAGCTTTTTCATCCCTAGATATCTATAGCCATCCAGTTTGATTTCTGAAATTACTGGCTAAGAAAGGTTACTGCAGGGTACGGCAACAGATAACAGGCAATAGCGCAAAAGGCATAAAAGTCTAACGAGTTTTTTCAAAAATCAAATTACAGTCCTATATTTATCTATAGGATGAATCAGTCAGTTGCCAATTTTCAAGTTATTCTTACCCACAGTTATATTCTACAAATTCCTAGATAAATCTACTAAATCGAATGCAAAAGTTAACAAGCAAATAAAGTGGATATGATGTATTTGCTAAGTTTTTTGTAAGTTTTTATTTGTAGAAAATCTTTATTTCAAACTATGTCGAAAATAAATGAGAAATATTAAATATTTCTAGAGATGCGTTACGCTATCGCTAACGCATCCTACGTGAATTTAAAAATCAAAGATGCCTTTTATATTGGCATTACTAATTCGATTAATTTATGAGTGGCTTGGATTTCAATACTTGCCGATTAAGGGGAAAAGGGGCAAGAAAAAACCTTTAACCCTTACCCTTTCTCCTGCGGAGACGCTACGCGAACACCTTTTCCCAAACCAAATTCGGAAGAATGTACTAATAAATACGGTTTTTGTGGCATAAATCACCTGACAAAGGTCACTGGCTGTAAGCGATCGCAGAAATTTGCAATTTAGTAGCTTTAGCTACTTTTATTATTTTTTTAATTGTTCTTAAACAAACGGCAACTCTTCTCATAATCTTGTTACATATTTGTTAAGAATAGTTACAGCTTCTTAACACAAGGAAATATGTCTTATGGCAAGCAAACTTGAGAAAAAAGCACCACATGAAGTGGTAATCATTGGTGGTGGTTTTGGTGGACTTTATACAGCAAAGAATCTTGCTAATGCAAATGTCAAAGTTACTCTCATCGATAAACGTAACTTTCACCTATTTCAGCCACTTTTATATCAAGTTGCCACAGGTGCTCTCTCACCTGCTGATATTTCCTCACCCTTACGCGCTGTATTCAGCAAAAGCAAGAATACACAAGTTTTGCTGGGAGAAGTAAGCGATATCGATCCCAAAGCACAAAAAGTTATTTTGAATGATAAAGAAGTACCTTACGATACATTAATTGTTGCTACAGGTGCGAACCATTCCTATTTTGGGAAAGATAATTGGCAAAAATTTGCCCCTGGCTTGAAAACCGTTGAAGATGCAATTGAAATGCGTCGCCGGATTTTTTCAGCATTTGAAGCCGCAGAAAAAGAAACTGATGAAGAAAAACGCCGTGCTTTGTTAACCTTTGTGATTGTGGGTGGTGGCCCTACAGGGGTAGAATTAGCAGGTGCGATCGCAGAATTGGCATACAAAACCCTCAAAGAAGATTTCCGCAACATTGACACCGCAGAAGCGAAAATTGTCTTATTACAAGGTGGCAATTACATCCTGCCACACATTTCACAAGATTTATCAGTAGTAGCAGCAAAATCTCTACGCAAATTGGGTGTGGATATTCAAACCAACACCAGAGTCACAAATATTGAAAATGACATTGTTACTTACAAGCAAGGCGACGAAATCACCTCTATTCCCTCAAAAACAATCTTATGGGCTGCTGGTGTTCAGGGTTCCGCAATGGGGAGAGTCCTGGAAAAACGTACAGGTGTAGAGTGCGATAAAGCTGGACGTGTGATTGTCGAACCAGATTTGACTATCAAAGGTTATGACAACATTTTTGTCATCGGAGATTTAGGCAACTTCTCCCATCAAGATGGTAAACCCTTACCTGGTGTTGCACCCGTAGCTAAACAACAAGGTGAGTATGTAGCCAGACTCATCCAACTACGTCTGCAAGGTTATACTTTGCCAGAATTCCACTACAACCACGTTGGTAGTTTGGCAATGATTGGGCAAAATTTAGCAATTGTCGATTTAGGCTTCCTCAAACTTACAGGTTTCTTAGCTTGGGTATTTTGGCTAATAGTTCACATCTACTTCTTAATTGAATTTGACACTAAATTACTAGTAGTATTCCAGTGGGCGTGGAACTATATTACTCGGAACCGTCGCTCTCGATTGATTACAAATCGCGAAGCTTTTGTAGAAATCAAAACTGTTAACAATCCTCATGCTGTTAACAATATCGTAGTGACCACTAACGAACTGCATACATCTAAAGATACAGCTAGCTTAGTAGGCAATAGCTAGGGATTGGGGATTGGGGACTAGGGATTGGGGATTGGGGACTAGGTACTAGTAACTCTGTGCGGAAGTCAACCGTTAACCGTCAACCATCAACAGTCAACCGTCAACCGTCAACAGTCAACCGTCAACCATCAACCTGAAATAGGATTGCTAAATTAAATTACCTAATTTCGAGACTCATCACTACTATTCCTTTTCTCTGACCTCTGCCCCTGGCTTATTGATACAGAGATAAGGAATTTTCACGTAAAATTGCTAGAGCGATCGCTTCCCCTTCCTTCAGAGTAATATCAGTATCTTGAATAGCTTGGTTGAGTACTTCTTGTAATAGCTGGCGACCCCATTTTGCGCCTAAATAATACAATTCGGGAATTGAATGAGCATCAGAAGAATACATTAGTTTGCTAGTGGGCGCTAACTCTAACAATTGCCTGATGGCTTCACGCATTCCCGATACACTTAAAGATGGAATTGCCAAACCATAATCTAAATAGACTTGGGGATAAACAGCAGCTAAATATCCCGCTTCTTTCATGAAAGGATAAGCTGCGTGTAATAATACCAAAGGCGCTTGACGATATTGGGGTAATTCTAACAGCGATCGCAAATGTAGGGGATTAGCTAATCGTAAATCTAAATCGGGGTCGCCAAAACCAGTATGTAACTGCACAGGTAGCTGATATTTCGCCGCAATTAATAAAGCTTCTTGCAGTAAAAAATCAATTAATTGTTTATCAGCCAGGCGCACTGGTTGATTATTTAGTGTTTGTCTAATTTCATCAAAGCGAGACGCAGCGACTTCATAAGTTACAGGCTGGACATCTAAACCACTGCGATAACAAACAATACTCTTAAAACCCACAACCCCAGGTGGCGGCGGATCGATTTCGCTGTGGAATCTGGCGAGAAAATCCTCGAAATTGGCAACTTGAGGAATTAGCTGTTCTGCTATCACTTCCAACCGCAGGATTCTGCGGACGGTAATTAATTGTTCGTGCCATGACAGCGGTAGGATACTTTCAGTGTCTAATCCATCATCCAAATAAATTGCTTCTAGGTTCGCAGATTGGAAATAAAGCCGCGTCAGATTTTCTAATCCTAAACTTTCCCGCCGCGCTGAGATCGCACTTTCTTCGGCTTCACATTCTAATAAAGCCGCGATTTCTCTCAGACTGCGCCGATAAAAGAACGTGTGGCGCGCATGATGATTAATTATTTCCTCGTCATATCCTTCCGTAAAAGCAGCTGCAAACGGATAACGCGCCGCGACTTCCGGCCGCAGTATATTGTGCGCGTGTTGATCGATGAGGGGTATGTCGGTGAGGTTGAGTTGCATGGGGAATGGGGAATGGGAAAGGGGGAATGGAGAAGGGGGAATGGGGAAGGTAGGGACAATGATTAGGTTTTAAGCGGGGAAATTGGGGTGTTGAGGGTGGAAATTGTAGCTTTGAACTTGGAGGTTGAGGTTTTGAGGATGGGGTTTCTACTTTTGAGCCTGGAGGTTGAGGTTTTGAGGGTGGAAGTTGCGGCTTTGAGGTTGAAAGTTGCACCTTTTAGCTGCGAAGTTGCGGCTTTAAGGTTGGACGTTGCAGTTTTTATCTTCAAAGTTGCGGTTTTGAACCTGGACGTTGCGGCTTTTAGCTGCGAAATTGCAGTTTTGAACCTGGACGTTGCAGCTTTTATCTCCAAAGTTACTGCTTTGAGCCTGGAAATTGCACCTTTTATCTGCAAAGCTGTACCTTTGAAACCCACATTCCAACCTTAACCCTTGACCCTTAACCCTTGACCCTTGACCTTTAACCCTTAACCCTTGACCTTTAACCCTTAACCCTTGACCTTTAACCCTTAACCCTTGACCTTTAACCCTTAACCCTTGACCTTTAACCCTTAACCCTTGACCTTTGCCCAATGCCCAATCCCCCATGCCCCATCCCCTCAATACCTCTCCAATAACAACTTTACTTCTGCATCTAAGTCCCAATCTTTCATTGCTAGCCATTCGGCTTGACGGACTGCGACAAAGGCTTGTGATAATTGGGGATTTAAAGCATTTAATAAGAGGTTATTTTGTCTGAGATGGTCTAACGCTTCCCCTAAATTGGTGGGTAAGGGGTCAATACCATTAGCTGTGCGCTGTTCGATGGGTAAATTTCCTGGGTCTTCGGTAACGGGGTTTGCAAGTTCGAGATGGCGTTGTATCCCATCTAGTCCGGCTGCAATGATTGCGCCTAAAGCTAAGAAAGGATTCGCTGTTGCATCTACAGTTTTGACCTCAAAATGAGTAGGATTGCCAAATTCCGGGTCACTGGGAACTCTCACAGCCGCTTCGCGGTTATCGATTCCCCAACAACGGAAAGCGCCACTCCAAGTATGAGGACGAATGCGGCGGTAAGAATTGGGACTTGGGGTAGTGATAGCCATCAGTGCTGGTAGATGATGCAGAATACCTGCAATAAATTCTCTAGCTGTCTGGGAAAGACCTGCGGCACCTTGAGCATCTGGTACAATGTTCTCCCCGTCACGCCACAGGCTGAGATGAATGTGACAACCGCTACTAGCAGCGTCAGCAAAGATTTTTGGTAAGAAAGAAGCTGTCAAATTGTGATGACGCGCGATCGCTCTCACGGTTTCTCGAAATACAATTTGGTAGTTAGCTGCACGCAAAGCGTCGGTATAACGCATAGATATTTCCTGCTGACCGGGGCCGGATTCTGGATAATACTGCTCTACAGGGATTTTTTGAGCAATTAAAGCATCTGCGATCGCATCAATCACCTCACGATTAATATCCATTGCTTGAGTAGCAGCAAACACAGTAGATTCTGTAGGTACAATACCCTCAGGTGTTTGTCGCAATAGATAAAATTCGTTTTCAAAGGCGGCTTTTACTTCCAACCCCTCACGTTTAGCGGCGGCGATCATCTCCATGAGAAAATGGCGCGGACAAAACGCCCAAGGTTGCTGATCAAGAATCATATTTCCCAGCACACGAGCATGACCAGGCGCATAGGGTAAAGGTGTCAAGCTATCCCAATCTGCAACCAAGCGGATTTCACCCACAGGAGCCAAACCACAATCAGGTGCGATCGCATCATACATCACAGGTATGCCCTGTTCCCCTGCAGATATGCCTACACCATGTTCAAAATAGTGAGACAGCATCTCTAAATGCACAGCTTTCCCCCGAATGATGTTGGCATTATCACACCAGAGAATGCGGACAAATTTAACACCCGCCTCGTGAAGGGATTTTTTGATTTTTTTAACTGTATAGTTTGCTCCCATCGCTCACCCCATCCTGTGGTTTTGCCCACGAAATATATTCACTATATATAAGGTTAGACTTACGCAACGCCGATAATGTCAAAAGAAGCAGGGGAGCAGGGGGCAAGGGCGCAGGGCGCAGGGGGAGCAAGCCCTCGGTGGTGTCAACTTAACGTGAAAACCGCTTGGTTGCAAGGTTTTGCCCTCACCCCCAGCCCCTCTCCCACCAGGAGCAAGAGATTTAATTCCCCTTCTCCCTGAGGGAGAAGGGGTTAGGGGATGAGGGCGAGGGTATTTGTACAACACGCGCCGTATATAGCTTTTAGCTTAAGTTGACACAGGTGGCAAGCCCTTTCCCCCAACGCGAGTGCGTACCACTTCGTGGAAGCAAGCTACGCGTAGCGTCTCGTAGAGAAGCGGAGCATGGGTACAAGCCCCGCCCTTCTAGGGCGCTTGACCGGGGCGGAGTATTGATTGATGGCGATCGCAAATTCGCCAACCAACAACAGAAGCCACTATCGTTAAGTCAATAGCGGCTTTGCTCAACTCAATAGTGGCTTTGCTCAACTCAATAGCGGCTATTCTCAACTCAATAGTGGCTTTGCTCAACTCAATAGTGGCTTTGCTCAACTCAATAGTGGCTTTGCTCAACTCAATAGCGGCTTTGCTCAACTCAATAGCGGCTATTCTCAACTCAATAGTGGCTATTCTCAACTCAATAGTGGCTATTCTCAACTCAATAGTGGCTATTCTTAACTCAATAGCGGCTATTCTCAACTCAATAGCGGCTTTCCTCAGAGGATGTTTAAAAAGTCATGATTGATGTATCAAATATTTTTACCCTTACAGATAGTACTTGTGTGTACACCGTAGCTCAGGGAGAGGGGAGCAAGAGATTCAATTCCCCTTCTCATGGGGGAGAAGGGGTTAGGGGATGAGGGCGAGGGATTTGTAAAACACTTGCCGTATATAGCTTTTACCTTAAGTTGACACGTATGAGCAATGCTGTGCCCTATTGCGTATTGCATCCAACACAAGAACCGCTATCAATACTTGTCGGTTAAGGGCAAAAGGGGCTAGAAAAAACCTTTAACCCTTACCCTTTCACCATTTCCCCAAACTAAATTCCGAGTTGAAAATCCTTAACCGAGCAGTATTGGAACCGCTATAGTTTCTACCTCCTCTGCTTCCTCTGCTCGCCAAAGCGATTGATTATTTTTTATTTGGAAGTCCTCTCTGATTTTGGCGAAGGTATTGTTAATCAAGGCTTTGTAAAGATTCAGTAAATCTACTGCGTCATTGAATCTTTTATGAAAAAATATTGAGGTTAGCTCCTAAAATTTCTCATATTCAGCTAATAAGCGGCTAAATTACATAACTAAGTAATCAGGGCTATCAACTATCAACTGTCAACAAACCGCACGATGGATTGTGCAAGTTAATAGCAGAATAGCTGACCAATAAATCTACTCTGTTCATTCATCTGTGAACGAGTAGGAAGCTTTGCTGTGTCAGGATTCCCATCATTCCTGTCTATTCTGCAATGTCTGCAAAGTCTGGTGCTTGATATTTCTCAATCAGGAGTTTTTATGTTGAGTTCCGAAAGTTCATTCCCGACAATTCCTCATCCCCTGGGGGCATTAGACCCCATACAGCCAAATTCGGTGTCTGCTTTTGACCCATTCTCTGCGCCTCTATCCTTTAACAGCAGTGCCAGTGCTGTTGCTTTTGTGGATGGGGAATTGCCAAATTATCAAACCCTGGTGGCGGGAGTCAGCCCTGGTACGGCAGTGTATGTCCTCAATCCCAATGGTGATGAGTTGAGCCAGATCAGCCAGGTGTTAGCAGGCTACAAAAATCTCTCCTCGGTGTCGGTGTTTTCTCACGGCAGTGATGGGGCGTTGCAGTTGGGCAATACCAGTTTGAATGGGGATAACTTGGGGAACTATGCCGGAGTATTGCAATCCTGGGCTAGTTCTTTCAGTGAGGAGGGGGATTTTCTGTTATTTGGCTGTAATGTGGCAGCCGATGCCACAGGACAGAACTTTGTCAGCCAGATTGCAGCGTTGACGGGAGCGGATGTGGCGGCATCAACTGACTTGACGGGTAGCAATGCCCTGAGTGGTAATTGGAATTTGGAGTTTAGTACAGGCAAGATTGAAGCGGCAACCCCACTGTCCGAATGGGTGCAGGCAGTGTATCAGAATGTGTTAGCCAACTTTACAGCCAATGATTTTGCGTCTCTCAATACCGCGATTAATGATGCCAACACTCAAGTTGGCGATGACACCATTACCCTAACTAGTGCAATCAGTTTGAGCGGTGTCCTGACCTCCATCAGCAGCAATATTGCCTTTGTTGGAAACAACAACACAATTAACGGCAACGGCAATCAAATTTTTACAGTGAATGGCGGCGTGGTCAGCTTTTCTGGCATGACGCTGACAGGTGGAGTGGCTAAAGGCGCAGATGGAACAAGAGGTACTGGCGGCAATGGTGGTTTTGGGGGTGCTTTGTATATTGATAACGGTACGGTAAGCACCACAAATATCACGTTTAGCAACAACCAGGCGATCGGGGGTAACGGTGGCAGTGGTGGCAACAGCGGCGGCAGCGGCGGCACCGGCAGCAACGGCGGCGACAGCGGCGTCAGTGGTGGCGGTCTCCTCGGCGGCAGCGGCGGCAGTGGCGGCAGCGGCAGTGCTGGCATCGGTGGCATCGGTGGCGATGGCGGCAGCGGTGGCTTTGGCAGCGGTGGCGGTGGTGGTGGTGGTGGCGGCGGCGGCGGCGGTGCCAGTCGTGGCGACGGTGGCGGTGGTGGCAGTGGTGGCAGTGGTGGCATCGGTGGCTTCGGTGGCGGCGGCGGCGGTGGTGGTGGTGGTGGCGGCGGCGGTGCTGCTGGCCGCCGCCGCCCTGACGGTAGCGGTCAAGGCGAAGGTGGCAGCGGTGGCATCGGTGGCAGTGGTAGCAGCGGTGGCTTCGGTGGCGGCCGCGGCGGCACCGGCCGCCGCGGCCTCAGCAATGACTCTCCCGGCGGCGAAGGTGGCAGCGGTGGCTTCGGTGGCGGTGGAGCTGGCTTGGGTGGAGCGATCTTTATCCGGGCTGGCTCTCTCACCCTCACCAATACCATCTTCAGCAATAACCAAGCCATCGGGGGCACCGGAGCAAATAATGGTCAGGGCATTGGGGGGGCAATTTTTGCCATTACCCCTGACCTCGTGAGCCAAGCAGGAGTGGCACAAGCTCCCACCGTCGCTTTCAATGGTGGGATTATTTTCAGTGGTAACCAGGCATCGAACGTCAAACCGTACACCGTGCTTGAAGATAATCTGCTCACGGTCAATCGCTTAAACGGGGTCTTGATTAATGATGTTTATGTGGATACCAGCGCCCTGCAAGCCACCAAGGTGAGTGATCCTAGCAATGGTACGGTCACACTCAACCCAGACGGCTCTTTCACCTATACCCCCAACCCTAACTTCAATGGGACAGATAGTTTCACCTACCAATTCAACAACAATGGCAGCTTTACCTCTACTCCGTTTACAGTGCCGATCAACGTCACATCCGTGAATGATGCCCCCGCTGGGACAGACAAGACCGTGACGACCCTGGAAGATACCGCTTACACCTTCACCACGGCAGACTTTGGCTTCAGCGACTCCAGCGATACGCCTGCCAATACCCTACTTGCGGTGAAGATTAGTACACTCCCGGGTGCTGGCAGCCTGACCCTCAACGGGGCTGCCGTCACCGCAGAACAGTTCATCTCCGTCACCGATATCACCAACGGACTGCTCAAATTCTCCCCAGCTGCCAACAGCACAAACTCCGCTAACTTCACCTTCCAAGTGCAAGATAACGGCGGTACTGCCAATGGCGGCGTTAACCTTGACGCAACGCCCAATACGTTTACTGTCAATGTCACCCCGGTGAATGATGCCCCTGCTGGAACAGACAAAACCATCGTCACTGGCACCAGCTACACCTTCACCGTCGCTGACTTCGGCTTTACTGACCCCAACGATACGCCTGCAAACTCGTTGCAAGCGGTAATCATCAGTTCCTTACCCACAAGCGGGCGACTCACCCTTAATGGTGCCAATGTCACCCTCAATCAATTGATTTTAGTCGCTGATATCACGGCTAACAAGTTGCAATACCTCGCCCCCACCTTCTCCACCCCACCCGCAACACCTCCCAACCCTGCCAGCTTCACCTTCCGCGTGCAGGATACTGGCGGTACTGCCAACGGTGGTGTTGATACTGACCCCACCCCCAACACCTTAACGATTAACTTTGGGCTGAATCTCAATGGTGGCAACGGCATCGATACGATTCAAGGTGCAGCGGGCAACGATACTCTCCGGGGTGGTAACGGCAATGATATCCTGTTCGGCAACGCGGGCGATGATGTCTTGTTCGGCGACAATGGCGACGATAGACTGCGGGGCGGACTCGGCAACGATACCCTCACTGGCAATCTTGGCAACGATACCTTTATTCTGGCAACGGGGGAAGGCACCGATACCATCACCGACTTCCAGAATGGCGTGGACAAGATTGGCTTATTAACGGGGGATCTGACCTTTACCCAATTGGCGATTGTACAAGATGGCAGCCGGGTCAGGATTAGCAAGGGTAACGAAGTCCTCGCTTATCTCAATGGCATCACCGTCAACCTAATTGACCTCACCGATTTCATCCTGGTGTAATTCTCCAACCAAGACCCAGTTTTTCCAGAAAGCTGGGTCTTCTTGAATGTCGCGATGCTCCTCAGAAAATCTGGTTTCTTAGAATAGGGATGAGTTCTGAGTGTCAGCCTTTTCCCATTCCCCCTTCTCCCTTCCCCAGTCCCCAATCCCCTTAATATCTGCTGTAGAATTACAGCGGCACAACCTTTCTTTGGAGCAAAACGTGAGCATTTATCTCGATTCGGCAATTATCGCTGAAGCCCAGGCTGCTAAGGAATTAGGTTGGGTAAAGGGTATCACGACCAACCCAACTCTTTTGGCAAAAAGCGATTTACCAGTAGAGACTACACTCAAACGATTGGCACAGTTAACTACAGGCCCATTGTTTTACCAGCTAATGTCATCTGATTTTGATGAGATGTTAGCAGAAGGGCGGGCGGCTTTTGAAATTATTGGTCAGCAAACTGTATTAAAAATTCCTGCAGCATTAGTTGGTTTTCAGGTTGTTGCAGCATTACAGGGGGAAATTCCCTGTGCGGTGACAGGAATTTATAGTGCAGCGCAAGCCGCCGTAGCCAAAGAAGCGGGTGCAAAATATGCGATCGCCTATGTTAATCGCGCTACTAAACTTTTAGGTGATGGCATAGCCTTAGTACAGCAAATGGCTAATGTGGTGAAAGGTAGCGATACAAAAATTATGGCGGCTAGTATCAAATCTCCAGAAGAAGCAGTAGCCTCCCTGCAAGCGGGTGCAAATTCTCTCACTCTACCTTTAGCGATGCTGCAAAATATTACCAATCACGAACTTTCAGGGCAAACCATTGATGAATTTGCCAAACATGGGCGTGGTATTTGGGTATCTTGCAAGATTTGATAGCAGAATCAAAATGGCTGACTTTTCCCTGTTCCAAATTTTTAGGTATTTGTAGATTAAAAAATTGACCGAAGAAAGGATAAACGATGAAGTGAGAATTGGCACAAGCCTTTATAGAACTCATACTCATCAGTACGGAAGTCCTATGAAATAAGCAGGTAGGGGCATGGCAGTGCCATGCCCTTACTTTTATACTATTCTTCTTAATGAAGTTAAACAGGACTTACGCAACTGGCACAGTTATCCTCTGCTACCCCTAGCGATAGGATATTTTTTTATTTGGAAGTCCCTTAGAAAGGCGATCGCACTTAATCAAAGCTTCTGTCGCGCCATGAGTTGGGCAAAGAGTCCTGGTTGATTGGCGAGTTGATGAAAACTACCTTCTTGAACAACTCGGCCATTTTGGAATACATAAATGCGATCAGCGTTGCGAATCGTACTGAGACGGTGAGCGATCGCAATTCTGGTCACTTTTAACCGTTCTAAGCTTTGGCTGACAATTGCTTGGGTGCGGTTATCTAAAGCGCTGGTGGCTTCGTCAAATAACAGGATTTTCGGTTTTAAAACGAGCGATCGCGCAATTAATAAGCGCTGGCGTTGTCCGCCGGAAAGGTTGCTACCACCTTCACTAATTACGGTGTGCATTCCCATTGGCATGGATTCAATATCTTCAGCAAAGCCAGCCATGCGCGCAGCTTCCCAGGCTTCATCCATTGTAATTGTCGCACCACTGGCGATATTTTCAAAGATGGATGCAGATGTTAAGCGGCTATTTTGCATCACCACACCTAATTGTCGGCGTACCGCATGGACATCTAACCCAGCTAAATCTTGACCATCAAAGTAAATTGTCCCTGATTCTGGTGCATCAAACCCTAGTAATAAGCGGAAAAGTGTGGATTTACCACTTCCAGAAGCACCCACAAAGGCGATAAATTCTCCCGGTTCCGCGTGGATACTAACATCATCTAAGGTTAAAGGCCCGTCATCTCGATAGCGGAAAATCACATGATCTACTACTACCCGCCCAGAAAGCCGCCCAGGATCAGCTTTTTCTGTGTCTACTTCCGGTTTAGCTGCCAAAATCGGCTGTGCGCGTTCCCACAATGGCACGATTTGCAGCACATCTACAACTGTACTGCTGAGACTGGTAGCACCACCGATAAATGTCCCAAATGCGGCATTAAATGCTAAGAATACACCTGTAGATAAACTACCTGATTGGGATTCCTGAATTAAACTAGTGGCAAACCAAAATAAACAAGCTGTGGTTAATGCTGGCAGAATTTTATTAATGACCGCTACAATATCCTCAATATTTTGAGTACTCAGCATCCATTTAATTTGCTGACTATATTGTTTACCCCAAAAAGCAAAGGCGCGGGCTTCAGCCCCAGCAACTCTTAATTTAGTAACACCGTTAATTAACTGCACCATCACCCCTAAAAGTTGCCCTTGTAATTCTAGTAAGGGGCGAACTTTCCGCAGGGTAGAAATACCAGAAAATAGAGTTACACCAATATTCACCAACGCTACCACTAAAGCAATTAATGCTAGGGAACCGTTGTAATAAAACAGCAATCCTAAATTTAATAATGCAAATAAGCTGGTAAATATACTTCTTAAAACCGTACTACTCAGCCTTTGGCGGATTTGACTCACCGCACTTACCCGTGAATTTAAATCCCCAATTGAGAACTTACGGAAAAACGAAGCTTTGAGATTTAACAGGCGATCCCAAACTGCCGCTTGGGTGGTAGCATCAGCAAAGGTTTCTACCCGCATAATGGCGAAACCTTGAGCTAGTTGAAACAGCGTGCTACCAAAGGCTGTAGCCAATAATCCTAAAGCAATTTGAACTAATAAACCGCGATCGGCATCGGGAATAGCACTATCAATTAAAATGGCGGTAGCTTGGGGCGTAATCATCCCTAATAAAGTAGTCGCCACACCCGCAATCACGACAACCATCAATTCCTTGTAATGTCCTTCCAGCGCAAACTTTAACAAATCCAGGGTGCTGAGAATTTTATCTGGTAACGGACGGTAAAAAGTATAACCAGTCTGCGCCAGTCTCACCGCAGTTCTCGCATTAATTAGTGTGCGCGATCGCCTGATGGGATCGAACATTTCATAGCGGGTATCCGATACAGGTAACAACGCCACTGGGTGATTATCTTCCAGGGTGTAAGCTAGCATGGCACCGCTATCTTTCTTCCACCACTTACCTTGTAAAGAAATAGTTCGCATCCGCAAACGAGAAGCCCGGGCGATCGCTTGTAGCGGATCTTGAATGCGTTTCATATTTTCCGACTTCGCCGGCGGGCGAATGGTTACACCCAAAGTCCGCGCCACCGCACCAGCCGCAATCAGCAAAGCTTGCTGGGGATCGTTAGCTATCCCTACCTCAAAACTACCACTATCGGCAGGTTTGAGTAAATAAGCTAACTCACTCAGGGTTTCCTCCATCACCTGAGAATTGAGGTGTTGGCGTTCTTGAAAGCGTTGGGCTTCTGCCTCAGTTTCCTCCTGTTCTAAAAGATACAGGCTTCCCAAAACATATATGTGCAGTTGCGCCATCCCCGCCAGCAGAGTTTCAGGATCGTGAATATCAGAGGTACTGAGAGATTCAAGTTCAACCATCTCCTCAGCTTGGAACCACATATCTGCACTCAACGGCAAAAAATGCGATCGCGAGGTAATCAACAGTTCCTCAAACCCCATCCAAGTTGCATAACCACTTTGGATTTGTACCCAAGATACCAACTCACGCTGTGGTTGAAAAATTTGCCCATTACTCAGGGAGAAATATCGTACCCCTTCCTCTTGAAACGGTAATCCAGGGGGAGTAATTACAGATAAAGCCAGTCCTAGTTGCTCAATCCAACCCTCAATTAAAGTTATAGCTTCGCCATTACCATCAGCAAGAAATTCCCGAAAATCCTTCACCGAAACCTTCAACAGTTCAGTTTCCTCAATCGACACCGCCACTAACTGATAAGGTAATGGTTGCGAATCGCTAGGAATACCAAATATTGCCTGTCTGGTGCGAGTAGTAAACAAATAACGGCGAGTACCTTCCGCCACCCCTTCCTTCAACGGAATGGCAAACACCGCCAATGAACCAGATTTTACAACCCAAATAGTCTCCGGATCATCCAGAATAATCGGCTCATTACCCTTAATCTGATAATATTCTCCCGGCAAGCTGACGATGCGAACTTGATCCAACATAATTATTCCTGCTTCCTACAACTATGAAAATTTCACGCAGAGTCGCAGAGTCGCAGAGAAGAACGCAAGAGAATCTAAACTTAATCTTTCTCTCTGTGTCTCTGTGTCTCTGCGTGAGACAAAAAGAAATTCATCCCCAAAACCATCTATAAAAACTTACGTCTCCTCAACCGCTTCGCCTTCACTGCGAATCAAATCCAAATACTTCCCTTCCACCTGCTGTAATTGTTCATGAGTACCCCGTTGCACCACCTTGCCCTTATCAAACACAATAATCTCATCGCAATCGCGAATTGTACTTAAGCGGTGGGCAACAATAATACAAGTACAACCCCGTTCCCGCAGCTTGCGATCGATTAACTTCTCCGCCTCAGAATCCAGCGCACTTGTAGCTTCATCCATTACCAAAATTGCCGGATTATTCACCAAAGCGCGAGCAATTTCTAACCTTTGACGCTGTCCCCCACTTAAGTTAGTTGCCCCTTCTGCCAAGTCAGCATTGTAACCACCAGGCATGGAAAGCACTACATCCTGAATCTCTGCATCCTTACAAGCGCGAACTAAATTACTAAAAGGTACTGTCGAATCCCATAGGGTGAGATTATCGCGCACACTACCTGCAAACATCGAGATATCTTGTTCTACCAGCGCCAGTGAATGATTAATAATTGAACGGGGAATGTCTGTTCTCGATTTACCATCAAATAAAATCTCCCCAGACCAAGGTTCATATAATCCACATACCAGCTTGGCGACGGTTGATTTACCAGAACCACTACCGCCAACTAACGCCACACGTTGACCGGGTTTGAGTGAAAGATTAAGATTTTCAATTAAGGGAGATGCGGAGCGATTATAACCGAATGTAATGTTGCGAAGTTCCACATAACCTTGCAGCCGCACATTTGCCTTCGGTACATCATAAGCTGTGGCTAGAGGTGTTTCTTCACTCACCGCCGGATCGATCGCATTATGTAAAACATCATCGAGGCGGTTGAGATTACCTTCCATTTCCTGAAGTTCACCAGCCAGACTCACCAAACTATTTACAGGTTCGAGGAATCTTTGCATTAAGGCTTGAAAGGCAATCAGCATCCCGATACTGAGTACGCCATCCATTACCCGCAATCCTCCCACTACCAGCAACAGCATTGAGGTAATTGAGGTGAGAAATGATGGTAAAACACCAACTGTTTGATTAGTAGTATCCATTTCCTGACGGGCGTTGATAGATTTGGCATAATAACCAGCCCACCGGGAAAAGAATTCTGACTCTAGCCCTGATGCCTTCAAGGTTTCCATACTTTGCAAGCCAGAAATGGCGACACCGCTAACTTTGCCTTGTTCTTGCATTAATCGCATATTGGCATCAACGCGTTGCCGAGAAACCCAACGCCAAACGGTAATATTGACGATGACGAAAGCAATACCAATTAATGTGAGAACAACATCATATTGCAGCATAACTGCGCCATAAAAGACGACAGTGAAAATGGAAATCACTGTGGTAGCTAATCGTCCAGAAAGCAGGTTCGCCAAACTATCGTTGAGGTGAACGCGGTTGCTAATTTCCCCCGCAAACCGCTGATCGTAAAAACTCACTGGAAGACGGAGAATATGCCACAAAAAGCGACTGGACATCCCCACAGCCAGCTTAATTTTTAAACGGCGCAAAAATTGCAACTGAAGTAAAGTTAAAAAACCATTTAAGATAGCAGTTAAAATAATGCCGAGAATTAAGGGACGCAACCAATCATTTCTGCCTTCAATTAAGACATGATCAACAAAGGTTTGCGAAAAAGCGGGAATAGCTAAACCTGGAATTACTAATAATAATCCGGCGATCACACAGTAAACCAAAGCACCCAACGAACTCTGCAATCTGTCCCATAAGGCTAGCGTGAGGCTGGGCTTACGTCCTCCTGTTCGGAATTCCGGACTTGGTTCCAGAACTAAGACGACACCAGTAAAAGACTGATCAAACTCTTGGGGGGAAATTGTGCGGGGGCCAGTAGCAGGATCATTGAGATAAACCTTATCTCTACTAAATCCTTCAACAACTAGAAAATGGTTAAAATTCCAGAAGATAATATAAGGACATTCGAGTTTGCGTAACCCATCCAAATCGACCTTAAAGCCTTTCGCTTGCATCCCATAGATACGAGCCGCACTGAGAATATTTGACGCTTTACTCCCATCCCGCGACACACCGCAAGCTTGACGGAGTTCTGCCAAGGGAACAACCCGATTGTAATAACCAAGAATAATTCCTAATGCAGCAGCACCACATTCCACCGCTTCCATTTGTAACAGAGTAGGAGTGCGACGACGGCGATCGGGAGGGCTAATCAGCCGCCGAATTTTTTTTAATCTACGCCCAAGTTGGGATTGAAGAGTTCGCCACATGATTCGTGTTCAGTAAGGATTTGTCGGGGAGGAAAGGCAGGGGGCAGGGGGCAGGGAGCAGGGAGCAGGGGGAGATGAGGGAGAAATCACTATTACCAATTACCAATTACCAATTACCTATTACCCAATGCCCAATGCCCAATGCCCCATGCCCCATGCCCAATCAATACATTCCACTCCAAGAACGGAGTATGGGGAAGACAAAGGAAATGGGTGATTGTTCGTCAACTTTTACGCGGACTGAGGTGGTGGTTCCTGAGGTGACTTTGGCTTCTGGCCCCTTTGAAGATGACCAGCGAAAACCGCTTTTAGTTGAGGAATCTGGCTCAAGTTCGGCAAAGACTTGAATTTGTGGCCCTTGGGAGGTTAAGCCTTGCAAAATTTCTGCACCACCGACAACGCTGGATGCACTTTCTTTGGTGACGGGAAAAGACGAAACACTGGTTACCTTGGCGACGATTCCCCCAAAGCGTTCGCGCTTCACAGTAGAGGGAGTAATTTGCAACTCCATACCTTTTTGAATCTTTTTACCTTCGCTGACTGGGAAGAATGCAACTCCCACTAACTTATCAGTGGAATCTTGAGCTTGGATTGTGCCGATACGTGCGCCTTCTTCTAAGTTTTGTCCGGGAACAACTGTCAGTTCTAAGATTTGACCGTTGAAGCTGCTAATAACTTTGTTTCTATCTTTTAATTGCGATTTTAATTGCGCGATCGCTCTTTCGGTTTCTTGAATTTCTTTTTTACGATTGGTGGCGATCGCTAAATCTTGTTCGGCTTGGGAAGCTAATTTAGTATCTAATGTTGCTAACTGGGCTTGCAGTTCTTTGGTGGCGTTTAAGTTAGCTAAATATTGCCTTTGAGCATCGGCTTCTTTCACATCCAGTTGTTTCAGTTGCGATTGAATTTCATCAATGCGACTTTTGCTATTGAGAAATTCCTGTTCCGCTTGCAACACGGTATCACTAGATACAGCACCTTCACGGCGTAATTGTTGCCGCAATTGAAAGCGTTCTTGAAAAGTCGGGACTAGCTTGCGCGTTGTTTCCAACTGTTGCTCTAAAGTCCGCCTTTCTTGGCGAATCGACTCTAAACCCTTGTCCCGGAGAATTGGCGTTACGGATTTAGTAGTTTCTAAACTTTGTAACAGTGCTTGACGCTGTTGTTGAGTCGCACCTTGATCCAAAACTGTGCGTTGCGCTTGCAATGAATTAGCGCTGCGGTCTTGTTCTTGCAGTTGCAACAGCTTCGCCCGTGCCAAATCCAGCTTTTCTTGCAATTCGGTTTGGTCGATAGTTGCAATCACCTGTCCCTTCTTAACGCGATCGCCTGGACGCACAAACAAATTCAAAATCTGCCCAGAACTCGGAGACTGAAAAGGCACAACCTTACTAGGAAAAACCACTACCCCTTGTCCATTCACAGTAATGGGAATCCGACCAACAACACTCCAAGCCACACCCACCGCCACCAAAGAACCCAACGCCGCCAAAGGAATCCACTTCTTTGGCTGCACCACCTGCATCAATTGATCCAGCCGTTCCGGGGAGGATAAACGATCCAGCGCTTCTTTACGAAATATATTATTTTTTTGAGCAGTAACCATATTGACTCCAAATATATAAATAGGGCATGGGGCATTGGGCATTGGGCACTGGGCATGGGGAAAGGGTAATGAATGGGTAATAGTAATTTCTCCCTCATCCCCCTCATCCCCCTCATCTACCTCATCTCCCCCTGCCCCCCTGCTCAATTCGCCTTCAACTGCTTCAACATCCAATCAAACCGCGTTCCTGCTAGGGTTACTTGCGCTAAAAAGCCGGAACTTAGTTCATCTTCATAAGTAAGACTGCTGTCTAAAGATTTACCGGAACTATATGTAATTCTGCCGTAACCCAGACGATTGATAATTCCTTGCTGTTTGTCTGCTAACAATATCGCTAACACTCGATAGAATCGAGCAGCAAAACCTACATCGTGTAGCAGTTTTGCAGCCAATCGCCAACGAGGAATGGAAAGCACGATCGCATCTTCAATGGCGCGAATTGTCATCGGTGGGGGACTTGCTTCTACAAAGGGGGTTTCGCCTACCATGTCACCGCGCGATAATCTGGCAAATTCTGTTTCAATGGTTTCTGTGTTTTCTAAGTGAGAAAAGGCGCGGGTGAGGGGGTTGCTAGCATCTTCGGCAGTGGAAGCCACCATTTTGCCATCTAATAAAATATAAAAAGCATCAACAGGTCGTCCGGCTTGGAATAAAACTTCTCCTGCCAAAATTCTCTTAGCTTCGCCGGCTGCAATCATCCAACCAATATCGCTATCGCTTAATTCCGCAAATGTAAACAAAATCTCGCGGATTTGCGGCTGAAAGAGTACAATCGTGCTTTGCCCAATTTGGCTGACAATTTGCTCTAAACGGTGAGCCAGTAAAACTGCGATCGCACGATAAAAATGAGCAGCAAAGGTAATATCTTCTTGGAGTTTTTTCACCAACTCCTGCTGCGGAACCATCAACACTAGAGACTTTTTCGCAGCTTTAATCGTTGTTGCAGACTGGTAGGATGTTAAGAAAGGCATTTCTCCCACCACTTCCCCATTTGTCAGTCTTGTAATCTCCCGTCCTGACAATTCGCCACCTTCTAAGGCTGCAAACGCCCTACCAATTGGGTTATCGTCAGCTTGAGCAACAGAAACGGACAATGCACCATCGAGTAAAATATAAAGTGCATCAACCGGTGCCCCTTGGCGGATGAGAATCGTGCCGGCAGTAATTTCTTCTCTCCGACCCGTTGCTAATATCCAGTCAATATCACTATTTGTGAGTTCTTTCAGTAGAACTTCTGTCATAATTTAAATTCCTTCTGTTCTGCTAACGGGAGAGAAATGGGGAGTAGAAAATAATACCAATTCGTAATTCGTAATCGAGAAAGTCAGATTAAATCTGGTTTTGAGATGATTGCATCTGTTGTCTTCTTTTGGAGAATTGGATAATAATCAACAATCTCCCCATCACTTATTAACTAGCTTCACACGGCCTTGAATTGCAAACTTCTTCAAGGTCAGGAACAGGGTTTTTAGTTTCCTATTCCCCCGTCAGGCTCAACACTTTTTGGTTTATCGTTATTCCAATAAGGAAAGTTCTTACCTTCGAGATGTTTGGCGATCGCATCATATAGATTGTTATATTTATTGTCTGGAGGCCCACCTTGATAAACCTCACCTATGGCAACGCCACCCGAAATACTCGCTAGTTCTTGAATTGATAGCTCTTGTGATTCATTGTGATTTTCGTTTTCCATTGGAATTTTTCTCTTTTTCATTTCATTATTTAAATTCCTTCTGTTCTGCTAACAGGAGAAAAATGGGGAGTGCAGAAATAACTAGCGATCAATCTCCCCACTACGCAATTAATGAAAAAGGATGAAAGATGAATTATGATTTTCATCCTTTATTCTTTACACTTCATCCTTCAGATGATTCGCTACTGTAAGTGTGAGAATATTTGTATTTTTCTTGCCAATTAGGAAGCTTGATATTCTCTAGCTTTTTCGTAACTTCTGCAGACAAATTTTTATAAATATCATCTGTTGGATACTGACCGGGATAAGGTTCACCTACAGCAACACCACCTGCAATAGTTGCTAATTGTTCAACTGATAACTCTTGTGATTCCATTTGCTTTTCGTTTTCCATTGTGATTGTTTCTCCTTTGTGATTGATTTCAAATCCAACATTAATTGACACCAGAACAATTTCCGAAAGCAGTTGAACAAAACTTGCTCAACTGCAATTAATTTCAAAAACTCAGTTTATGCAGAACCATCGAGTGCAGATGCATCTCCAAACAACTCCCCAAGTGCTTTGAGATCTTCAGTTGTGGCATCGGTAATGGTGATTTGTAGTAGGGCGGATTCTGTAGTTTCTGCCTGAAACGCTGATTTTGCGGAACTTCTTCTGCCGAGTGGTGTTTCTTGAGCAAATCCAATTGTGGATTTGTGAAATCTGGCAGCTGTCAATCGCAGATTAAAACCGCCTGCTACTTCATCTAGTTCCTCATCCGTTAGTTCGATGGCTGCTTCCTGATGAGTATTTTCGTCACCTGACATAGGATCTCCTTACTGCCACGTGTTAAAGTTAAATTAGATGGAAGAGATTCACGATCAGCAGGGCAGCCATTCAGTGAATCCTCTTTCTCAGCCATTGCGACCTATTAAACTTAAGAATATTACTGAAGTCTAAGGTGCAATCTTAAAAGCCACCGATTTTAGCGATGAGGTCATTGCTAGCAACGGTTCTGGTTTGGTCGAGTTGTGTAGCTTCAATAGCTTGAGTACCATTAGGGCCAACACTTTGAGCGCGAACATCTTTGATAGACGCTTGGTCGAAAGATGCATCGAAGTCTTTGGCTAGCAGTTGGTCAAGACCACCAGTACCACCAGCAACAACATCGAGTTCTTCAATAGATAATTCTTGAGCTTTGATTTCGTTAGACATGATTGTTTCTCCTGATTTTTTGGTTGTTGAGAGGGAAGACTTTTACTTAAAATTTAAAGTGCGATGTTAGAAGCTACCGATTAAAGCGAGGACATCGTTACTAGCAACTGTTTTTGTTTGATCAATCTGAGTTGCCTCAACGGCTTGAACACCATTAGGGCCGACATTGATTGCACGAACATCTTTAATAGAAGCTTGTTCAAAAGAAGCATCGAAGTCTTTTGCTAGCAGTTGCTCAATACCAGCACCACCAGCAACGTTATCTAGTTCTTCAGCGGATAGTTCTACGGGTTGAATGTTGTCAGACATGATGTTTTATCCTTAATAGTTTGGTTTGTGTTGAATTCAGCGCGGAGAGCGATTTGTTTGTTGTTTGCTTTCGCTTTCCTTGCTTGATGTCCCTATAGTACGAATTCAACTCCCCTATCCACATCTGAAAAACGTCTAACATTTTGTCTAAGCGAATTAAATAGATGTTGTCTGACTTTCGCTTATGCGGTTGAGCAAGGACTAAGACTTTAGTTATAGGCTGAAGGGATTAGTTCCCACAAAAGTAGTGAGTTTGCTTTGAAACCTGGAAATTCCACGTTTCTAGCAGTATGAATAGACATAGATCGTCAATTCGTAATTCGTAGTTCGTAGTTCGTAATTCGTAATTATGAATTGTGATTTGTTGCCTGTTATCCAGATCCCTGGCTTCTTGAAGAAGTCGGGGATTTAACAACCGCTAAACACACCTAATTAATTTATGGCACTAAATACTATTAGCAATGGTTAGTGGTTGGATAATTTTTAAAACAATAAAAAATCAAAATATCCAATTAATTCAATGTGCATGAATCGCTAACCATTTTGTAAGCAAATAGGAAACAGCTATGTTAAACAGATTTAAATTAGCAACAAAATTTACCTTTCTTCTATCGCTGGTTTTCCTCTGTGCGATCGCAGTCAGTGGTTTTACTTTATCTCATGCACTAGAACAGAAGGCAGAAGCCGAAATTGGTTACCGTAGCCAAATTCTGGCTGAGACGATGGACTCTATCAGAAACTTCACAAACACAAAAATTAGCCCATTGCTGTTACCAATGGTGGAAACTCAATCGACATTTCTCCCGGAAACAATTCCCAGTTATGCAGTTAGAGAAGTGTTTGAAACTCTGCGGAAAAATCCAGAATATAAAGATTACTTTTATAAAGATGCCAATCTCAATCCCACAAACATGAGGGATAAAGCTGATACATTTGAGATGCAGGTTATTGAACGATTTCGCAACGAACCAGAACTGAAAAATATTTCAGGTTTTCGCGATTCTTTTGAAGAAAAACTGTTCTATAGCGCTCGCCCTTTTGTGGTTAAAAACCCCACTTGTTTACGCTGCCATAGTACACCGGAAGCTGCGCCAAGAAGTCATATTTTAAGTTACGGTTCTGAAAATGGCTATGGATGGGAACTCAATAAAGTCCTAGGTACTCAAATCATTTACCTTCCTGCTAAAAAGGTATTTGATGATGCTAACCGTGCTTTTACATTATTTATTAGCTTATTTATTGGTATCTTCGCTTTAGTAATTTTATTAATTAATTATTTACTGAAACGCAATGTGCTACAACCCCTCAAACCAATGGCACAATTAGCACAGAAAATGACTATGGCTCAAATTAGTTCCGAAGAAGCGGAAGAATTTGACCGCCAAAAGCTCACACCCATTGTTAAACGCAATGATGAATTAGGACAAATGGGGAGAGTTTTTCAACGCATGATGCATGAAATTTATGCTCGTGAACAACAAATGACACAGCAATTACAAAAACTCAGAATTGAAATTGATGAAACAAGACGTGCGCGTCAAGTTGCAGAAATTGCTGAATCAGAATCATTCCAACAATTACAAGAAGAAGCAAGAATGATGAGGAATAAACGCAATGCAGCGAGTTAGTGAGGGGATGAGGGAGATAAAGACCAATGACCCATTACCAATTACTTATACCAATTCTCCAAAATTCAGCAACAGATACAAACTCAAAAACCCTTACTAAATATGGTTTTCTTAATTTTGAATTTTGAATTTTGAATTTTGAATTAGTATTATTACCTATTACCATTGAGGATTTATCGTGTCTGAAATAATTTCTGTGCATTCATTCCGTGGCGGAACTGGTAAATCAAATGTTACAAGTAATCTGGCTACATTAATTGCTCGTTCTGGAAAGCGGGTGGGAGTTGTTGATACTGATATTCAATCTCCTGGTATTCATGTTTTATTTGGTTTAGAAGAAGCACGCATTCGCTATACTCTAAATGATTATTTATGGGGACGTTGTGCGATTGAAGATGCAGTTTATGATGTGAGTTCTGTTCTCAAACAAAAACCCTCATTATTTAGCCGTCAGGGAAGTATTTATCTTATGCCCTCTAGTATTAAGATGAGCGATATTTCTCGGATTTTACGCGAAGGTTATGACGCACGTTTACTGAATGATGGTTTACATCATCTAGTTAAGCGTTTAAAACTAGATTATCTATTAATTGATACTCACCCTGGTATTAACGAAGAAACTTTGCTGTCAATTATTATGTCTGATGTTTTGGTGTTGATTCTTCGCCCAGATAAACAAGATTACCAAGGAACAGCAGTAGCAGTTGATGTTGCAAAGAAATTAGAAGTACCAAAAATGCTGCTAGTAATTAACAAAGCACTACCATCTTTAAATTTTAATGAGTTACGGCAAAAAGTACAAAATACCTACGGCACCCCTGTAGCTGGAATTTTACCTGTGAGTGAAGAGATGTTTAATTTAGGCAGTAGTGGCATTTTCAGTTTACAGTATCCCAATCATCCTTGGACTGAAACAATAAATGCGATCGCAAAACAAGTTATGGGTGCTAAAGCTAAATCTATGGTGTAATTTGTATGGTTGTTGACGGTTGACGGTTGACTACTCAGGACTCACGTCGATAGAAAGGGCTAACTGATAGAGTTGACGACGGGATAAGGAAGTGAATTTTGCTAATTGACGGCTAGCTTGCGATCGCGATATTCCCTGACGGATTAATTGTGCAAGTTCGGCTTTGAGTTCGGCTTCTGTCAGTTGGGTTTGACTGGGTGGAGTTCCCGCCACTACAAGAGTATATTCGCCTTGGGGTTCCCGTTGGGTGTAGTGGGCGATCGCTTCGGCAATAGTTCCCCGCCAAAATTCCTCGTAAAATTTTGTTAATTCCCTAGCGAGGACAATTTGGCGATCGCTTCCGAAAGTTTCTCCTAAGTCTTGTAACGTATCGCGTAAACGATGGGGCGATTCGTAGAAAATTATGGTGCGAGATTCTGTTTGTAGCGATTCTAAATATTCTCGGCGATGTTGAGTTTTAGCGGAGAGAAAGCCTTCAAACACAAACCGATCCGTTGGTAAACCAGATGCACTTAAAGCAGTAATTGCCGCACTCGCCCCCGGAATTGGTACTACTGTTATCCCCGCTTCTATACAAGCTGTCACCAGTTCATATCCCGGATCAGAAATTCCTGGCATACCCGCATCACTTACTAAAGCAATTGCTTTACCATTAGCTAAATGCTCTAATAATTCTGGAATCCGGCTACTACGATTGTGTTCGTGATAGCTAATTTGGGGAGTCTGAACTTGGAAATGTTGTAAAAGTTTCCCCGTGTGGCGTGTATCCTCCGCAGCAATTAAATCCACATTTTGTAAAATTCGCACCGCCCGAAAGGTGATATCTTCCAGATTGCCAATCGGTGTACCGACAACGTAAAGTGTTTTTGGTTTTGGATCTGTCTGCATGGGGACTGGGGACTGGGGACTGGGGATTGGGGACTAGGGATTGGGAGATGAGGAGGATGAGGAGGATGAGGGAGATGAGGAACAAGGAGACAAGGGGAAATCGCAAACACCAAACACCAAACGCCCAACCCCAAACACCAAATGACAAATAACGGCTTATTTGTAGGTTTAGTAACTTTGGATTTGATTTACTTGGCTGAGTCTCCTCCCCAGAATAATCAGAAGATTGTTGCTACTGACTATACTGTGGCAGCAGGGGGCCCGGCTACAAATGCGGCTGTTAGTTTTAGCCATTTAGGGAATCAAGCTAAAGTGTTGGGTGTAGTGGGTTCTCACCCGATGACGCAACTAATTCGCACAGATTTGGCAACTTATAAAGTAGCGATCGCGGATCTTTACCCTACCACTAATGCTGCTGTACCTGTATCTTCCATCATTGTTACCCAATCTACAGGCGAACGAGCAGTAGTTTCCATTAATGCGGTGAAAACTCAAGCTAGTAGTTCCTCAATCCCAGCTGATGTTTTGCAAAACATTGATATAGTGCTGATTGATGGACATCAGATGGTAGTGAGTAGTGAAATTGCTCAAATGGCTAAAGCTCAGAATATCCCCATTGTGATTGATGGTGGTAGCTGGAAAAGTGGATTTGAGGAACTGTTACCTTTGGTTGATTACGCGATTTGTTCTGCTAATTTTCATCCTCCCAACTGTCACACAGCCGCAGAAGTTTTCGCCTATCTCAGTGCTTTTAAAATTCCCCACATCGCTATTACTCACGGCGAACAACCAATTGAATACTTAAGTTGTGGCAATAGCGGTGTTGTCAATGTGCCACAGATTCAACCAGTTGATACACTGGGTGCTGGAGATATTTTTCACGGTGCTTTCTGTCATCATATTTTACAAGCAAGTTTTACTGATGCACTGGCTCAAGCTGCGGAAGTTGCCGCTAATGCTTGCCAATTTTTCGGCACACGCCGTTGGATGGAAGCCAAGCACTGATTAGAGATTTCACTCAGATAAGGCAAAATGAATGAAAGATTTACAAGAAATTTTAGCGATCGCTCGTCAGGTAGGATGGGGAGCAGCAGATATATTACAGTCTTATTATCATGGGACTATTAAAGACTCTAATTTAGAAATTGAATACAAACAAAATGAGCCTGTTACAGTTGCAGATATCGCTACTAGTCAATATATTTTAGACAATTTACAAGCAGCTTTAGGTAATGAAGATTTTGCTTATATTAGTGAGGAAACTTATAAATCACAACAGGGAAAAAATAACTGTAAATATGTATGGATTATTGACCCCTTAGATGGTACACGAGATTTTATCGATAAAACTGGAGACTATGCAATTCACATTGCTTTAGTTACAGAAAACCGTCCAATACTGGCAGTTGTAGCATTACCAGAAGCAGAAAAGTTATATTATGCTACCAAGGGCGGTGGTACATTTGTCGAAACTCGTAATAGTTCTATTCCCTTACAAATATCTTTAAACTTAGACACAAAGCCTGTAGAAGATTTAACTTTAGTAGTCAGTCGCTCTCACCGCAATCAAAAATTAAATTATCTACTAGAAAATTTACCCTGCCAAAATCATAAATCTGTTGGTAGTGTTGGTTGTAAAATTGCCACTATTCTAGAACAAAAAGCAGATATTTATATTTCTTTATCTGGCACATCTGCGCCTAAGGATTGGGATATAGCAGCGCCAGAATTAATTTTAACGGAAGCTGGAGGTAAGTTCACTCATTTTGACGGCACACCATTACAGTACAACACTGGTGATATTAGTCAATGGGGTGGTTTACTAGCGAGTAATGGTCTATATCATGAGGAATTGTGTCAACAATCCGAGAAGATTTTAGCGGATTTTGCTAATAGCTAAATTTTGATATCAATGGTCAAAAGTCAAGATTCCAAAGTCAAAAGTGACTTTTCATTTGTCCCAATTACCAATTACCCATTACCAACTACCCAATGCCCACAGAATCTTTTGAAAAAAATAGCTGGGATTGGCAACTTTCTCAGATGCAACAACAAGTAGGAGAATGGATTGAGTACCAATTTTCCCGCTTAGAATCAGCTTTACCACAATTGCCTCCCGGATGGTCAATCAGCCCTTGGTTAAGTGAACTGTTAAAGTTTTTATTTTGGTTAGTATTAGGTTTATTTGTAGTTTGGTTGCTTTGGCTGTTGTGGCGAGAATTTAGCCCTTATATTTATTCTTGGTTAAGGAGAAGAGGTAATCAGCATATATCTGGCACAAACCTCAGTGCTACTGAGTTATCTGTGCCTTTATGGTTAGCGCGATCGCAAGAATATTATCGTCAAGGGAATTACCGAGAAGCTTGCCGTTGCTTATATATGGCAATATTACAGCGCTTGCATGATAGCAGCGTTATCAACCACAAACCCAGCCGCACTGATGGCGAATATTTGCAATTATTGCGATCGTCTATAACGCCTATCCAGCCTTACGAAACATTAATCACGACTCACGAACAATTATGTTTTGGCGATGCGGAAATTCTGCCAGAAAATTATGAGCATTGTCAGCAAGCGTTTCGGGAGATTGCGGGGGAGTAGGATATGGGGATGAGGGGGATGAGGGAGATGAGGAGGATGAGGGGGATGAGGGAGAAAGAATAAACGACAAATACTATTCCCAATTACCCATTACCCATTCCCAATTACCAATGACCCATTACTGCATTACTATCTACAATATCCATAAATTAAGTATAAAGCTGTACATTACATGAAGCGCTCAAACCGCTTGGCTTGGCTGGGGGCGATCGCACTGGCGATCATCATTGTATTAAGCTTGATAGCGGCTCCCCGCAATAGCACAATTAATAGTGGTTCAACTTATAACCGTGGTGCTGATGGCTATGGTGCTTGGTATGCTTATATGCAGCAGCAGGGAACTACAATCAAGCGCTGGCAAAAGCCTTGGAGTGATCTCGAAGCGCAAAAAAAACCGATTACATTGTTAGAGGTAAATAGCAGTCTCGGTTCTCGAATTATCAATTCTGCAAAACGGGAATGGTTAAAACAAGGTAATACCTTGGTAATTTTAGGTGTGCGTTACCCCGTGACTGCCGCTGATTTTCACACTATGCAAAAGTCGCCTTTGGGGAATGTGAAAATTGATACAACTAGAAGGCATGATAAAGCCGATAAAGAAGAAATTAAATTAGGCGATCGCTTTGGTGCTGTAGTGTGGGAAGAACAGTATGGTAAGGGAAAAGTGATTTTTTCCACAACTTCCCATTTAGCAGCCAATGCTTATCAAGATTATTTAAGTAATTTTAAATTTCTTGCAGATTTAGTCCAAAAACAAAAAAACGCCATTTTTGTGAATGAATATATTCACGGTTACAAAGATGCTGATGTCAGAGAAAAAGAAGGCAAAGGTAACTTATTGAGTTATTTTGCTAAACAGCCTTTGATTGTGGCGTTTTTACAGGTAGGTATCTTATTAATAGTCTTAATTTGGGCGCAAAATCGCCGCTTTGGTAAGCCAGAAGTTTTAACTGTACCAGTTTTAGACAATAGCGAAGCTTATATTCAAGCTTTAGCAGGAGTATTACAAAAAGCTGAATCCAGCGATTTTGTGGTTGAAATGGTGAGTAAAGAAGAGCAGCTACAACTGCAAAAAGCTTTAGGATTAGGGACAATTTTACTAGAACCCCAAGCTTTAATCGATGTCTGGGTAGAAAAAACAGGCGCAACTCCTGCTGAACTAGCTACAGTCTTAAAGCTACAATCGCAAAAACGACCCATGCGTGAACGAGACCTGTTAAGCTGGTTGAGAAAATGGCGAACAATCAAAAATAGTTACTAATTCGTAATTCGTAATTCGTAATTCGTAATTATGGGACGGTTTCATTTTGCTCATGAAGAGTGTATTCTTGTTGGGTGCCGTAGTTTCCATCATGTAATTAAGAATTACGAATTGTTAAACAAAAATTATAATTTCTACCAATAATTTAAAATTAAGCAGCAATTTAGAACACCTAAATCAAAATTATATTTAAGTATCTGATACCAATTACACAAAAAATGAAACAAATGCGTAGGTTGGGTTGAACGGAGTGAAACCCAACAATTATAAGACTTTGGTGTGTTGGGTTTCGTCCCTCAACCAACATACATTTTAAATCCAAATTATATTTAAGTATCTGAATTACGAATTATCAATTAGTCTTAGTTAGTATGAATGAAATAAATTCTGTTTTAACTCGCCTAGGTAAAGGACTTAACCAGATAATTGTTGGACAATCTAGCCTTGTACAACAGTTACTAGTAGGACTGCTAGCTGGGGGACATATAATTTTAGAAGGAGTACCGGGAACTGGGAAAACACTCTTAGTTAAGGTGTTAGCACAATTAATTCAAGCAGATTTTCGGCGGATTCAATTAACACCAGATGTTTTACCATCAGATATTACTGGGACAAATATTTTTGATTTAAATAGCCGCAGTTTTACTTTGAAAAAAGGCCCAGTTTTCACCGAAGTTCTATTAGCAGATGAAATTAACCGCACACCACCAAAAACGCAAGCGGCGTTGTTAGAAGCAATGGAAGAAATGCAGGTAACTTTGGATGGTGAAAGTTTACCTTTGCCAGAATTATTTTGGGTAATCGCTACACAAAATCCCCTAGAATTTGAGGGGACTTATCCTTTACCAGAAGCACAGCTAGATAGATTCTTATTTAAGTTAGCTGTAGATTACCCCGATCAAGTAGCAGAAAAGCAAATGTTACTCAATCGTCAAGCTGGGTTTGCAGCAAGACGAGGAGATATTAATCGGCTTGAACCTATAGCAACGGTAAGCGAAATTTTGCAAGCAAGGCAAGCAGTCAAAGAAGTTAAAGTATCTGAAGCAATAATTGATTATCTACTAGCTTTGGTAAAAACATCACGCCAACATCCCGAATTAGCTTTGGGTGCATCACCTCGCGCTGCTGGTGCTTGGTTACAGACATCGCAAGCAGCAGCTTGGTTAGTAGGAAGGAATTTTGTCACACCAGATGATGTCAAATCTGTCGCTTCACCTTTATTACGTCATCGTCTGATTTTGAAACCAGAAGCAATGCTTGATGGGTTACAAATTGATGCGGTAATTGCTTCTGTAATTAATCAAGTACCAGTACCAAGATAAAGGGTAAAAATTCACCCCAAATGACGAAGTAGACAACCAGCAAAATGCAAAAATATCTGAATAGATTACTCAATTTAAAGATAATATATCGTCTGAGAAAAGCAATATCAACAATTCCTAATTCTCGCTTTTGGTTAAATAATGTATTATTTTTGTTAGGAGCCTATACAATTATTTCCTTACCATTTGGTTTATACTTTGGGTTTCTCAAATTTGGCTTTGTTGGATTACCAGTAGGAGAAATCCTAAAGATTATAGCTATCTGCTTATTTACACCTGCAATTACTGAAGAAATATTTTTCCGAGTTTTCTTCTTACCTCATGTTACAGAAGATGTTTCACAAACTAGTAAATGGTTGTGGGGATTTATAAGTTTGGTAATTTTTATTGTTTACCATCCCCTAAATGCTTTGACAGCTTATCCGGCTGGATTCCCCACATTTATGAATCCAGCTTTTTTATTTATGGCAGCAATTTTAGGAATTGTTTGCACTATTGCCTATCTCCAAAGCGGCTCTTTATGGCCTTCAGTGGTAATGCATTGGATAATTGTAGTAATCTGGCTAATCTTTTTTGGTGGATATGAAAGACTAAATGCTGGATTAAATTAGAAAATTATTCAACACAACATTATACTTAATATAAAAGCAATGGTTCCAGCAGATAGAGTTTATATATTATTAGTTATAGGAATTGCGATCGCACCTATTTTAGCGATGCTTTTCGGTATTCCCACAAGTATCGGTATTACGCTTTTATTTGATATTTTTGTTCTGGCATTAATGGTGGTGGATGGTTTACGAGTAAGGCGCGATCGCGTCGAAGTTAGCCGCCAAATTCCATCACGCTTATCTATTGGTCGAGATAACCCGGTGGTACTAACGGTAAAATCGGGAAATGCCAATACTGTAATTAAAATTCGCGACTATTACCCCACAGGCTTTGGTGTTTCTACACCAGAAATCAGCGCTACTGTAGGGATAAACAGCACTCAGGAATTAACATACACAGTTCACCCCACACAACGGGGAGAATTTCCTTGGGGAAATATTCAAGTCAGACAATTAGGATTTTGGGGATTAGCTTGGGATGATTGGCAAATTCCGCAAAATCTGCGGGTGAAAGTTTATCCAGATTTAGTGGGATTGCGATCGCTTTCCATTCGTTTAGCATTGCAATCATCTGGATCAATCCGCCAACGCCGCATGGGTATTGGTACAGAGTTTGCGGAATTGCGAAACTATCGCACTGGTGACGATTTACGCTTGGTTGATTGGAAAGCCACAGCCCGACGTGTTGGGGCTTATGGTAATACACCCCCCTTAGTTAGGGTTTTAGAACCAGAACAAGAACAAACTTTAATCATTTTGCTCGATCGCGGGCGGTTAATGACAGCCAAAGTTCAGGGATTGCAGCGATTTGACTGGGGATTGAATGCAACTTTATCCTTAGCTTTAGCCGGATTACATCGAGGCGATCGCGTGGGTGTAGGTGTATTTGACAGACAAATGCATACGTGGATTCCACCGGAACGCGGTCAAAATTATCTCCCCCAGTTAATTGATCGCTTAACACCAATTCAACCAGTATTGCTAGAATCTGATTATTTAGGCGCTGTAACCAATGTAGTACAACGGCAGACTCGGCGCGCACTAGTGGTATTAATTACCGATATAGTTGATGCGATCGCCTCCACCGAACTTCTCGCCGCCCTTTCGCGCCTAGCACCCCGTTACCTACCATTTTGCGTCACACTCCGCGATCCGCAAGTTGATCATCTAGCGCATACCTTCACTGAAGATGTGACAAATACTTATGTTCGCGCAGTCGCTTTAGATTTATTAGCACAGCGACAAGTTGCATTTGCCCAATTAAAGCAAAAAGGTGTATTGGTACTTGATGCGCCAGCTAATCAAATTACAGATCAGTTAGTTGAACGATATTTACAACTCAAAGCCCGAAATCAACTCTAAAGGACTTCCAACTAAAAAAATAATCAATCGTTTTGGGAAGCAGTCCCAATGAAACAAATTTCACCGCCAAGCATGAAAGTGGGACTGGTATTTTTACTCAGCACTCGGCACTCAGAACTCAGCACTTTCAAGTCAGTCAATCACGGGAAAAACCCACAACCAAGCATGAAAGTATGATATTTTCCCAGATGGTACTCCAAATTGAGGTTGTGGTTCACTAGTGCAACAT
>NZ_JACJQJ010000056.1 GCF_014696615.1 Nostoc linckia FACHB-104 | reverse complement strand
CGACTTAAGCGATCGCCTGACTCATGCCATTACTCCGGTAGTGGGCATTAAAGCTGTGACCTTTACTCCATATAGCTTATAGCTTTTCTTAGTGCCATTCGTTTTAGCAAGTTGGATAAATGTTTTTGCTTGTTGAAGGTTATATTCTTGCCGTTCTCTAATATTTTCTCCTACAAGTAAATGGTCAGGACAAACAATAATATCGCCAACTTTTGAACGTTCTCGATATCTATGAATAGACCAGTGGGCATCAACATATTTACCGTTGAGAATAGGAATATCTTGGTCACGGTAGTTAAACGATCCGCAGTCATGAATAATCAGACTATCGGGAACAATTTCTGCTTTTGTAGCGAGTGAGTATAGCCAGCCCGCAGGCTGATATTCAAGCAAGTGCCAAATCGGAATTTTTTTACCCTTGCTTCTGACAAAATCGCTCTTACCTAGTACTGGATAAAAACCTAATTTCATATTATTTAAATGAGCAAATTTTGCTTTTTATTCGTTAAGTTAACCCTCTGCTTGGAGAGGGCTAATTAGCCGATTACTGCTTGTATTTATTTGCAATACTTAGAAGATACTGCCGCCAACGATTAGAGACTTTAGTAGCAAGAGAGCTAATATCACTTGCTGCAATTTCTTCTGCTTCAGTTTCAAAAGCATCATCAAAGTGAATCTTGGCGTGATACTCCATGCCATCAAAGTAAATATTGAAGCTAGGATTAAGTTGAAAGTCTTGAATCATATTTTTATCCTTCCTGGGGAAGATATAAACACTTATTTTGTTCTGCTAGTCTATTTGTTTCATAATTATCAAGAATCATTTTCTTAAATTCTTCCCTTGTTGCTTGCAAGTCGCGGAATATTTTGTTTGTAGGATAGAAGAATACTGATTGTTGGCGGCTGTAAAACCAGACTAGTTGATTGATACGATAGCTGTCATTGCTATCAAGCAGAACATAACTAATTTGTTGGTAAAAATTTTCTAAGGAGAAGGGACGCTTCTTGGCAGTTGTTCGTACATCAATAAGAGTATTTCCAGCGATTATCTGGCAATCAGCACCTCCAAGATATTCACTTAAAGGGTATGAAGCATTGCAGGTGATATTTCCACTCACTTGATTAGCTACAGTTTGCCAAGTACGGGGTAAAATACCGATAATTTGAGATGTATCTTGAATACTAGGAAGCCATTTTTTGAAATATTCTGGTTCAAGTTGAAGGGTTTTTTCTCCTTGTAGAAAAGGTTGAATAATTTCATGTATGTTACGGCTACGTGCATAGTTTTCTAACGCACCCAGTAGCATACACTTTAGAGCTTCTTCTTCAAGGGAAGTTGAATTGGTAACGCAGTAATCAAAAGGATATTCTATTTTGAGGGCTTTGGCTCCAACCTGAGCAAGACAATTAGTAAACCATCTTTTATCTTCATAGATACTTCCTAGATATTTAGCAAGTGCTTTGGCGATCGCATTTCCTACTAATGGAAAATCTACACCATCAACTGGCCTGATAATTTCTTGATTTTCTAATAGTTCGTTATGGTTAGTAATCATTTTAATAACTGTCTGGTTTAGTCTAAAGTCAAACCATCTCCTGATAGGTGAGTTTCTGTTTTTTAATTCGGATGTTAAGCTCACTTTTTGATTCTTCGCTTGAAATACTACATTGAGTATCTGCGTGAGCTTTACGTAGTAATTTTTCCTTGAATTGTGTTATTTAAAACAATAAACTAATCATTAAAATAAATGAAAAGCTTGTTGAATTTGAAATTTGCAACTGATGTCAATTTGCGGAACTTCTAAACCCAAATTTTTATATTGCCAATGCAACTTTGCAAACTTGGTGATGGGTAATTTATAGTTCAACTTCTCTTGACTTGGTTTTAGGTGCAGCAGCGACAGTTTGCTTTTGAGGGGAGGGTATGCGTTCAGTAGGGGTATATTGCTGCCGAATTTCTTCTCCTCGCCATACTTGTAAGTCATTCATAATATCTTTAAGCGGAACAAAATCGACGACTGTTTCTCCTTGCTTTTGTGCTTCAGTTGCCTTGTAGGTCATAATCTTGAAGTACATCTCTCGCTGATCGGCAATTGGTAACTTGCCGTTGTTCTCATTTATCCGTTGTAGAATTTCTTCATTGCCTTGATTCATTGCCCCTCCCCAGTCAGGGCCACCATGCTTGACCATATTTGCCCATTCCTCGGCGATGTAAGGGTGAACTGTGACAGGCAAATCGCCAACTGCGTGTATTACTCGTTTTTTGGGTGCATCCGCGGCGGTGGAAGTAGATTGTTCGTTACCAAAGATTTGTTCTAGGTTGAATTTGCTGGCGTTTTGGGCAATAAACTTAATTTGGTTGATATCGTACTCAGAGATATTCATCTTGCTGACTTCTTTGGTAATGCCGGCTTCGGTTTTAGTTAGGTCAAACCGGACAAGTTCATGAGTACCTTTTTCTTCGGTAGTTTTTAATAATTGCAAGCTGGCTCGATTTTTTTCGGGGTTGCGCGATCGCTTGATGGTAAATTCACCTACTGTAAGTTCTTCCTTATCCGCCTGGATGAGGACATTATTCAGGGTGTGCAACATCTCATTTTGTTTAAATACTTCCAGCGTTTTAATCGTGCCGGCAGGTGCAAGACTTCCCAAGCTGTTTGCTACATCACGGATATCGGCATTGTTGAGGTCAGGTAGCTTGCCATTGTCGCCTAAGTATTCTGCCACAATGAGAAACTCCTGACGTTCAACAGGTAACATCTCTGTAGGCTTTTTCGTGATTTTGGGTTCCTCTTTTTTGTTGAGTTTAAAATCCATCAAAGAGTTCTCCCACCCAAATAATTCATCACTGCGGCGATGAATACTAACAGTGTCTGCCTGTTGGCGAATCACAAATGTATCGCTACGGTAAATACGTGAACCATCTTGTTCAAGAGTGCCGTATTTTTTTAATATTGCGATCGCAGTTTCAGCAATGTCTTTATTTTCCCCGTTGTAACGTTCTTCCCGCGCTTGTTTATTATTAATTTGATAAATAGGTACTTCAACCTGACGCGCCCACTGTTGCGCTGCTGGCTCTACATCTTGAGAATTAGCTAATTCTTGATAGGTAAAGTTAGGTGCATATTTTTTTCGATTATTAGTCGCTTGTTCCTCTGGCTCTTGTGCAAAAAACTGATTGGGAGTTACATTTTCATTTACCTCCTCATCAGCTTGATTTTGAGATTGATGGTTACTAGTAACTATCCGTTGAATTTGAATAGTTTCTTCGGACTGTGCGATTTCTTCTTGAAGATTATTGACGACATCATCTTCAAAACTGTTATCTACCTCTATTTTAACAAATGAGTTTATTTCTTGATTTATAGACGAACTGTTGTTGCTGTTTTCATCTTGTAGTAACTGTTGTGAAGTATTTGATTCGACTGTTTTAATGTTAGTTTTAGATTGTTCGCTGAGTGTCTGCTCTACTGCTTCAGGATAGTTTTTGACTACAGGAGACTGAGAATAATCTACATCTGGTGGGTAGTCAAATTGGGGTGGATTACTAATATCGATATCATCTAGAAAACCTACCGCAGCTTCCTCTTCTTTGTAATATAAGTTAACTGGTGTAGTTACCATTTCAGAATTTAATGGTTGATTATCTTCGTTCAATATTACTGATAAATTATCTAATATTGGAGTTACTTCTGTTACATCTGGGTTTCCATTATCAGATAATAACTCTTTTGTATCTTTATAATTTTTAATAATGTCAGCAGATGGTGGTAGCAGCTTAACTAATGGTTCACTTGCTACATCTATTATTTCATCTGGAGTAAGTATTTCAGTGACGAGATTAGTTGTACATTTACCTTCGCTATTTTGTTCGTAGATAACGATTTGTTTTTCTGAACCATCTGACTCTAGATAAGCTGTAATTTTCAGAGTATTATCACTTGTTTGCTGATAAGCACTATTGAAATTGGGTACATATTCTACTAATCTTGCTGCAATTGTTTGTGCTTGATGGTCAGTAAAAGGTTCAGTTTCTATTGTGTATTGACCTTCTACTAATAAATCGGGCATTAACACAATATTAGTTTCTTGATTGCTTTTTATACTTTGGCTGCTTAAATCTACCTTTTCCCATTTATATGCACCAGGGGTAGATTCATCAGGTACAAGATTGTAGATATCTTTGCCAACTTCAACTGCAATTTTACTTGCTTCTTGAGCTTCTTTGAGTTTTTCGAGAATTACTTTAGTTATCTTAGTAAGTACATTAATTAGGCTTTTACTTAATTCTCGACTTGTTTGAATTGCAGTATCGGCTGTACCTAAATATGATTCATTAATTTGAGTGTGTCTGGGGTCAAACATATATTAAATATGGTGAAAATAATCTGTAAATTCAAACAGTCTGACTGTGCTTTATAAAAACCAGTTGGTCATCAAACTTAAAATTTTTAGAAAAAGCTCTTGTACGCATCAACAGGTAAAGGTGCATTGCCCGCTTGTACGGGTGCTTGTGGGATAGGGAACTTCCGATCTACTTCCTTGACTCGTAAATCTAAATCTTCCTGTGTGGGTTTTTTCTGGGTACTTTTCCTAGCAAGTTCTTTGATGAGTTTATCCCAGTTAGCGTCATTTTCTTGTTCTAATCCAATGATATATTTGGGGATTTTGATGTTTTTTAATAGTGGTACTGAACCCTCATTTTTATTACTATAAGCAGGGTTAATAAATAGACATTTACCAGGGGGTAATTTGAGGAATTGAGCTGGCTCGAATAGCTTGCGAGTCCGTTCTTGTTCGCTGATAGATGTGCTGGCTTTACCCCCTCCCGTTGAGCGAGATTTTTGTTTATATTTAATTTCCTCTTCACCTAAATATGCAGAAAATAATCGTGCTGATTCTTCTTCACCAGGATTAAAAACAAATTTTGTACCGCACGCGCCAAGGATAGCTTTAGAGATTTCTTTACCATAAATCTTTTCCAGCTGACCCATATTTTGCCAACCCAGGATACCGCAGAATCCTTCGGAACGAGATTCATTAAGCCATCTAAATAAATCTGGAAGGAAGATACTTGGCAACTCGTCAAGACACACTACCAATGGGCCGTCTTCCTTACGTTTTTTGGCAATACTACGGGAAACTACCATGTGAAGAATACTGGTCATCAGGGGGCTGACAGCATCGCGGCGTTCGCGGTCTAACCCGAAGATAATCATCTGTTTGCGTTTTACCTCTAGGGGCAAGGTTGTTTTACCGACAAAGCATCCCAATGTACCCCTTGCCATGAACCGGGTGAACATCAATGAAGCACTACCAGCAATACCCGCTACAGTTTTCTCTGAGCCAGCCGAGCTAAATAATTGACCAAAAGCTATTCTAATCCAAGGGTTTAGTTCGGCTGCCATCAAGCGTTCGACCATCTTCTCGCTTGAAAGTATTGCCGCAGCCGTCATAATATCAGCGCGATGGCTATGCCCGCCGGAGGCATCGCCAAACTCTTTAGTTAGCATTAAAATAGCCTGGGTCAACTGGTCGCCGGCGGGGCCAAAGAAAGCATCCTCAGACGCATTACCTAACAGGCGGAAGTTTTTGTTAATTACCGTAGCTAACTGCCGTGCGGTTTCAGCATCGCTACTGTCGCGCAAGAAATCGATTGGGTTACATACCTCTGATTCGGGAAATCCCGGTGCAAAGATATGTACGTCATACCCCTTGGATTTGGCATAACTGGCGATTTTGGCTTGACTGGCATACTTAAAATCGTATAATACTATACCAAAATCTTGGTCAATTGCTGAGTAAATCATCGGGTTGATAGCCGAGAATGATTTACCGCTACCAGGTGCGCCAATTACAGCAGTTCCCCGTTGGACATCGGGTACATAAACTGGAACTCCCCCACTCCCCTTGGGTAATTTTTGACCCTTGTATTTGTGTACTCCAATATATAAACTGGCACTATCACATTTAGGAGCGACGATTTGCTTGAGAGCCTTTTTCTTAGCTTGGGCGGTTTCCTTTGCTCCACCCCAATAGCTAGTAGCAAGCTTGCCTTTTTTACCATTACTAAAAAGCTGTAAAAGCAACAATAAGCCAATTCCCCCGGCAAGTGCCAAACCTTGAGGTGACATGAACCTATCTGTATACTTACTAAAGTCAGTATTGCTATTTTTATTGTTAGCTTTTACTTCTCTAACAGTCTTAGTTTTAGCCGTTGCAAACAGATAATTATTCATATTAATCTGTATTAATTGCATGAGGAAATCGAAGAAATATGCGGTGAAGTGAAGTTGCATATTTCTTCATTAGTTATCTGGTGTGTCCTCTCCAAGTCAAAAGTAAAAGAGGATAAATTCTTCTATGATTGCCTTTTTACTTGTTAATTTTTAGGTACGGTGAGGGGTGTACCAAGGATAATTGGGTCTATCTCGCGGTAGGTGAAGAAGGGAACTGGGCCAATGAAGTATGGCGAGCAACCCAAGTCAACCCACCCCCGCTTGCAGATACGGAAGAACATCGCGGTGGTGATACTCCCGTCCGCTTCGTTAATGTCCCAGATGACTTGTTTAAATGATTTCCCAAAAGGATGGCGACCTGTGGGTTCTTTGCCACCGTTGAGACTGCCCAAGATGCCAAATCCCCCTTTAACTTTTTGGTCTTTACCGGACATCCATTGTGCGCCAGTCACAATATCGCTTCCCGAAACTTCGATGTGACCGCACTTTTTCTCGCACGGGACATTAAACCCAGCTTGGTAACTACCACTTATTGACTTCCAGCGTCCGCTTTCAAGGGAACCGAGGGGTAAGTCTACTTTGCCGATAAAGCTAACATCGGGGATGGGAACGCTGGGGAACCGATCGAACGGCACATCAGCCAATCCCGGAACCTTACCAATTGTTGTGTTTTGCCAGTTAGTAAAGTCTTTTAGCTGTGCATTCTCAATACCAGGGATGCTGGTTAGTTTATATTTATCAAGTTTGACATACTCACCAAGTTCCACTTCTCCCAGTTGGGGATAATTGTCCAGCACTTCACCAACAGTTTGGTAGCTTGTGGTGCTGCCTGTAACTTTGGTTACTAGTTCTTGAATTGGTGGGATGGCTCCGACTTTTGAATCTTCTAAATTAGGAATTGCTTCGGCGAGATCTTCGAGTGTTTGCCAATCGAGTGTTTCAAAATCTGACAGTTTGAGATTTTTGAGTTGAATGCCCGTGATGTCGGCGATATCTTCAAGCGTGAAATCTTCAATATTGAACTCAGTTGTTTCAAAATCACCCAGTTCCATGACTTCAGCAAGGCTTTGCCCAGCACTCCAGGTGCGTGTCTCCTTCATACCAGGGTTTTTGATATTAGGGAATTCGACACTGCCAGCACCGCCAAATTTCATGTTTCTAAACGTGATACTGCTCCAATCAGGAGTAGGTGCGCCATTGACGTATTTTGTTGCAACCGGCTGTGGCTGTTTGGTTTGTTTTGTCTTATCTATCGAAGTGTTCAAATTTGAATACTTCGATGGAACTGTTTGAGCTACCGCTTTATCGCCGAATAAGAGACTGCCGATATTATAGCTACCTCCATATCGGATTAACCCATGTAGGGCAAGCCCAGCAATAAGTCCTGCAACCATTAGGTAGCGTAATTTATTAAATTTTTCCATCCGATACTCAAGCCCTCGATTGGTTTTGTTGTGAGTGCTTTCCTGGCTTGCAGCTCTCACTGGTACAATCGCAGTTACCTCTGCTGTAGTATCTAAAATTTGGTTGTTAGTGGTCAGATGTTCGTTATACATCACTATTTATTTAAAACTTGATTTACCTAGATTTGTTGTTGTGAGAGGGTTATTGCGCTGTGGTGGTATTTCTAACAAGCGCTTTCCACCCAGTAACATGAGTTTTTCAACCAATTGCATTGATACTCCGGCGGTGCTGGCGGCAACGACAAGTTCCTCTCCTTGCGATCGCAACTCAACAAGTTGGTTCAGACGTTTCCAAAGCTTGCTGTCTGTCGTAACCCACTGGTTTTTGAGGGCAACTTGCATCCCCTTGGCGATATGTCTGCTATCAGATAATGCGGTGTAACTGACCTTTGGTTTTACTTCTTCAGGTTTGCTGGGAGTACCGCCAATAATTTCAATTTGGCTGTACTCTGGTGTGCCACTGCCCGCTACAATCCGGAAATGATAGCTTTTCCTTGTTGAGCCAGATTCGGTAATCACCGTCATGTGCGCCCCGTAAGGAGCTGGTGGTAAACCGGGGATTTTGACTGTCTCGATGCGGCGAATGTGAATTAGTCCTGCACCCGTGCTGCTTCCAGAACACTTACCCAAGCCCTCAAGACATCCGTCTACATCAAAAACAAACTTAGATGGGTCATCCAGCCAGATTTTCTTGATAATTTCTCTGGTGTTGTAGAACGATATTGATACCCCATGTCCAGGCCACACCTTAACTGTCTGCAATTGAGCATTTTCCCCTGACACCTGGGACGCTGCAATTTGACGGATAGTATTTGCTAGTACAAGTTGGTTTGGTGCAAGCACGGAGGCGATAGTGAGACATCCACTAAAGGCGATCGCCCAAGGCATCCTTAAACTAAAATCTGTTATATCTCTTAGTTTCACAGCTTGATTGATCTATCGACTTTGATTGTGATTTTGGTGTCTTTAGGCACATACCAAACATTGGGACGGCGGTTGATTTCGTCAGTAGCACGTTCTGTCCGCTTGCTGACTGTTTCGCCAAGTTTACCAAAGGCACCTTCAAGGAAAGCAGCTCCCAGGTTCCGGTTGTTATTGCGGCTGCGGGTTCTTGTCCCACCTAAAGGCAAATCTTCTGTGACTTCTTCATCCGGCTGGTTGATAATTTCCCCTACCTTGGCAAGACCAGCTATTGTACCTAATGTGGCATCATATTTAGCAATTTCAGATCCCTTGTCGTCGTAAGGTCTGGCGATTAGGGGTGAACCCGCCTCTCCCAAAACAGATATCGTTCCAGGTGATAGAGGATATTCTGTGCCGTCTTTGAGGATGGCCGCGACTTCGGCACGCACGCCTGATGTGCTATCAACCGAAATCATAGCGATAGTTACCTGCGTTCCGGCGGGAATGGCTATTTCCCCAGTATTGCTATAAAGCGGCTCATTCAACCGGGCGACAAACCGTAATGTATTTGTCTGCTCCTGGGAACGACTGTTATTACTGGTTTGGGGCATAACGAGCGGAGTTACCAGGGTTGCACTTGCAAACGAACCGACAACTAGATACTGCGGTTGTGTTTCTTGGAGTATCTGTGCTTCTTCTGGCAGGTAGTTATTTGCAACTTGTTCAACTTGCTGAGTGGAGTTGTTTTCTTTATTACTAGCAAAACTGGATTCTACAGCCTTTTCTTTGTCAAGTTCTAAGCTAATTTGTGGCTCTTTCACGGAGAAACTATAAATAACTGGCACGGCTTGATTGTTATCTTTGTCATCAGTATTGCCATACTCAGGAGTACTGTCATTTGTGGCTACAGGTTGCCAACGCGGGCGCAGTTCTTCAACTTGATTAGGGGTATTGGTAACTGTTTCGGTATTCTCGCTGCGTCGGCTACGGCGGCGACGGGAGCGATCGCTATTTTGTTCTGCTGGGCGTAATGTTTCTTCAGTTTTAGCTGTAACTTCTTGTACTGTTGTGTTTGTAGGTTCACTGATAGTGGTACTGGCTAGCATATACTCAACTCGACCAACTGAACCCAGGTTACGCAGGCGTTCGAGTTCGGCTATTGGATCTTTGGCGACACTCTGGTTGCTGGCAACTGTTTGTTTGGCAAATTTTGGCAGAGGAGCGCTAGGACGCAGAGGTGGTATTGGCTGTGAGGCTACTACTCTACGTGTTGGTCTAACAGGTTCGGATGTTGCTTCTCGGTATACACGTCTTCTGGAAGTAGGGGGAGTTTCTTGAGCAACTACCCTTCGTTGTCGAATAGAACGGGTTTTCTCTTGGTTTTTGGATTGTTCTTCAGTAGCTTCTTTTTTCTCCTCTTTGTCTCCCGTGTTAGCTTGACCATTTAGGGCATCAAGTTCTTCCTGTTGCTTGGCGAGAGCAAGCTTGGCATAAACATCGCCTTCTTTTTTCTCAGATGCGGCAACCGTGGGAGTTGGAGTAGTAGTTAATTCTGGTTTTTTGGCATTTTTACCACTCCCATTCATCATACCGTTGAGGACAACAAATATAACTAAAAACCCGGCACCAAATGCACTACCAATAATTCCTAACCTTGACCAAGGAGATGTAACAAAGTCATGTTTAGTTTGGATTAATGCGGGGTCTTCTACTTCAGTTTCATCTTCTTCAACCACCTCAAGTTGTGAATTTTCAACTTCATTGTCTTCTGAACTATCGATGGGTAAAAGACTATTTACGGAAGATATATGTTTATTGGAAGCCTCATTCTCTAGCTGTAACATAGTTTTATGCTTGATTAACAATTCTTATTTCTTGCCGAGGTTATAATCAACGATTTGAGTAATTTCTAAACCTGGTTCTCGTATTAAATAAATTTTCTTATCGAGTTCAGTTGGCTTATTTAATAACTTGGGAGTATCGACAGCTTCGACAGTAATTGTTTTGTTAAAGGCGATTCCTTTGCCTTGGTTTTCGTTCCTATTAAAGCTGACGAGTGTAGCGATATAATCAACTTCCCACTGCCCATCTTTGATTTTTCTGGGTTCAGAGATATGGCGGGTGACGAGTGAAACTTGAACTTCACCGTTAAATACACCACTTGGAACGATTTCTGCTAATTTCTTGAGAAAATTTGCTCGGAAATCTTGATTTTCAGATAGTGCAAATGCAGCTTCCCAGGCTCTAGTGGGAATTTTCTTTCTACTATTTTTTGTTGTTTGAATATCTATTCCCCTATCAGGTTTAGTAACATTTTCGCCATTTTCTGTTGCTTCGATTATTCCGTTCCAGCCGAACATTTTAATCATGCTATCTGAGATAAAGCGTTTGATAGTTTCGGCTTCGCGTTCGTTGGGAGCAGCAAATTTACCAGGTGAAATAGACCCATCTTGGAGTTGAACTATCGTCATGCCTTTGACATGATGATTTGTGCTAGCACTCATGCCAATATTTATTATTTGCAATAGGGTAGATAAGATAGTTCCTCCTGCTGTTACGGCGATCGCCATTGCAATAGGTGTGGAGGTAGATTGACCATAACTGAGGAGCCGAGCTGGTTGAGATTTAGACTTAGGTTTAAGCATAATTATTTGTTAATTACTTTTTAACTTTGATTTTGGAACTAACAAATTTGGTGGCATTGACAGCAACCGTAGCAGTTGTACTTGCTCCACCTGTAGCGATTCCTGCTGCAATTTCAGAGCCAAATGCTACTGTTTTACCTAATCCTGTCCAAACAGCTATTCCACCACCTGCGGCTAATGCAGATGCCAGGATAGGAGAAACTAACCCAACAAAAAGCAGAAATATCATCGGTTGATTTTGTTCGGAATTAGCGATAAGTTGTCCGCACAAACCAATAATCATGTTGAAGCAGAGTTTCGCCATTCCAACGGTGAAATAACCAGTTAGCCAAGCGAAAATAGGTTTTGCGCCAAAGGGGAGTAGCGAACCGCCTATTGCCAACGGGCCAAGTAGGGCAGTTAAAAGCATCGTGAATTCGATACCCCACTGGTAAGCGTTATTGAGCGCGAGGAGGATAACTGCGACAAATCCGGTAATCATCGAACCGATTGTACTAGTGATAGTATTACCAATCTTTTCGGCGATTTGACCAGGGGAGAGGTTTTCGAGCGCGTCTTTAGCATCAGATAAAGCTTGAAGAGGGTTAAATTCCCAACTACCGCTATCGGGGGCTTCTCCTTTAAATAGATCGGGGGCTGAGGTTTTGAGTTCTGCTTCTGCTTGTTGCAAGCAGGTGATTGAATCTTGCGTGTTACCAGGGATGGAGCGGCATCTTTCCATTGCCGTCCCTACTTGCTGCTGGAGGGCAATATTGCCGACTGCGCGGTTGAATGCTACTTCTAGGTTGGCTCCGGCAGCAGTAAATTCTAGGATGTCATTATTAACAGTATTAATGTATCCCCGGATGGCGAGTGTTCCACTTCTGAGTAAAGTGCCATTGTTAGCTAGTAGTCCGATCACCAGAATGGGCCATATCCAACTGGAGAGGGCTTTCATATCTTCTTGATTTATCCAGTTTTTGCCTAACTCAACCATAAAAAGGGTGAGTGTAGCGATCGCAAAAAACTGACCAACTTTGCACATGGAGCCGTACAAGTTACCGTTGAGGGTTTCCTGCCAAAGTTCATTAAAACCTTCTGCTACTAGTTGCGCTCCAGCTGACGCATTTTCTAAAATGTCTTGCCCGAAGAATGGGTCGGTTGCAATTACAAGATGTTCTAACATGGTCTGTATTATGTACCTGATAGAGAGTTGGTCATCTCTGCAATTGAGATGACCAACTAATTAGGGTGAATTATTCACCGGCGGTAGTTTTGAGACTGCTAAACCCACTGATTTCGATATACTGGGCGCTGATACCGTCCATCATCAGGTTTTGACGACGGCGATCGCTTGCCCCCTGTTCGGCAAGTTGAGATAGCATTAGGTTAGTTTGCTGGGCATCGTGCCGTGTTTGCAGTCCGTCAATGCGAGATTGACCCAACATTGAGACAATTTGCGAGTTTTGGGCAGCAATTACCTTGAGGATGTTTTGTGAAGCATCCATTGGTTGTGCAGATTCTGCGAGTTCTTTGGCCTCAGCTACAGTTTGTTCAGTTGCTTCTATCTCATTTTTGGTACGTTCCTGACCGACTTCCCCTAAGACGCTGGCGATCGTGGCGCGGGTGGTTTCTCTCTCCAGTTCGTTAGCTGCACTGACCGCAGCTTCAACTGTGTTGCTTTCATTCCAGTTACCCTTGCTCTTGAGTTGCTCTTTGAGCTTTTCGGCTGAGTTTACTGGATCTGGCATATCCATACTGCCAGTCTGAATAGCAGTTTTAGCTTCGCCTTTCATCCCACCCCATTTATTAGTTCCTAAAGTGAGTTCCTTTTTGGTTTCCTCAAAATAGTTATTGAATTTCCCTAAAACCTTGAAGAAATCCTCAATTGAAAAGGCATAACTGGGTGCTGTACCGAGTAAAGTAACCAGACCAATTATTGACCCGATTATTACTCCTTTCTTAGTAAACTTGAATTTTGGTTTCATACTTTTCGTGGATAAAATAATTAATGTGGCAATTAAAGTTAAGCCACTTGTTTATTAGTTATTGATTCTTGTTTTTATAAATCCAGATTATTCTTAGCTTTTTTTCTATAATTTATGCTGACTTTAATTGCTGATTATTATTGTTATCCAGTAATTGTTGTGCTTCTTGACTTAACTCATCTCCCCGAAGCATTTGTATGTAGCTTTCTGAAAATTTCACCATACCCAGCATTGGATTATCGGCATATTTATTGAGAAATAGAGTGCGTAATTCTTGCTCATTCGGGTTATTTGCTACTGCTGCAAGTAAGCAATAAGCAGGATAATACCTACAGAAAGTAAGTTTGCCATTGTCATCAACTAACCACTGTGAATAAATACTTTCGCGTTTTGGGAAGAATGCTTCGGTACTATTACGCGCGATAATTTCATAAGGATATTTAAACCTATTCACAAATGGGTCAACTGCCGATGTTTGAATCCGACCAATCAGGCGAGTTGTGATGTTAGCAAATATCTTGGAAGCAGACTTACTTTGGAAAATACTTTCTGGTTCTTGGGCAGATAAAATTACACGTATACCTGCTTTTGCCCCGTTAGCGCAGAGTCTACCAATTAGCTCGGCTATGCTCTCAAAATTGAATAAAATTGGTGCTTCATCTAAGAAAAATATTGATACTTTAGATGATAAAGCTCTACGTAAGGCTGCGGAATAGGCACTCAGAGCGAGGACTGCGGCATCGGCTTCACTCCCAAGCGATCGCAGTGCGAATACAAGCAATCGAGCATCAGTTCTAAAGCTAGATGGATTAGCAATTGATTGCCCAACTCGTGAATTTAGCCAAAACTTTAATCGCAATCTGATTTGGTCAAGGGCATCGAGAATTTCTTTACTATTATTGGTGATGGAATCGAGCTTGATAAATCCAGGCGAACAATAATTATAGAAATCTTTAAGTGTGGGAATATCTGCCCATTCAGGTGTTCCCAGTCCATTTTCTAATGCTAGCTTGTACCGAATTTTGATATCTTCATCGTTGTAAAAAGTTTCAATTGTAATTGTAATGATACTTTCGATATTTGATACCATTGTCGGACTTACCCCTACAGGATTTGTCCCTAGCACCATAATCATTAATGTGGATTTCAAGAATTCCTTGAAATCGGTCATCCTCTCTTTAATAACTTCAGGCTCATACCCCCTTAAATCAGGTAATTCAAATAGATTGTTTGATTCTTTACTAATATCGAAATATGCCCCTTCTTCTCCCATAAATTTGGTGTAGTCGGTAAACGTGCTAGTACCATCGGGTTTGGGATAATCAAGCGCAATTACGGGAATGTTTTGAGCCAAGGCAGGTGTTAATAGACCTGCTACTAAGACAGATTTACCCGCACGGGTAGTACCAAAAATGGCGAGATTTTTGTGCTGCTTGTACAAGTCAAGATGTACTGGGGTTCCTCCCTCTTCAGCAATTAGCTCAAACCCGGATTTATCTCCTGTAGCCGTTCTGACTATCGGCATGAGTCCGGGAACTTCTGATGAGAAATAAGGCAGGCGACGGTTAAAGGGCCTTGTAAGTAGGTTTTCCCAAACAACAGGTACACATTGTAACCATGTTTTCCAGGCATACTCGACTTCTCGCTCGACTACAGCAGGGCGTAAGAAGCAGCTAGAAAGGTATTGACAAGCTTCGTCAAGTTTTTGACGACTGTGACGATGGACGCAAAAAACAACAGCAGTATGAATTGGGAGACTGCCTCTGAGGATAGTTTCTTGTGCTTTCACTGCCTCCTCAATGTTCATATTGGCTTTTACGTCAATTGACCCTTTCTCTGAAGACATCGCACTGGAGGTAATTGACTGTTTGGTAATCCGTTGCAGAGCAGTTTTGGCAAGTCCCTGGTTGGCTTTAGATAGCTGGCAGATAATCTCGGTGTCGGAGATTTTTTCTTTGGATATTACCTCCCAGAGGTATCGAAGCTGGGCGTATTCATCTACCCAGCCTTGGGGCTTTTCGCTGAACTGAAGAACGCCGATATACTTGTCTTGCAGTCTTACCCAGCTGCGATCGAGAAACGGGACAGATTTTTCATTCTCCAGCATCAGGTGGCGAATGTGGAAATCGCTAGTTTGAACTTCTCGAAGTCCCTCTTCATCTAATATGAGGGGATTGGGAACTTTGGGTGTATCGCTACGGTTAAATTGGCTCCAAAGAATTGACCATACTTCCTCACTTGTGACTGCTCGCACTGAAAGCCCCATCGAGTTTGTCAAAAGTTGTTCCCACCGTTGAAACCCAGAGGTAAAACTATCCCGTAAAATTGTTTCGATTCTTTCTTGCCGAACACTGTGAATTTGCCCAGTAAATTGAAACCAGGCATTTTGTAATTGTTTGATAGTTTTTTCAATTGCATCATTTGAGCGACTGTCTTCAGAAGCCAGGACACTATAGGTACACCAGAAACGTAAAAACTTATTTTTACGAGTTCCCGCTTTAGTGAGTTCTCTTGCTCGCAGACGTTCCGATCGCACTAATAAAGTTAGTTGCTCTAGGTCGCATTTATCCTCTATCTTTTTTAGTTCCTGCTGCCGGAGAAAATCATCAGTGAACGAACCAAGGTGAATTGTCAAGGTTTCGCGTTCGGGAAGTTCTTTGAGTCCACCCTCAATATTTTCAAAAATTGGGAGAATCTGTTCTTCTGGTAAAGACGGGTGGACTCCTTGTACGTCGAAGCAGAACTTAATTTGAATATCTTCTTTTTTCTGGAGGATGAGTGCGCCGATATCTCTACGACCAGCAAGCGAGATACTTGCAATCCCGGCTAAATGAGTAATATCCTCGAACGGTGTTAGGTTTTTGACAACACCTAATTGTTCGGTATCGAGGGATTTTTTACCAATTTTGTCCTTTGTTTTCGTTGAGGCGGTCGAACTCATGGCCTGTAGTCTCGTTCGGTGATATTTTTTACTTGAGGAGCTTTATCTGCGTTTTTTCAGCTGGTGCTTTTTCTGGGATTGAGGTTGTAAAGGATTAACGAGAGAAACAAAAGGTTTATAGCCACGGGTGATGCGCGGCGTGCCGACAAACTTACCCAAAAAAGCTTTGTTGGCACTTACCGTCCACCAAGTTGCCCATCCCCAAGCAGTTACAATTCCGGTTGCGAGCCAGGAAGCTTGCATAAAACCCTTAACTACCATGTAGGAGATGAGAGCGATCGCACTCCAAGGAACAATTTGGTCGGCGGGGAATGGCCCAAGGCGTGGTTGTTCTCCTAATACGCGGTTGACAGTACGAAATTCCCGTTCTCTGCCCATTATTACGAAAGACAAAAGTCAGTTTTTGAAATCTTGATGAGTGGCACTTGTGGAATTGTGCCACTCGTGGTGGCTTTTTTGACGAGTAACGTATCAGCCTGTTACCAGTCCTGCAAGCAAGTCTCCGACTACAACTGTGAGGGCAACGATAATTGGTGTACGGGCGATCGTTTGCCAATCTTCGTCGTTTCTGGCTGCTTGAACAACCCTAATAAGACCAATACCCAGGTAAATTAGGAACAAACCGCGCAGTACAGCGAATACGTACCTAATAATATCTTCATTGACACCAGTAAAGTATTCTGTGAAGAAATCCTCTGCGTTTTGCATGAACTGGGCATTTGCGGGTGCAGTGGCGATATCCAACATAAATACTACACCTACCAAGCAGAACAGAACAGTATAAATATTGATGCCATACTTGCGCTGCCATTTCTCAAAGTTAGAAAGTAGCAAGTTTGCTTCCTTGGGTAGTAACGCTACGATGCCAGTTCCAAACGCGAGTGATGCCATCACCATGTGGTGGAGTGAGATATCTGCAATCATCAAGCCAGTACCAACTGCCATTAGTCCGGCGATGCTAGCGTTCTCTTTCCAGTTGCGCTTTTTGCGACGGGTGGAAGCGGGGTATCCGTATTCTTCGTGGGAAGGAACGCGATCTGCGCTTCGCAGCAGCGCTTCGCTATCGCTGCCAAAATTAGATTCGTAGTCTGTTCTCATAAAAAGATTATTTCAGAAATTAGTGGATGAAACTTTGTAGAGTAACTAAGGCCGCAACACTGCTTTTTACCAAAGTTTTGATTGGAGTAAATATCTACTCCAACTTCTCACTTGTGGAATTATTTTATGGGATTAATAACCGTAAAATCATCTAAAAATTTTCTATTTTTAGACACTATGTTTTTCAGTAAATCATTCAGTAAAAACTCAGACAAATTTGCTTGACAACTTCCAATAATTAAATCAGTGATTGATTTCATAATGTTTGACCCCCGATATAAGCTATATCGGGGGTCAAAAATTGATATATGAGGTAGCGTAATTACAGTTGTTTACCGCTAGGTTGCTGTGATGGATCAACTCTCCGTCAACTAATTCTGCATTATATTTGTGTTGAAATCGAGTTGGATTTTCTTACCTACTTTGAGATTGAGGGTTTTAGCACTGTTAGCAGGTAGTTCAATAACCTGGTTAACAGGATAGACTGAATCGTACTTAGGACAGGTTTTGATTTTGCAAGGGGGAGCTGCTTCTATGATTGATTTGATAACTCCATCTCGCAGGAATATCATATCTAAAGGAATATACGTATCCTTCATCCAAAGTTTAACTTTTTCAGGTTTTTTGAGGACAAATAACATTCCGTGATTTTCAGGAATCGAATTACGAAATTTGAGTCCGTGGGCATATTCTTTTCTATCGTCTGCTAATTCGAGTTGAATTGTTTGATTGTTACTGGTAAAGGTTGCGCCAATAGGTAAATACTGGGGCTGGCGAGTCCAAAAGTATAGCGGTAGGGGTGAGAGGGCAGCAGTAAAACCAGCAATTGGCCCAACAAATTTGATAAATTTGATGAATTTGAAAAATAGGCTTTTTTCTGGATTTTGTGATTGTTTAGTTTGAATGTTGGTTTGAGCGGTTTGTCTTGTAACTTCCATAGTTTTAGCTAAATAAGGTAGTAAAGTGGTTAGAAATAGCGAGCATTATGAACTGTTGAAATGTTTTGGTTACATTTGCTTTCGTCCAAACATGATGAAACTTTGAATTGATTTATGAGGTGTGCTAGCTGAAAATATCAATCTTGCCAACAGCAAACTTGCTTTCATCAAGGGGGCTACTAGGTAAAGCTTGTTGGTCAGCTTTGTTACGCATCGATTCGACTCTATCGGCTTCGCGGATAGCAAGCGGGTTAATCTGACGGCGTTCTTCTAGTAATGCCTCGATTGTTAGTTCGAGTGTGGAGAGTTGGCTTTCTGAGTAGGTATCTTCTGTTATGGTTTCGCAGAATATCGTACTAGCGGCGCGTTCTACAATTGTCTGGATTTCTGCACCTACACACCGATTGGTGGCTTTAAGAATTCTGCGCCACTGTTCTTCACTCCAAGGGTCGCCGCCATTGCGAAAGCGTTCGTCAAACCGGGCAGCGTGCAGTTTGAAGATACTATATCTTTCCCCATTATTGGGCAGGTCTACTTTAAATAAATAGTCAAACCGTCCAGCACGGGTAAGTTCGGGTGGCAACCATTCCATGCGGTTAACTGACGCAATGACCAGTACATCTGACGTGCGCTCTTGCATCCACGTCAACAGCTGACCAGCTAGCCGTTTGGCGAGGTCATCATCCCCGGCGAAGCCTTTATCAAAGTCGTCGAAATACAAAATTACTTGGTTTAGCCTATCTGCCAGTCGCAACAAGCGTTTGAGTTTCATTTCTGCTTGGTTGCCAAAACTTCTAAAGTTGCCCCAATCGACCATGATGAGGGGAATACCCATATTCTGGGAACAGGCTTTTGCTGAGTGTGATTTTCCTGTCCCTGGTGGCCCCACAAGCATAATTCCCTTGGGTACGCGCAGATTGTATTGTTTAGCACGCGGTGTAAGCAATCGCTTGAACTTTTTGAATGACTGCTGCATGAGTTCTAACCCACCAAGTTCGACTTTTGGTGGAGGTAAGAATTCAATGTCGTACAAGCGGTTGAGCAATTGAATTTTTTTTGCTAGTAGAAGCTTTGCTATCTCACTGGAATTTCCTAAGTCATGATTTTTTCTAATATCGGTTAGGCAAGAAATAATATCAGAAATATACAGACCAGCACTAGCGTTAGCAATTTCTAAATAGTCTTGTTCAGTATAAATTAAAGGAAATAAATTGCTGCTGATTAAATTATCAATAATTTCTTGTGTATCTGGTAGTTCTTGACTCCAAAGGGGGATTTCTGCTGCTATTTCGCTTGCTAACTCAGCATTGGCTCCTAGTAATATGGTAGTCTTATCGCTATTGTTTGTATGAAATTTGAGATTAACTAGCGACGACTTAATCCATTCTGATAGAAGAACAAATTCAGTATCTTTAGTTATGGTTTCTTTTAACCAAGGAAAAATATTCTCAACAATTAATACTCCAGTGCCAGAATAAACCCTCCAAAAATTGAGTACTTGAAAATAATCTTCTGTATTTTGTTTGATGGAAGGTTTATAGTCCTCAAATTCTTGAAAAATAAGATTATTTTCGGGGCTGACGACTAATTCTTTAATACTGTCCTCGCTTAAATTCCATATATAGACTTTTTTACCTACTTGCTGACAGGAAGTAGTAATACGAATGAGGAACCGGTGACGTTCTTGGAGGGGGGATTCACAGGCGATGATTGGATAATTGTCCGCAAGCAGGTCTTCTAGATACTCAAAGCTAGACTTCATCTTAATTGCTTGTAGCGTAATCAGAAGCAATCTTATCTAGAAGGGATGCTGTACGATAACTGATAATTTTCTAATTTCTAAATCCAAAAAATTAGAAAAAAGTTGGTTTCTTTTCAGTATTTTGTTGATTGTGTAATGGTGTTGTGAATTTAGATAATTCCCAAGAGTTCTGATTTTCCAAGTTTTCCGATTTTCAGTTATGGCCAAAACACCGGAATATCCAATCGTTGTTATTCCAGAGTTAGTTAAAGACAAAAAACAGTTTACCCCTTTAGTTTTTCCGTCTGGGCAGGGAGATGCACCAATCGGCGCAAGTGAGGGGCTGTTTGAAAATGTTCTCAAACATTATTTTGGTGAAATTGTTTCTCCTCAGCAGGTGATGTTTCCACCGGGGCATCGACTACCTTTTACGGCTGATTTTCTGATGATTGAACCAAATACTGGCTTACACATAGACTTGGAGGTTGATGAGCCTATCTCATTTGCGACTGGCAAGCCCACTCACTGTATCGGCGATGATGACTATAGAAACAAGTGTTTTGTCGATGCAAACTGGCTGGTGATTCGGTTTGCAGAAGAACAAGTCTCATCTCAGCCAGAACGCTGCGCTCGATTTATTGCTGGTGCGATCGCTCAACTAACAGATAATAATACTTATCGCCAGAAGCTACTTCATGTAGAGAAGCTTACTCCTATGCGTCAGTGGTCTGCACGTCAAGCTTCCAGATTAAAGAAAAGTGATTACCGCCAAGGCTATCTTGCCCAAAGGAAAAACTAAGGATGTGAAAAAGTATTTCGAGACAAACTTGCTTTATGAACATCTCTTCAAAAGCTTTTTATCGCCAACACTAACATTAGGGTTATTGCTGAGGTAATCCTGTAGCCATTCGAGGGCTTGATCCATTAGATAATCAAACTCAAGATTCAAAAACCTAATAGTATTATCAAACTTAAGACATACAAGGATATTGTCATTTGGACTATATGCCAAATAATGACTTTTGTAATCATTGCCCTCAAGAGTACAAATGAGATTACCAGTTTTTACATCCCAAAATCTAATAGCATCCTCACTAGAAGTAATGAGAGTTGTCCCGGTTGAATTAAAAGTGAGACAATAAACTTTTTTAGAAGTTTCAAGAGATACATCATCAAGTTCAAGCGTGGCAATGAGATCAGCTGTACTTGTGTTCCAAAGCTGGATGGTTCGATCTCGGTTAGCAGAGGCTAGAATAGTGCCATTTGGACTATACGCCAGTTTAGTAACCCTGCCCTCACACCCCTCAACAGCGAAGTTGACATTAGTGTCAATCATGCTATAAAAGTTAATAATATTATTCCTGGTAATAAAAGCAAAAGCGGTCATATTTGGACTAAGTGTCACATGCCCATTGACTTCAAGTGAATTTAAAGGGCTATAATCATCTGTATTCCAAAACCTAAGTATTTTTCCACTAATAGAGGCAAGAACGGTACCATCCGGACTATATGCTAAGTAAGTGATTGGAGTACTATCACTCTCAATGCTGGAAATAAGACTACCTTGTTCTACATTCCATAAGTTAATAATTCCATCTCTACTAGAGGAAGCAAGAGTCTTACCATCAGGATAAAAAGCTAATGCTAAAACCATCTCCGTATGACCTTCGAGTGTGCAGATGAGACTACCCTCTTTCACGTTCCAGAGCTTGATAGTTCTGTCATCACTCCCTGAAGCGAGAATGGTACCATCTGGACTAAATACCACCAACGCAATCGGCTCACTATGAGCTTCCAGCTTGTAAGTAAAGCTATTCTTTTCCAATTGCCAAAACCTTATGGTTTCGTCATAGCCAGCAGAAGCGAGGAGTGTGCCATCTGGCTTATAAGCCAAGGTATTGACTGAAACCTTATGGCCTCTAAAAACAGCGATAGGGCTATCTTTTTTCAAATTTTTCACATCCCAGAGCTTCACCGTTTTATCAGCACCTGCGGAGGCAAGAATAGTTCCATCTGGACTATAAGCTAGATCCCCCACATTACCCTTATGCGCTTCAAGCGTAGTGACAAGACGACCACGTTTAGCTATATCCCAAACCTTAATCTTACCGTCCCCAAAACCGGTAGCAAATGTTACTCTATCTGGACTAAACACTAAAGGCGGCTGAGAAGATGCTCCATATTCTTCTTCAAAAGTATTGATAAGACTGCCTTCCAGAACATCCCAAAGATGAACGTGACCTTTCCATCCAGTTGATATAAGAGTGCTTCCATCTGGACTATAAAGTATGGATCTAATAGATGAACGCTCCTTCCAAGTCCTATCACTATCTTCGAGGGTAGTAATTAGTTGCCCATTGACTGCACTCCAAAGTTTAACAGTTTTATCGTCACTACCAGAGGCTAGAGTAGTTCCATCTGGACTATAAACTACAGTATTAACAGTATCACTATGACCTTCAAGAGTTGTAATAAGGTTGCCATCAACCACATTCCACAACTTGATAGTCTTATCACCACCAGCCGAAGCAAGAGTAGTTCCATCAGGGCTGTACACTACAGTCATAACATACTTGCTATGACCTTCGCAGGTGAAGAGTAGGCTTGTATCTTCTACATTCCAAAGTTTAACAGTACTATCCTGACTAGCAGAGGCAATGGTATTCCCATCCGGACTATACGCAACTGCATAAACTTCAGAACTATGTCCTTTGAGGGTAGCAATCAAGCTGCCAGTAGTGGCGTTCCAGAGTCTGATCGTACTGTCTGCACTAGCAGAAGTGAGAATGGTTCCATCTGGACTGTAGGCTAAAACATTAACACTATCACTATGAGTTTCAAGACGGTTCTTTTCTCGTATTCGGCTATAAATCGTTTCTTGCAGCTTACCAATGAGCTTCGAGCTATTAACTGGTTCAAACTCCGGACGAGTTTTCAAAATTTGTTGCAAACGTTTTCCGGCTTGTGTAACAGTCAATAGTGATTCTAATTGTTGATGTTGACTCCACTGTACCTCTGCTGTCATACACATAGCTTCCAATATCTGTCGCTCTCTTTCTTTTTCATCAGCTATCCAAGTTTCTTTACTAACTTGAACAAACTGCTCAACTTTCTCACTGAGATATCCAAGATATTGATACTTTTTTAAGCAGTCTAAGGCAGCATCAAGACGAACACCAACTAATAGATACGTTGGCTGCTGATGATTGGCCTGCCAGATGTTAGCTTCTGTTCTAAGTTGCCGAATGATAGGTAAATCTTGTCGATGTTTATTTAGCCAGTATCGTAACTGCTGCCAATGGCGAATTGTGGCTTCATGGGCTAGCTCAATAACAACAACATTCGGGTCATTTTCTGTAGGAACTTCATCGGTCACAACTAGACGGGCTTCTACCAGTTTTCCTAACACCTCATCCAACACAGATTCGGGATGTATTTCACTGATTAGCTCTCGCTTCAATACCTGCCGCCGAGTATCTTCTGTCTCTTCACCGGGCTGCACTAATTCCAAAAAAATGCGTTGAACCAATCCTTGCTTAACCGTTGACTCTGCAAAAGATTCATACACAGCATTTGCTTGTTTTTCTAGTGCGCCTGCTACTCCGCCAATTCGGTCATAGCCCTCAAATGTGAGTTGATTGTCAATATCAGCATCTCCTGATGTGTAGCGAGTATGCCAATCTCGCCATAGCTCCGTTAGCGCATATTCCAGTAAAGGTAGACTTCCAGGAGCTTCTCTAATATGCTCCCTGAGACGATCTTGTAAATACGGAGCCACCCGTAGCCCCACTGTTGCAGCAGGTTTATTAATCACCTCATCCAGTTCGGAATCTGTCAGCGGAGTTATATCTACCCGACAATCCTTAATTCGTTCTGCTAAATTGCCATAGGATTGTTCTAAACATTTTCCCAAAAAATCAGCTCTTAAGGTAATAACTAAGCGTAATTGACCTGCCAGAGTATCAACCGCTTCAAACAAACAATCTAAAAATTCTTTCCGCTCTTGCTCTTTCTCTTGGCTACCGCGACAGAGAGTAAAAATCTCTTCAAACTGATCTACCACTATAACTACAGGCTGTTCATAGTCCTCTTTTATAAGATCTACCAACGCGGCTGCGCCTTGTGCTTTGAGATCAGTCAGGAAACTACTCAACAATGCTTCTCCTTTCTTCTTAGTTCGGAGTATTTCTGGGACAAATCCCCCTGCTAAGTTCCTTAAAGGACTTTCTCCAGGTCTGATAATCGGTAAAATATGCCAAGTTTCGGTACCAGAACGTCTTTTTCCCTGCTGAAGTTCATAGAGTAAACCCGCTCTGACTACGGAGGATTTGCCGCTTCCAGATGGCCCTAACACTGCTAAAAAGTTATGCTCATAAATTTGAGCTAGAAGCTCATCTGTCAGTGCTGTGCGCCCAAAAAATACTTTGACATCTTCTGGCGTGAAGTCAAAAGCATTCAATGCTCGGTAAGGACAAACATCAACCTGCAACTCATTTAACCCTTCTAATGAGGTGCTGCCTGCGTTGATGTAGGTTAGCTCAATAGGTTCCCCGACATTGAGGAAGAGAGAGCGTTGCGGATACTTTTTCCGTATATTTTTAAGGTACTGGTTTACAAAAGCACATAGAGCCAGTGTATCGACCCATTGTCCTGGAATCCTCTCAGGATTTAGCCCTTGCAACAGACCATCCGTCAGAACACTGTAAGAACCACTCGTTAGCTGATAGGCTAATTCAATCTCTTGAGACGCAGCCACAAAACAGCGACTATATCCTGATTGTTCCCCTGGATTGGCATCATTAACAGCGATTAGTCCTCCACTGTGGCAGCAGTCTAACCATATAATTTGGCGTTTTACCGGACTGTCTCGTAGTAGGGCAGATAAGTTTGTCAGAGGATAGCCCCATTTGTTAATTTTTGGATCTGTATCACTCGTTGCTAAATAGCTTTTGCGTTCAAGGTCATCATAAATACCATGCCCAGAAAAATAGAATAACCCTGTATCACTATAAGTTGTACCCCTGGGGTCGAAATGCCGAACTAAAGCTTCTTGCAGTTGTCGAAGCGTGACCGGGCTTGTCTTGCCTGTTTTTAGCCCGTCATTGGCTTTGTCTTTCACCTCTGGCAAGCGTTCAACCCGGAAAGGGGAAAGGCTGGATTCTAGCTGTTGGGCGATCGCTTCAGCATCTCTAGCAGGAGCTTCTAAGTTTTTTAGACCAGGATAATCGTAAGTATTAATACCTACAGTTAAGGCACTTCGCCCCATACTCTACGCTGCCTCAGCAATACCTGGGTGTATTATACTTTAATCTAGCTATATTCACGTAACTATTCACTCCCCCCTGCAAAATCGTCGAAACCCTTGATTTCTCGTTGAGAAGTAGGGGAGATGTGAACGGTTACACATTCATCTTCAAACTCTGACCTATCAAGCTCTTTACCTCCATGAAAACCAAACTGTCCCCCCTGTTCATCGATAAAGATACAGTTGTTTACATTGAAATCACTGAAGATGTAGAAGCCATAGATGGAGCCACAGTTTTATCAACTTCAGAGGTTGATGAAGAAGAGGAGGAAGCTGCCAATAAAAAGGGTATCAAAGAGGATTTTCAAAAGCACATTAAGGATCTACAAAGCACTATTTTTGCTTACACAAACTATAGTCTTGCTGCTTTCAAAAAAGTAGCAATGGCTAATGTAGACAAAGTAACTTTGGAGTTTGGTATCGAAATTGGTGGTGAAACAGGTATCCCCTATGTTACGAAGGGCACGGCCAAAAGCAATCTTAAGATCCAGGTTGAATGTTCGTTCACAGATAATGATAATAAGCAAGGTTAGTCGTAAAAGCTAGAAAAATGGGGTTAAGTCTTCATTATTGGAGTGGTTGGGAGCTAGTTACTTCGGTAGTATAACTATATTATATTAATTTACCAATTTCCTAACTTTTGATAAGTGTTTGTAACCCAGTTATAAATTATGACTCTGCGGTTTAATTTTGCTGCATCAGCGATAAAATTAGCTGTTCCTCCAGGTTGCCCATCCCAGATAGCAATCATCATATCGTGGACATTTTTTATTTGATTAATTATCCATCGGTTACGAGCATTTAAACATTTGATTCCTCCAGCTTCTTGATAAGGTAAGTTGGAAATAAATTTGATAGCGTCGCATTGGGATAACAGCCAATGATACTTCTGCTTATCGAGATTATTCCATTTGGCATCTTGGTTAATGCAGTGTACGGCAGCAGTGAGGTTTATTTCAATGGAGTATTTCTCCTTTAGCCCTAAGATTATCTCTACTGCTGCGGTATCAACCCCCAATGCCATACCTGAATAGAACTGGATGCGTTTGTAACCCCACTCAAGGGCGCGATCGCAAGCACGAACAATCATAGCTTCAAGTCGGTTACGCACCTGCTTCCATCCTTCCTCATCAAATTTTTTGTGGCTGTTTCCTGTAAATGCCACTTTTAGAGTTGGTTTATCTTCTATGAGGAAATCAACAAACTCCTGGGGCAGCCAAATATTAGGAGGAAGATTGAAATTGCTAATCAGGGAAGCTATCTCTAGGTCAGTGTATCCTGCAAGGTTGCATCCAATCCTAGTTGTTAGGAATTCTAGTTCAGGATGAGTCTTTGCATATTCGACTAGTTTCTCAATTTGGGATTTTATTTGGGGAAGGGGAATTGACCGGATACCCTTATTTAGGTCTTTGGTTGCGATCGCCCAGGATTGCCCTTGTCGTCCTTGGGGATTACCGTATTCTGCATTGCAGTACTGTCGCGCAAATAAAGCACTTCCAGCACCATGTCTTCCTTCTGTGTTGCTGCCAAATACAAAAATCTGGTTTTCTGCTAGTTTGATAACTCTATCAGGAATAATTTTGTAGGGATGATTATTTGACATTTGGTTCTTTTACCCAAAAGAAAAGATTGGGATATCTGTGATTAAATTTTTTTACTTCTGCTTGAGCAGCAGTTAGGTTATCCCATAATTCCATCTCTCCATAATCACCTCTTATCATTGCTTCTTGTCTAGAATTTGGATCATTGAAAATTAGAGGTGATGCGTCTTTACTAGAATTTTTTCTTCGCCAACAAATACAATACTTGTCCATTTTATATAAACTGATAATAGAATTAATTACTATCAGTTTATATTTTTATTATGCTGACTGCTTAATCTGGTTTAGGGCTATTAACATTTCTTCTCGATTGAGATGTCGTTTCTTGCCTGTTTTAGATACTTGGATAGCGTAACTCCATTTTATTCCAGCTTGTGAGCATCTTTTCCTTAACTGTTGAACAGTGATATGTTTGTTTGTAGATCCTTGATTTTTGTTGGATATCCGAACTTTGGATTTATCAGTTAAGTTTTCAATTTTACTTACAGTGGGTTTTATGGATGTAGTGCAATTGCAGTGCTTTTCAAAAGCGATAGATATCTCTAGCAAGAATTGGAAAATGAAGAGAGTAGAAAATCCGTAAATAAGAATGTAGAGAAGCCCTGTTAGGATATACTGTGCAAATTCCATTGTTTTAACTCCTATTGATATAACTAGTAACTGGCTATTTAATGAAGCGGTATGCCAGCTTTCTATTTATATCAAAGCGTTAGCTTGTGTAAATTTACTCTGAATAAAAGACTCGATAATAAATTAATGGTGTAATAGTAATGAAATATCTTACGCTTGGTTTACTTAGATAAAGATGCCACTCTACATATATTTAACAACTGTTCTAATATTATCAACTAACTGTAGTATCATTCCCAAAATAGCTTTCCAGCCAAGTATTATTCCCCAAAATCCGCTAACGAATAGACCAAGTACTGATTTAAGGAAGATAACTCCCCTGTAATTTATCTCGATATTTGATTCGGCTCTGGCATAGATAACACCATCTCCAATTTTATTTTTCAAGTTCCTCACTTTTTGTTCTTCTTCTCTAATCCTTCTTTCTTCTTGTACTTTCCAGCCCCAAGGGACAAATCCCAAAATAATCGAAATGGGAAGGTAGAATGGCCAGTTATATATGTAGCCAAGGGAAGCATAGATGATGAAAAAGGTTAGCCCTAAACCAGTACGCCACACTAAACACCAAATAATAAGCAAACTATTGATAATAGCGTTACGGATAACTATACTTCGATTTTGATGATATGACATTTGAAGATATCTCCCGATAGCTAATATTTAATTTTTATTTATGATGATTGCATACCTGAAGATTAAACTTAAAGCTAGTTTAAATTATCATCTTGATAATTGAAAATTACAAAATACATAATCAATTGCAATTACTTATTGAACTACACCAAAGAACGTTAAATTTACCAGCCTATCGTAACAATGGTTGTACTGAGTCCGGTATAGTTACTGTTGCTAAAATTGATATTTACTATTTTACCGATTATATCTTCACTGACTTTAAATCTAAGCAAAGTTTTGATGATTTTTTTAATAACTTTAAAATTGAAGTATAGTTTTTAAAAAAATAAAAATGATTAAGATTTGACTCTTAACCATTTGATGATATATTTGTAAAATGATGGGATATACCTGTGTTTGATTTATATGGTTGAGGCGTATGCCATTAGTTGTGGTTTTTCTTGTTGCGCCCCTTAGTCGCTGATTGCACCTTAAACCGTACCTGTTTGCCAATAGTTACCTCAGCAACATCGCTAATATCTTTACCAGATTTATAGGCTTCAAGAATTGCCTTATTATTAGCTTGGTACTTAATAACCCTAAATTCATCTGGAAAATCTTGATCGTCTACCTCTACCAGTAAATTAGCGACTTTGGGTGGGTTATCCCTGATTTCAATTACCCTTTCCTTACCAATATTTTTATCACTGATTAATCCAATCTCGTGCAGATGGATCAGGGTACGCTTGATTTGTTCAAGTTGAGTTTTACGACGTGAAATTACCCGGTCGTGGAGTTCGGCTACTCGCACTTTTCTTTCTTCCCAGGTTTCAAGATCAAGATTTAACTGGTCAACTACCCAGGCGATCGCATCAATTTTGCTTTCGATACCATCTTGAACACCCATAAGTTCTTGTACGAGTTGTTCTACTTTACCTTCTTCGCCTAACTCGCTTGCTTCCTCTATCTGTGACCAGAGTTTAGCAGCATCTAAGCTTAACTCCTTGAGCGTGAGTTGATTGATTTCGCGTTCAATTGCTTGAGTCATGATTTACTTTTTGATATAAAAAAACAGTAGCTGGTAACTAGGTAACTGCTACTGCTTATTGACTAGGAAGAGTTGATGCTTGAAGGGAGATTGAATCTAGTACCCGTACCGCAAGTGATAGTAATCTGACTTTTCTTGTGCTAATTCCGCTTCGTAGTCATAGTAATCCGCCTCGCTTAGTAAAGTGCTTATTTGTTGAATTTGCTGGGCAGAGGTTACTAATTTTTTGTTAGCTTTTAGATGAGAATTAGTAGTAGTTTTCATGTCTCTAAAACTTCAATTTTTCAATGAAGTTATTGCGTTAGCAAATGTTGCGATCTTGACTTAGAAAGATAATATTTCTCTTTTACCTTTCTCATAACTATCTACTACTGATTTGTCTTTAACCATTGGCTTTTCTACCACAAAGATAGTTGTCCTGGTGATATGTTTCCCCGTCGTCGCGTATGGAACAGCAGATGACAAGCCGTGCATAAAGCCGCGAGATTCTCGACTCGATTATCTTCGGGCAGATAATTCCAATGGTGAACCACTAAAGTTTTAATACTGCGTTCTCTACGATTTAACCCATCTCTTCTATCAGTTGGGCGTAAGCATTGTATACCACAGCGCGTGCATTTCCAATCGGATTTTGATTTGACCTCAAGTGCGATAGTATCCCAGTTTGAAGAATAGCGACTACGGGTTTTGCTAGTCATTAATCAGTCCTTTTGGGGTACACAAAAATAATTTTGATTATATCGTTAATGTTTATCATAATATACTTAATTTTTTTATATTCAGTTTGGTTTATAAATTTATTTGCGTAGTTAAGGAACTCTTGACTTTTAAAAAAGGATAGATATGCACTGATTATTGTAATTAAATAACGCAGTTTACGCCAAAAAATAAAATATAAGTCTTTGATATCGATATGGATTTCTAGCGGAGCAAGCTAATGATTGACGCAGAGGATCTACTACTCTTGCGGTTGCCCCTTTGATGAATTTGATGCAATATTGTTGTTATTATATTAAGTATTTAAGCAGAAAGTTTTTCGGAAAAATTCACCTGCGACATAACTTGTGCGCGTACTGAATTAGCAGCTGTCTCTGCAATTTCTGCTCTATCAGAATCATTAAGCAGTACTGCAAGTAGCGATTTGAGAGTAAATAGCAAGCTGGGTATTCTCTTAAAGATTCGCGATTAACTGTGTATGATTGCCAACGTAGTCGCTCACCCTTAATTTCTTTTGGATTAGCTTCTAGCCAATCATAAAGTTTTTTAGCTTGCCTCAATGCGTGGTCTTTGCCTTCAAAAACAACGCTGGGAAGAAAAATATCGCCGTCAAAATGCACCGCGACTTCAAATAAATCTTCATCCTCATCTTCGGCTTCTGTTACCTCAATGATTCCAGCCTTGTATAGTTCTGCCATTTCCCTACATTGCTTCGTCAGATGTACCCGTACATAATTAAAATTTTAGCTAGCAGAGGTTAATTCAAGGAGCGTTACAATATTGCGCTCCTACTCTTGATAAGCTGCAACTATGACCAACCATCCCACTCCTTTTCTGAACAGTGATCGCATTAACAGAGCGAATCAGTGTAAATTCAGAAATTCTTAAAATTAATAAAAATTCTAACTTGCCGGATGATATAACCCCGTATCCTGATGAAATTCCCATCCTAACCCTGCTCTATCCTTGCCTTTGCACCATCCCACAAAAAGCGGTGGTGGCAGATTAATTCGCTGCTCGCGTATAGTTTCTACACTTACACCAAGTCTTGAAGCTAAACCTTCTTCCGTTAGCGGTTGGATTCGAGGAGTTTGCCCTTGATAATATGAATTGTTGTTGTACGATTTCTTCTGCCGTTTCGGTTGGTTGTTGAGATAATTTTGAATTTTAATAATCGCCTCAGCAAATTGTTTCATTTGGGCTGTTATCTCTTCAGTTTTTTGTTCTAAAGAGTCCAGGCGTTTATTTTCATTACCAGCAATTGCATCAAGGTCATCTAAAGAACCATCTAGGTATAGCTCAATAAAACGGGTGAGCGTCGCTGTTGCTGTCGTGCCTTTCGAGTTGCAACGGGCGATAAACTGCTCCCACATCTTTTGGTCACAGTTGAAAGATGCTAGCTTCTTTGTTCTCCCTGTATTGCTCATATCTAGGTAATGTCTAGGTATTATCTAGGTAAAATTATCCGCGGACAGGAACAACTGAGCGTGTTTCCATCTTGATAACTACCTTGACACTATCATGATGAGCGTATGAGTGCGATGGCCTAACCGCCCGGTGGAGGTGATGCCTTCTGGAGTGGCTTCCCCGTAGGGGTACACCTACGTTTTTTATTTTTTACCGATGTTTGCTTTTTCTACGCAGTGCGTGAGAAGTCCCAACACGCCCGACATGGTGAATGTACTTTGCAGTTGTCGCCGGGGAAGCGTGGCCCAAATCTGCTTGCAAGTCAAAATCAGAAGCTCCATTTTTTTTAGCCAGCGTTGCGTGGGTGTGGCGCAGAAAGTGGGCGCTGAACTTAATTCCCGCACAAGTAGAAATTTCCTCCATCATCAGTCGCAACCCGCGATCGCTTAAAGGTTTACCCCTATCCCGCCGACTGGGACTAGGAAACACCGGCTGATCATTGCTGGCATCGCCACGGTAATCCAGTAACACCGCACTAGTCTCCGGATCGAGACTAATAGTTCTGGTTTTATTTCGTTTCCCCGTCACAGTTAACAATAGACAGTCCCCATCCTCCCGAAACTGCCGCCAAAACAACCCCGGCGTAATTACGCGCTTACCATAATCAGAAGTTTGCCGCGCAATTTCTCCTGCCCTCACCCCACTGTAAAACATGAGAGTAAACAGCAACCAGTGCATCTTATTAGTGTTGTGTTGCAAGTCTACTGCCATCGCCGCTTTTTCCAACTTAGCAATCTCGCGTTCCGAGAGAATGCGCTCTGCGAGCTTATCGTCCCACTGGATGCTTAAGTCCTTGCCCAAGTCGATAGCAAAATAACCAATAGAAGCTCTAGTACCCCACTCCCACAAACTTTTAATCGCTGCCGTGTACTTAGCCGCAGTATTTTTACTAATTCCATAAGTATTTTTCTTTCCCCGTACTGGCTTTTCATCCTTGAGCCAAGCCAGATAAGCGTGTAGATGGAATAACGTTACCATCCTCAAATCAGATATCCCAAACCGCGACTGCATATAATCGACAAGCTCATAACCAATTTGCCGATATGCCCGTCGCGTTTGGTCGCTTTTGATAGTGACAGAATGCACCCATAGCTCAATTAGCTGTTGTGTCGAATTAATTTTTTGGCGGTTGGGAAAATAATAATCCACAAGCGCAACACGAGCTTCATCAAGCGGTAGAGTCACCACCTCCACAGCAAGTGATTCCACGCTTTTGACGGGTAAATTTTCCATAAGCTAAATCCCCAACCCCCACTGATAATTATGATGCCGAGAACTGTAATTCCCGGTATCTTTATGATAGTTGTTTCCAGGACACGATTAAATTGCTCATCTAGAATCATCTATATCGTATATCCGCGGATATCCTGTATGCGATGATGGTATTAGCCGTGTTGGAATACGTGATGGTGGATTATCCACAGATAAATATAAAACTTCTGTCTGAAGAAGACCGGGAGTTGGTGAAGCAGGCCAAGCAGCGTGCTGAGGAGTTGCGCTTAACTTTTAAGGAGTTTGTGCTGAATTGTATTAAACAAGCACTTGTGGAAGAGAGTCCGGATGATGCAGATAGTGCAACTGCTGCCGAAATTGAAGCTTTGAAAGCTCAAATCGCCGCCCTGGAAGAGAAGGTGAATATTCCTTCTGCAACCAAATCGGAAGTACATACCCTCCAGGAGCGGTTAAATCAATTGCGGGTGGGGATTTCAAATGAAATTAAGAAGGATAGGGAGCAACTTGCTTCTTTAACATTGGCGATCTCCCGACTTGAAAGCCAAATTGAACAGCTAATACCTTCCTTAAATCTTCAGGTGGATGGCGAAGGTAATGCCGACAGTGATAGCGATTGGATTTTTGGCGAAGGCTCAGGTAGTTTGGGAGGAGAAGATGTTGAGGGTTTTTGAAATTGGTTTTGAGTCACCCGAATTAGACTGCACACGTTCAGACTCGCCTTACTCATGCATAGTAGTATGGTTTTACTGAGATAGACAGGATAGTAAACTGCTGCCACCTGTCACAATGGCCACACTAAAACCTTTTTTTAATCTTCATGTTACAAGATTTTGCGTATACCACCAAATCTCAATTATGCGTAAAATATCATTTGTAATATGCAACAAAAAAGGAGACATAGACTTAACATTACGGATCAATTGTTGAATAATTTTTGTTTTATGCCTATGTTTAGTAATAGCTCTAAGTAATTCAAGAATTAAATAATCTCTATAATGAGGAACTATTGCCTCGTTGTAAAGCTTATAAATAAATTCAGCAGCAACATAAGGAATATAGTCTTCCGAAGATAGCTGATTTTCAAGAACTTTCAAAACTGCTGTGTAATCTGGTTTTAGACTCCAATCTGCCCGTTTAGCAGATGCCAATAGAATTTCTGCATTTACAGGTGTGTAGTTATATCCCCAGTAAATTAATTGTAGAGTTGCATTACAATATGTGGAATTATCAATATACTTTTGTTGTAAACAATAATTCAAAATTACTTGTGTCCAAACACCTTGAACTCCTGAATCAGCTTTAGCATAGAAGCGTAACCACTGGTCATCAGAGTACAAAATACGACCAGTTTCACCAGCAAGAAGTGCAGTATCAACAAAAGACAAGCCTAGCACTTCGTTACGCTTCTGCCTTTCATCTCTACTAATAGTTAAAGCTCGTTTACACGGAAGAATAAGACAATTATTTCGTACCCAAGTGATAAGTTGCTCAAAATATAATTTCCTTTGAGCGACTTCATCAGGACTAAAAGATTGTATTACCTGTTGACCATTGACTGAAGCAAAAATAGAACAACCGCCTACACCGTATAATTGGCAATCTTGTACTATGTATCGTAGTAATTCAAGTGTAGACTGAGCAATACCAAATTTAAAAGCTTGGACAGCGATATCTGCTAATCCTAATTTATAAATGCTTAAAAGCGAAATTATATCAATAACTAAAAGATTTTCTTTTTGAAGTAAGGAAACAGCATCATCTAAATTCTCATTCGGATTTGACCAGCAATGTAAGCAGGGTTCATTACCATATACTAAAATTTCCCATAGTTCAATAGGATTTCTATTGTCTTGAATAGCAAAAAGTCCAAAAGGAATTTTCAATTCAGTGTATAAAGATTTTATTTTATTGAACCTTTCTTCGCGTTCTTTTAACATCTCACCATAACGCTCTAACCAATCAGGGTCGATGCCGTCTTTTTCATTACTTGGGACTTGTGCTATACTAAACCCCTGAATATCTGGTCTGTCTTCTATAAACTTAGAGCTGATATAGTTAGCTGCAAAATATTTATCTGTTATGGCAGCTATAATTAAAGAAGAATTTTTATTAAGAGGATTTTCGGAAATTTTGACCTCATGACCAAGGGAGTTACCTATTAATTTCTGGTAGAAGGTATCAGTAGGGCATAATTCTTGGCTTGAAAAATTTTTATTTAGATTTTCATCAAAAATATACCATTTAGCATTATTCGATTTAAATTTATTTATTAAAAGTACACCACAAGTGCTTTCCACTTTTTGAAACGATTGGTGACAATAACTATCGAAAGCTAGAGACGAAAATACTTTTATTCCGCTTATAGTTATTGGTAAATGTAAAGGCTTGATATCATTTTGTTCTGGATAAGGGAGTTTTACATAAAGATTCATTCCTTCAGCATACGACGTTATATAAAAAGTATGTGCTTGTTCATAATCATGAAATTGTTGTCTTATTCGATAGATAATTTCAAAAAAATTATCTAATTTATTTGTTACTTTATAAAGAATAGCAAGCTGTTTACAAGCATCAAAGGATAAATTATCAATATTAGGATTTGAATCTAAAAATCTCTCTAAATCTTCAAAATTATCAGTCTCATAGTTCATTACTGCCAACCGCAACTGCATAGAAATATCATTAGGAACAAGTCTTAAGTATTGTTCACATATTTTGCGGACAGAGGGAAAGTCATCTATGCTTTGGTATATAAAAGTGGCAATTTCTGATAAATGAGGAATAAGTACATCAATTCCATGCTGGTTTATTAGTTCTTCACAAAGATTTATTGCAGATTCGTGATCGCCTGCATGAAAGTAAGAGTTTAGTAATCGGTAAGTAAAATGATTATTTAATTTTTTATCTACAAATTTTTCATAAACTTCTACCGCATCACGGTAGTATTTGAGGTAGTATAGTAAGTCAGCTAGAGTTACCAAATCTCTAATATCAGTATTTAGTCCCAAACAAGCCTTTGCTTGTTCAATAAAAGGTCGAATACTATCCTCATTATTATTTCGTATAAGTACACTTATATGGGCAACAAGGTTGAGAATGTTATTTGGTTCTTCATCAAGCAAGCTTTGAGAAATTTCTTTAGCACTTTCGTAATCTCTCATTTCTAGATATAACTGCGCTTTTAAACGTGTAGCTTCTGCTTTTAGCTCTTCTTTTTGATTATTTAATTGGATATTTTCCAGCAAGTTTATCGCTTCTTTAAATCGACTTTCTCGCCCCATTAAACTTGCAGTTAATATTGATGCTTCATAATTCTCATTTAAGGGAATTTTTTGTAAATAGCTAATCGCTTGCGCTATTTCTCCCTTTTCGACAGCAATAAGCGCACGTTGCCTAATAAATTCATAATTTTTAGGTTCTAATTCTAAGGCAATTTCGATATCACGACTTGCTTCATTGTATCTCTTTAAAAGCCTTAATGCACTACTTCTATTAACAAGAGCAGCCAATTTAATTGTAGATAAATCACTTATGTTCGGGTTATTACCACCCAACACTTCAGTAAATAAAGTTAATGCTTTTTCTAGTTGTTCTATTTTAATTGAATCTATTTGTCCAACCAAGATAAGCGGAAAATCTTTAGCTATAGATTGCATCAAAGTAATAGCTAATAAAACTTTAATATTATCTAAATTGCCTTTGTTATGATTGACGACTGCTTGAAAATAATTTTCTGCTTCTTTACACAAATTTCTGTCCAAAGCTGCCTGTCCCAAAGCTGCCATTACATCTGGATTATTTTGATGAGCAGGAGGAACTCTATTGATAACTTGTTCTAAACTATCAGTGGCTGGAGCCATTTCAACTCGGAGAGAATGTGCTATTGAGTTAGCTGGATTTTTCTGTAAAACAACTTGAATAAGTTCCTCTGCTTGCTGATAATTTTTTTGTAGTGTGTATCCCATTGCTGCAAAAGCAAGGGCTTTTTCATCTTCTGGGTTATATTGTTTAGCTTCTATAAAAGCATCAGCAGCCTCGGAAATTTGCTCAAGTCCAAGTTTAGCCATTCCTATATTGGCTAGTAAGCGATACTTAATAATGAGGTCTAATTTTTTCTCCCACAATTCTGCTTTCAGGTCTGTCAAGTACTGTAGGGCTTGTTTAGGTTTTCCCTGGTTAATTAATTTGCACCCATTCTCAATTCGTGAATGCCTCTCATCAGTAAGATTTTCAGGTGTACCAGTGGCAGGAGAAATTAGTCTTTGGTTAATCTGAGTAGTTAATAGCTTTAATTGCTCTTGTAAAATATGAGTGGTGTCTTGTCTATTAGCTTCATGGGGCTTAATTCCCCACATCCAATGAGCAATATCTACATCAAAGGCAAATTTTAAGGAACGACCTGGGTAATCCAGTTGTTTGCGCCCAGCTTCCACAGCTTTTTGAAAAGTTAGCAGACCATCAATACGGTCTTCCCCTTCAGGCAGGTGCGTTGGTATGGTTTCTGAGCGGGCAAAACCTGTACATTCCAAAAGAACATATTCTCCACTGTCTACCAGATGGCGTAAAATTTCAACATCGGTTACTGTGTTACTTTGAAGTAGATGCAAATGCGATCGCAACAAATTATCTCGCTCTCTGCCTTCGTACATAACTGAAATGGCTACCAACGCATGACCTTCAAGTAGTACAAAAATAGGTATTAATTGATGCCCAAGGCATAAAGCACAAAACAGCAGAGCTAAATCGAGACAGGTTCCCTCCCTATTACCATTGATAATTTCATCCGGACGACGAATTTTTTGATTTCCTGTTAAAGTAATTCCTTTTTCTGCTGCGTACCAAATCTGTTGTTCTAGTAACTTGTTATACAGTAGTTCAATAACTGGGCTAAGGTTCTGGGGTGACTGCTGTTTTATGTCGTAAACACTTTGTTCTACAGGCAACAGGTTAGTTACGTTAGGGTCAATAAAACGGGCTATGCCCACCGTGTCAATTGGATGCCATTCCCATTCCATTGAACTTACTGGCTACCTAAAAAATTGCAGAAATAAAAATGTAAAATACAATTTGATAATAATCAATAGTATTTATACTCAATTTAAATAATTCCTAAAAGCCTGACTAAATCTGGAGCAACTGTAGTTGCAATTGCTATTTAGATTTATATCCCTTTTAATTGTAGAAAATGCATTCGTCCTGATTTCTCAGCTACAACAATAGTTACCCCATCAGGTAATACAGCACAAGCTTCAACTGAGCTATCAGCACTAAAGCGAGCAATAACTTTTCTACTCTCTAGATTCCAAACTGTAAGGGTATTATTACCTGAGGCGGAGATAACCTTTTGCCCGTCGGGGGTTACTACCACTGAATTAACCCAGCTAGTGCTGTCCTGTAGAGTATACAATTGGGTTCCACTTTTTAAATCCCAAATTCTTATTGTACCGTCACACGAACCAGAAACTACTAACTTCCCGTTTGGCGTTATCGCTATTGTATAAACAACCTTGGTATGACCCTTTAATGTATGTAGTTCTAACTTTTTATCTAAATCCCATATTTTCAAAGTACAGTCAGATGAACTAGAAACTGCTTGCTTTCCATCTGGGGTCACAACTACTGCGTGTACTGTATCAGTATGACCTTTAAGAATAAATGGTTCTGATTCTAGCATCCAAACTTTCACAATGCCATCGGAAGAAGCAGAAATTACTCGCTTGCCATCTGATGTAACTGCTACACAAGTAACAATACTTGAGTGGCTCCCTAAAGTATAAAGTTCATTTCCATTTTCCAAATCCCAAACTTTGAGAGTACGATCTTTAGACCCAGAGATAGCTTGCTTTCCATCAGGTGTTACTGCGATAGAAAAAATAGCACTAGCATGGCGCGCAAGGGTATACAGTTCAACTCCAGTATGTAAATCCCAAACTTTGAGGATGCCGTTGAAAGAACCTGCTATAGCACGTTGACCATCAGGTGTTAAGGCTAATGCACTAACTAAAAAATTGTTCTGGCAATTTAGACTGCACAACTCAACCCCGTTGTGCAAATTCCACACTTGCAGCGTACCATTTTTTAAAACTGAAACTGCCTGCTGTCCGTTTGGCATCACTACAACGGATCTGTCACTGCCAAGATGACGGTGTAAAACATACAGTTCTTTTCCACTTTCCAAATGCCAAATTTTAACAGTATTATCATATGAAGCTGAAATTGCTCGCCCGTCTGGTGTCAATGCTAGTGCTTTAATAGTTAAGGTATGAGCGTGTATGACAAGTAGCTCTGCACCAGAATTTAAATCCCAAACCCTAATCTTACCATCACTTGCAGAAGAAACTACTGACTGCCCATCCGCTGCAATTGCTACTCCGTATACCTTACCTGTATGACCTCGAAAAGTGAACAGTTCATTCCCATTTTCCAAATCCCAAACTTTCAAACAGTTGTCACTTGAGCCGGAAACTGCTCGTTTTCCGTCTAGTGTCACCGCCATCGCAGATATTGGTGCAGTATGACCTTGTAGGGTAAGGATTTCTGTCCTCATCCCTAAATTTTGAATTTTTAAAATATTATTATTGAAGGCACACAACCCCGCTTTCCCATCTGGCATTGCCACCACATCATTGATTCGTTCGCAATAAAATCGTAATCTCAATGTGTTTATTTCTTTACCTCTTAGCAAATCCCACATTTTTAAAGTGCCATCTACAGAGGATGAGACGGCTTTTTTTTCCTTTGGTATGACTGATACAGATGTCACTTCATGCTGATGCCCTTTTAAGGTGCAAAGTTCTTGCCTAGTTTGCAAATCCCAAACTTTAAGAGTGCGATCGGCAGAAGCAGAGACTGCTTGTTTTCCATCAGATGTTACTGCTATAAAATTTACCCTCTGCATATGACCTATGACAGGGGGCAGTTCAGATTCCATCTCCAAGTTCCATACTTTGAGAATGATGTCTCTGGATGCAGAGACTGCTTGTTTTCCGTCAGGTGTTACTGCTAAAGCTAATATTGGCGCAGTATGGCCCCTTAGTGTCAATAATTCTGTTTTTGTCTTCAAATCCCAAACTTTTATACTATGGTCACTTGAAGCTGAAAGCACCCTTTGTCCATCTGATGTTATGACTACTGCATTGAGCACATTGTTATGTCCAAGCAAGGTGTAAAGCTCTTTACCATTCTCCATGTTCCAAACTTGAATTGTGCCTTTTGCAGATACGGTAATAACTCTATCTTCATCCGGAGTGACTGCTATTGCATTGACATTTGTTGCTTTGATAATATGTATTTCTCTATACTGATTTAAATCCCAGATCCTCAAAGTATTATCATCAGCGACAGAAATGGCTAGCCTTCCGCTTGGTGCTACTGCTACATGTTTAATTAAGCCAGTATGTCCTTGCAGAGTGCGTATTTCTAAATACTTATTTAAATCCCATACTTTGAGAGTGCGATCGCTTGATGCAGAGATAGCTTGTTCACCATCTAAAGTAACTGCCACTGCATTAACTCCTTGGGTATGACCTGTCAAGGTATGTAGCACCAAGCATTTATCCAAATCCCATACTTTCAGGGTATTGTCCCTAGATGCAGAAATTGCAAGCCTTCCATCAGGTGTGATTGCCACCGCTTTGACCCAATCAGTATGTCCTTCTAAAGTAGACAGTACTGCTCCACTTTCCAAATCCCAAATTTTGAGTGTATTGTCGTTAGAAGCAGAGATGACTCTTTGCCCATCTGGCATCACAACCATAGCATTCACTACTTGGTTGTGACCTGATTGTAAGTTGCGTAGCAATGATTCTTGAGGGGAGATTAAGCTACGAACTAAAGGGCGTAGCCAAATACCAGTCTTTCTTTTTAAAGCATGAGCCGTTAGTAATTGAATTATGTGGTTTTTTGAATCCATCAAGCGACCTAAAAACTGTTCAGGTAGTTGTTTTTTATCTTGATTTAAGGTATTGGATGATAACCGAAGTGTTCCTTGAATCAATCTCAAGCTTTTCCTTTTTTCTTCAGGTATCGGAACTTGAGGGTTTTTAGCTAGGTTATAATCTTCAATCAATTCCTGTGGGGTTAATTCAGAAACTTTAGCTTCTATAAAATCAAAATTGGTTAGCAGGAAATGTAATCGCTCTGCCTTAGCTGCTTCTGCTAAATGATTCGGTAAATCTTGCAAAGTAGCTCGTCGTAAATCAGGCGGCATTTTTGTTAGCTTTTCGATTAAAGAATTATTTATATTCATTTAAGAAAATATAATCATCCATGCTTATTTAGCAATCAAGAATATTTTATATATGCAAATTCATCTATAAAAAGTAACTGTACATCAAACTCCCTCTAAGCGAAGGATATGTATTCGGCCTACGGAAGTACCAGCAATAATAGTCACACCATCCGGAGTAACAGTAAAAGGTAGAGCCGAGCCATCTTCATTGAAACTGGCGATAACTTTTCCTTGCTTAAAATCCCAAACTTTGAGTGTGTGATCATCTGAAGCAGTAATCATATACTGGGTATCTGGTGTAATGGTTACTCCAAGAACAGCTCCAGTGTGACTTGTTAATGTACGCAATTCAGTTCTACTTTGCCAATCCCAAATTTTGAGGGTATTGTCATTTGAGGCTGAAATAACTTGGTCTCCCTGAGGAGTTACTGTTACTGCTTTAACTCCTTCAGTATGACCTATCAAACTACAAAGTTCATTTCCATGTTGCCAATTCCATACTTTTACATTACCGTTACTGTCACCAGATACTATATGCTGACCGTCTGGCATAACTGCTGCTGTCCAGACAGGTACATTATGGCCGATTAAGGTACGCACTTCTTGCCCTGTTTGCCAGTTCCAAACTTTCAAAGTATTGTCCCATGATGCAGATATTACATACTGTCCATCAGGTGTTATTGCTACAGCATTAACACCCTTGGTGTGACCCTCTAATGTACGGATTTCTTCTCCAGTTTGCCAATTCCAAACTTTCAGAGTCGTATCAGCACTTGCGGAAATGACGTGTTTGTTGTCTAGCATTGCTGCTACTGCTAAAACTAAGCCAGTATGTCCACGTAAGGTCAGTAATTCGCTACCTATCTGTAAATCCCAAACTTTCAAAGTTTGGTCGTTTGACGCAGAGATAGCATACTTGCCGTCTTGTATGACTGCTATTGCTCGGATAGCGCCACCATGACCTATAGAAGTACTTTGAGAAGCGGTTTTGTATAAATCCCAAATTTTTAAAGTGTTATCATCTGAAGCAGAAATAGCATACTGTCCATCAGGGGTAACTGCAACTGCATTCACACTTCGAGTATGCCCTATTAAAGTTGCCAATTCTAGCCCTTTTTTCCAGTCCCAGATTTTGAGAATGCTGTCCCAGCAAGCAGAGATAGCATACTGCCCATCTGGAGTTACAGTCACTGCATAAACAGCTGCACTATGACCTTTCAATGTATGTAGTTCATTACCTTTTTGTAAGTCCCATACTTTCAAAGTTTGATCGTAAGAAGCAGAAATAGCGTACTGCCCATCAGGGGTAACTGCAACTGCCCTTACACAAATATCATGACCTATCAAAGTCAGTATTTCTATACCATTTTGCCAGTCCCAGACTTTTAAGGTGTTATCATCTGAAGAGGAGATAGCATACTGAGCTTCTGGAGTAAGAGCTACACCTAGAACCCACCCAGAATGACCTGCTAGAGTACGCAGTTCAATCCCATTTTTTAAGTCCCAGACTTTCAATGTTTGGTCGTAGGAAGCCGAGATGGCATGTTGACCATCAGGAGTCACTACTACATTGATAACAGGTTCAGCATGACCAGTCAAAGTTAGTAATTCATTGCCATATTCTAGATCCCAGATTTTTAGTGTAGTGTCTTCCGAAGCCGAAATAGCGTGTCGCCCGTCTGGTAGTACTGCTACTGCAAATACAGCCCCAGTGTGACCTGTTAAGGTAAGTATTTCATAGCCATTATGTAAATCCCAAATTCCTAATGTGGTATCTTGAGAAGCTGAGATAGCACGTTGCCCATCTGGTAGTATTGCTACTGCCAACACAGCCGCAGCGTGACCTGTAAAACTACGTAGCAAGGTTCCTCCAGGTGGCATCAAACTTGGAGTTAAAGGGCGCAGCCAAGGAACAGACTTCCATTGCTTTGCCTGCTTTAAAATTTGTATAATTTCAGGAGCTTCATAAGACATCAAGCGGCCAAGAAGTTGCCCAGCTAGTTGAGTTGTATCTTGTTCCAAGATGCTCGCTGATAACTGTAGCGCTCCTTGAATTAGTCTCAAGCTCGACTTTTTTGCCTCAGAAAAGATAATGTCAGAGTTGTTAATTAAGTCATAATCCGCGATCAGAGGCTGTGGTCCCAAATTCGCTTCAGAAACCTTAGCTTCAATAAAATAAAAATTAGTTAGTAATAAATTTAACTGTTCTACTTTAGCTGCCTCTGCCAAATGAGTTGCTAGGCTTTCCAATGTAGCTCGTCGTTGATCGGACGGCATTTTTACTAAACGTGTGCCCAAATCACTCATCCCCAAATAACCCCTCCCACAAGCGATCGGCAATCATGGCATTAATGTTTTTAATATCAATCCCAGCTGCCTGAACAATGTCTTTGCGATGCAGGAAATCCTGGAAGCTAGAGTGATATATGCTGTAGCAAGTTTGGTCGTCGATAGGTTGCTCGTGCAAGAACTGCTCCCATTCGTCAAGAACATTCTGTACGGTAAGTTGATCCTCGCTAGCATATTCAGAAATTAAGCGACGTGAGACGGGTTGGCGAATTTCACCTAAAATGTATACGATTTTCAGCTTAGTGCGCGGTAATGGCTTGGCAGCCATCCCCATACGCCGCCAGTGATCTTCATAGTAGCCCTCTAGACCTTTAGGTAAACTTTCTATGCTTAAGTCCTGGTAGAAGCCATCCTCAATTTGTGGCAAAACATAACGCAGGTACATGAAGTTATTTTCGCTTTTGTCAGCTAGCTGATTAACGAACTCTTCAACTGTCATCTCCCGCCTATCAATCCACGCCTGTAACTTTGGACGCCTAGTAGCACCCCAAATGTAATTTTGCACATCTTGCCTGCTCTGGTCGCGGTATTCCATCAGCTTGAAGAGGTGCTGCGGTGCGTGAACCACAAAAGGCAGTGTTACTCTTCGTCGCGTCAGCAGGAAGTAGACGCCTTGGGGGAGGGAGGGGGGCAAGTAAAGGATGTTAGCACCAACGTCTTGGCTGGCTAAGTCCACCTCATCTAAAGCATCAATGGCAATTACTAATTTCCTACTTTCTGCCAGTTTGGGGCTAACTTCATCTAGCAACTGCGCCAAAAAGTTACCATCCCGCGTTGCTTCAGTTGGCAAGGATGGGTATGGTAAATCGTAGCGGTTGATGAGTTGCTTGCACACACTTTCCAAGAATTGGGAAGCACGGTTAATGCTTTGCAATCGCACGTTAAAATGCGCTATACAGTCGTGTTCTTGAACATATTTGGCAAGTATTGCGCTTTTTCCTACACCGGGATCTGCTTCTATAGTGAAATAGCCGTTGAGTTGACTGTTGATAAATTCTGCGATCGCGCTGAATACATATACTCGTCCAACAAAACCCTCTGTCTTATCAGCAATAAGGGACTGAAACTGATGAAGTGGAGAAGAAGGGAGTACAAAATTTGAATTAGGGATATTGGCAGATTCGATTCGCCATTCGTAGTGTGCAACTGCAATATCAAGTGCAAAACGAAATGGTCTATCGGTTTGGTTAAGTTGTTCGTGACCAGCAGCAATTGCCCGCTCAATTGGCAGAATCCCATCTTCTGTTCGCCCCACTCCTTCTGGAAAATTCTTGGGTATGCTTTTACTATAAGCAAAACCAGTACATTCAATCGCTATGTATACATCAGAAACAATTAATTCGCGTAGCTGCTCAACGTCTTCGAGTGGTTTATTTTTAAAGAGTTCCCGTTCACGCCGATTAAAAATGTTCCAATCTCGTAACCCGTGGGTTAATGACACAGCCGCCAGCGCATGACCTTCGGTTACAATCAATAGTGGTAGTAAATCATTACCTAAGCATAGCCCACAAAAAAGTGCAGCTAAATCAAGACAAGTTCCTTCACCTGGCTTATCAAGGATTTCTACAGGAGTGCGTATCCGCTGTTTGGCATTTGAAGGATGGTATTTTTCTGGAGTATATCGTATATTTTGCTCCACTAAGGCATTGTAGATGGCTTCGACTAGCTGGTAGCGTCCTTGGCTGAGAGCAATATCTACTCGATTTTCGGGTAGTCTAAGGAACTCAACAGCTTTATCAGTGACAAAGCTCGCTAGACCTTCGCGGTTATATCTTGACCACTCCCATTCCATCCATCTATTCCTAGTAGCGCTTGTCTGTAAATTGGTCTTAATTAATTTTACTTAATGTACAGCAAGTTTAATTCACTACTTCAAACAAGTCTTGAACAGGTATTGGAGCTGAGGGGCCAGCCTTGCGTGTCCGCACCTCTAACCGATACAACCCTGGGGTGAGAGCATCGATTGTAAGCACCCATCGATGTTCCTGTTGATGAAATTCAAAGCTCAATGGTTCGTCACTGCCTACTCTGGTGATAGTAGCTTTTAGCACTCCAGGGTCTTCCCTCAAGTTAATAATCTTAGCACGCAGTTCAACTGGCTCACTTGCAAGATATAAATCATCAAGATTGAGATTGATAGCTGGGCGTTGGGCTACCTCCTGACTAGGTTCCGGACCTCGAATTGGTTTGTGTAGAATTTGCATCTGTTTAAGGCGTTCGCGCAAATCACTCAAAACTTGCGGGCTACTCTGTAAACAGCTGTGCCTCTGTGCGATATATGTTTCTCGATACTCTTGGTCGAGTTCAATGGGAATTGCTGATAAGCGGGGTACGGTTCCATCCCCTTCGCCTAGAGAAAAATCAATTTCATTCGGCAATTCATAGCTTGCTATTAGTTTTCCTTCAGAAAGCTCAACAGATTGGAGAGTATCCTGACGAAAACCAACAACTGGTATTATTTTATAACCTGATTTTAAGTATTGAGCATTATTCTGGTGCTGATGTACAGCAGTTTCAATTTCTCGATGGAACGCTAACGCTTGCTCGGCTCGCTTTTGATCGATGTTAGGAAGTCCGTCTGTTTCTGCAACTCGCTGGTACTTACCACGAACGTTGACCATCTCGTAAATTGGCATTAATTGATACACAGAAGTATATGAACGTACTACCTCTGTTAGCTCAAGAAATATTTGTTTGTATCCATTAGCTACGAAGTTGACTGCATCAATGGCTCCCCTATGAGGAGTTCCAAAGGTTACTAAAGCTCGACAGTCTTGCCACCCTTCTAATACTTCCAAATAATAACGGGCAATTAAACCTCCCATACTATGAGCTAATATAATTACTTTTGCATCTTTTATACCAGTGTGTTCTCGCCACTGCGGTAAGCGTTTGTCAATTAGCTTTTTTAATTTTCGAGCAGCAACTCTGTTATCACGCCGCCAGTCGTAGGGGAACTCAAAAAAGTTAGCTGGAACGTCATCATCCACAGTTGCTTTAATTACTTGAAAGTAGTCCGTAATTAAACGTGAGAGAACTGAGTAATCGTCAGTTTTGGTCAGTCCTGCGATTAGACGAGGAACTGTTATCAAGCGGGTTGCCTGGATTCCATCGCCTATGTCGTCCACATCGGGATCATCCCCCTCCACCTTAAGTTGCTGTAAAGAGGAAGACCCTAAGCTAGTTAACGCAGCTCCTGCTACCCGAGCAGTAGCCCATAAATCCTTACCATCTTTTTCTAAAACACTACCCATAATGCCAGGTATCAGTACAACGATATCTCGCATCCTTTCTTTTGGCATAACTTTCTCCTTTGTACTTGCCTTCCTTATTTTCCTTGAAGCAAATAAAGGCGAAACTGGCTTAGACCCAATTTTAAATTAAAAAATACTATTAAAGGGGTAGTTTTTAAATATAAAAAGCTTATTTTTTTATATTTGATATGCTTTTGCTGTGTGAGGTGTTCTGCTTAAGAAATTGTTTGTTGATAGAGGATCACTATGGCACTAATGATCTGTGTCGTTTATAAGAATTGACCTTCATTTTTCGAGATTTATTAAAAGGTAGTTGTATTTTGTTGGCAGAATGGAATTACCTTTTACTATGAAAACAATTAAGCAAGTTGGCACTGCACAGAAGCAGACTTTTCCTGTGGCGCCAAACCATAAAGTTCATTCTTTCCCCGAATCAGGACACCATTTAACAATTCCCTGACGTACCCAAAAGTGGCAGTGGCATTCGTTAAGCTGCCTAACAGAAGGATTAAGTGTTGGTCGCCCCAACGAATCAATTGCGATCGCCCAGCAAGGATGCCGTTTTTGATTCAGGGACAGTAAAATACTTTCACCACATCCTCCAGGGCAACGAAAACAAGCCCATTTCTGATATTCAGCATCACCAACAACTAAAATTTCTCCTGGTTTTATATTCTCAGGTGCAGGATGTACTGGAACTATCCTGGCTGATAAGTCTGGCTGACGAATGAAACGCAGCCAGATTAGTAACTGTCTAACTACACCGCGAAAAAACATCGCTTACTCCACCAGATTGAGAAAAGGTATGACATCTCCTCTACCCCACCACTGAGAAGCCACTGCCCCGCAAACTGGGCAATGGGGATTGGAAATTGCTGCTGGTTTACGGTCAGTAATGAGATGGAATTTACGAACCCTATGAGCGGCAGCACCATCTTCACCACGAAAACCCTGAAGGCGGTGGACAAATTCTTCCATAGCCATAATTGCTACCTCCGTTGTAAATAAAACAACGGCAGGGCTGGGGTTTCCTTCTCCAATAACGTAAGCTTCTGCCTTTCGGCGTTCATACTCATCAGGATTAGTGCGTTTCAACGCTTCATCCCTTGCAGCAACAGGATTTATAACCTCACGACACAATAAACAGGTGTGTTCTGATGCAGGTACAAGCACAGTAACACGACCATCCAAAGCCTGAAATTTAGGCGTTTTTTCTTGAGAAACTTCAATTGCTAAACCCATATCAAACACAGGTGTTGCATAGTAGTAAGCAAACCTATTTAGCATTAGACGACCTGCGTGGTCATCGGTACAACTAAAAATTACGTCACAAGCTTTCAGGGGAGCGCGGCAGTCTGCTTCTCCAATCCAGGCTTGATAGGTCTTTACTTCAACACCAAGTCCAAGTTCCACAAGTAATTTAGCCACAACTTTAACTTTGGGACTCATTGCATCAGCATCTGGCTGACGCGCACCATGTAGCCGATTTAGGTTTGTATCCTCAACAATGTCTTTATCAAAAAGTGCAATTTTGCGAATACCCATCTTTGGCAGCAACATGGCGATCGCACTTCCTGTACCACCGCAACCAACAACCCCAACACGCAACATCGATAAGTCTTGATTGAGGGCCTCCCCAAAAGCTAAAGCCTGCCTCTGGAATGCTGGAGGAGAAACCCCCAGCCCTCGGTTTGGATAATGCAAACGGATTTTCTGCCCAATAACACAAATCATCCGTAAGGAAATAACTTCCTGCGAACTAACCCAGATGCGACCAATCAAATTTCCATCTGGTGTTAAGATCACACTCAAAATCTGTGTATCTGAGCCGTTGCGGTTTTGTGCCAGTTGAATTAAGTCTGGTTCGTTAGTATCATCCTGGATAGAGAATTCTCCCAAACCTTCTGGGTGGCTGTGGAAAACAGCTACCGTCAGGTTCTTTGCTTGTGCCACTTGCAATGCCCGAACAAAAGAATCTGTTTTCCAGGTAATGTGTTTGGCAGAGAAAGAAACAATTTCATCCTCTGGCACTGGTATTACTTCATATGAAATGAATTTTTGGTGCCGCTGTCCATCCCAAGGGTCGGCATTGATAACGGCCTTTCCACACAAGACATAGGCTGCTCGTTCTTTACCATCTGTGGTTAACAGCACTTCTCGTATGTAATTTGAGTGTTGCTCTTGCAATGTTAAGCTTGCAGTAATCAAGCAGCCACCTCCAAAGCATTTTCAATCCGTTTGAGCATTGTCCATATGCCATCTGTACCAGGTCGCCACTCATTGTTATGTCTCGACCATCGTTGCCATTTCTGACTATTAAATTGGTGTGCTTGGTCAGCTGCCTTTGGGTATTTTGCACCCTGTACCAGCTTTACCCACGGCAGCAGGTAAAACATATCGGGGGGTGCATCCGGGTATCCGCTTGGCAAGAGAATTAAGATATCTGCCTGTTCAGTATCAAAACGGCCAAGTGGTAACTGAAATTCTCGTAAAATAACACCTTTCTGACTGGCATCTATCACCTCTTCAAAAGGTAAACCCCTGTTTTCCAGGTATTGGCGATCGTTTGGGGGTAAAAAGCTCATTACTTAACCCTCCGTTGTAGTCTTTTTACCAGTGAAGAATCGCTCGACTCCTGGTGCTTGTAAATCAACAGATTCGTTATCAGCAATTGGGCGGTCTTCCGCACCGCGTACTTCCAGCCAAACTCCATACGATTTAGGGTCAACACCTGCAAGTTCCTTCAGCTTTAACCCTGTGATAATTGGCGCGCCCCACTCAAATCGCCGACCGTCGATAACAAAACGGAAAGAGCGATCGCTACGCCAAGTAATGAATCGCTCGATACCGGGCTTTCTGAGTTCAATCGTTTCATCAAGGCGGATTTCTTCCAACTGACCGTTATGTAGCACTTGGAAGATGAGGTACTCATCCACGGGTCTCTTGCTTGCTTTATCAAGCAGCTGCCCTCCTGTAATCACGGGGTCGTCTACTTTGTAACTTCGGTCATCAATCCGCACCAAGTAGTGTTTTGCAAGCGGTGGTTGTACAGATCCGTGCTGCTTGACCCACGCTTCCAGTTCAATTTCCTCAACCACTGTATTGTTAGTCATAGTTTTAGTTGCAAATTTGACTTTCGATTTCACTTATGAAATTTCATCCATTATATTGCACACCTGATGTAAAATTGCAAGAGTGAAATTGGAGGTAAAATGGCAAAAGGACAGTTTGATGTTGAAGCCTTTTACGCAGCATTGGACAGTCAGAGGCTGTCTAAGCGTTTGACTTGGAAACAAGTTGCCGAAAAATCTGGCGTTAGTGCGTCCACTTTGACTCGGATCGCGCAAGGTAGACGACCAGATGTAGACAGTATGGCAGCTCTGTTAGCATGGTCTGGGCTGAACGCAGACTCCTTCATCAAGCGCGAACAGGATACTCCAACCGAATCCGAACCACTTGCTAAAATTACAGCATATTTGCGTGCAGACCCTCATTTAACGCCAGAAGCTGCATCTGCAATGGAAGCCGTCATCAAAGCTGCTTACGAGAAACTTCGCAAGGATCAATAAGATGACATTACGCTGTGGTTTGAGGAAGGAGGTAAATGCTTATGCCAAATAAGGCGCAGTTCCGTCGTGGCTTTAAGAAGGAGGCAAGTGCTTATTCCAGGGAGTTTCGGGCAGAGCTTGGTCTAAAACCACATGATCCCTTATGCCCTTGGCAGCTTGCTGAACATTTAGCAATTCCTATTGTTCCTCTGTCGGAATTTCAAAATAAAATTCCTGACGAGGTTCGCTATCTCACAGAAAAAGAGACAAAAAGTTTTTCTGCGATAACAGTGTTTTATGGCACACAAAGAATAATTGTTCACAATGACGCTCACAGCCTTCTACGTCAGGCTTCCAATGTCTCTCACGAGTTAAGTCATGGCATACTTCAACACCAGCCAGATGAAGTCTTCAACGAATGCGGATGCCGGAATTTTAACCAAGAATATGAAGATGAAGCAAACTGGTTAGGCCCAGCACTTTTAATTTCAGAAGAAGCTGCCCTCCATATTGTTAAAACCGCAATGACAATAGATGAGGCTGTTGAATATTACCGTGCTAGTAAGGAAGTGATCAATATGCGTATTAATGTTACTGGAGCGCGAAAAAGAATTTCTTCTCGTTGGAGAGCTAGTTGAATTAGCTTAAGTGCAAAAATTAATAAAATCCTGGTAATCATCAATTAAAAATTTTATATAAAATAAAAAATTAATAATACTGTCATCTATATTTATGAACTTGGTCGAGTAAGCCTTATTGATTTTTAGCCTGTCATATTTGACAGGCTGTAATAGATTCAGATTCTAGTCAATTTTAATTAGCAATTTACGCTATTTCTGGTGAAAATAATTTGTGATTTTCAATTGCATATTTATAACTAAACAATCCATTGTTTGATAAGAAAAATTTCTCTTCGCTACCCGATATCTTGAGTACCGAGATAACGCATGGTGGTTGAATATTGTTATTGCGAATGAATTTCCTTGCAGTTGTACAGGTTTTTTCTTGATAGTTTTGTTGATAGCAACTAAAGCTTGTAACCTTTGATAGCAAAACTTTCCCACGTAACTTACGACTCAAATGGTATCTACCTAGTTTTTGTCGAATTCGTTTTGGCATTTTGCACTCTCCTTAATAATTGTGCATGGTTTTTATATCGCTTAAGTTGAATTTCAAGCTGACGGGCTTCTTGTTTACTTGAGGTTTCCCACACATGGACAATCTTGAATTCGATGCCACGTTTTATCGCAGCACGAGTAAATGCTGCGCCAGATCCTTGTAGATGCTGCTGAAATCTTTTCTTGAGGTTCGCGCATGAACCTAAGTAGTAACGAGCTTGATGTTTCTCGTTCCCAAGCGGACGAGATAGCTCAATCATGTAGCAGCAAGGAATTGAGGGAATTTCTCCTGACAATTCCATATATGCTTTTTTGGGATTAGTTTGAAAACTGAGGCGTTAGCTGATTGTGGTGGTTTACGTAGTTACGCAGTTGAGCCTTTCTTGTTCTTGTACCCAACTAATTACATTTGATTTACTAATGCTTACAGGCTTATCTTCACCTGCAATAAATACTTGAAACCAGCCAGTTTCTAACTCATAGTAGTCAATAATTAAACCTGCTTTTCTGGCTGTTTGGAGAGCTAATACTTCCTGGGAAAACAATTTTTCAATTCTTAACTGATCTTCTGGAGAAAGCTGCTTCCAAGCTTCATCTTTAACAGCCAGATGCCTGTATATAGCACTTCTAATTTGATAATAATTGGTAGCTGATTTGAGTTTTTCTGCCAGCATTAATACTTCTTCCCCAACTGGCTGCTGTTCTGTAGCGTTACTGGTGCTGGTTTGTTCCTTTTGTTTTAGCCTAGAGTTAACTTCTATAGCTTTTTCGCTCTCTGTTGGGGATGTTTCTAATTGTGGAAGCATACTCGACTCAACCACTTCAGATTCAGCAGTCTCTTCCTGGGGCTGCTCTTTTTCTTGGGATTTGATTTTGGCGTGATAATCTGTGATCGCAGCGCGTAGAATTTGCTGGGGAAGTAGTCCATATCCATCAATCAATTCCTGTGTGAGTACTCCTGTTTGGTGATCTTCTTCGTACTGAGGAGGGAACTGACAGTAGCGATCGCCTTTTGGAGTTCTGCGCCAGATTGATATCTGCTTTTGTTGTTCCTGCTTTTGGGTTTTAAGGAGGGCTTTCCTCTCTTCGATTAACTCCAGTACCAGTTTGCAGGTCAATCCCCCAATTGGATAATCCTGTAGCTGACTGATAATTGGCTTGTATTGAAGAGAACACAATCTGAGAAGTATTGTTACTGGAATTGCGGCTAGGTGTTGAGGACAAGTTAAAAATGCTTGGAAGTTTTCCGCTATTTTGAGCGCTCGTTTTTCCTCAGAGCTTCCTTTATCCCAACCGTATGTATCAAGCAAGGTTCGGTATTCTTTCTTGCTGTAGGTGGTTTTGTATTCGTAGAGTAGGAAAGCAGCGTGCAAATATTCCAGACTGCTGGTTTCGATATGTGCGGTTGGATTTGGATCTAATTGATGTTTTTGGAGATAAGAGATTGATGTGATAGTTCCTGGCATGATAAGATGCACTTTGCATTAATTTCGTTGGTCTTAAAAGACCACCAGAAATTAAAGGACGCGTGCCTCTGCCTTGAGAAATGGGGGTGAAGCTCGTCGGCAATTTTAACTGCCTAGATTTCTCTTAAAAAGCATACGAATATCCGTCCTTCTTGTGAATGGGTTTGCAAAACCTATGATTGATGTCTCCAACTCTTCCGGTCTTGGTAACGATGTCAAAACTGCCTCTGGCGCGACATAATACGCGACCAACGTACTGACCCACTTTCTTCCCTGAAAGCACAACAGCTTTAACTATATCGCCAGTCTGAAAGCCAAAATGAAGCGATTGACGAGTACGATGACGGATAGGAAAGCCATACTTGTTTGTACCAGCCATTTGTCTGGTTCCCCAACCATTCGCTTTAATTAGTAGTGGCTGCAATGTTAGCAACTTAATTGCTTTAATGTCGCCAATACAAGCCGCGTCAATCCAGTGTTGCTTTTCTAGTTGAAAAAGAGTTCGATTGTACTTTGTTTGAGCACCTGTTCCTGTTGTTGTTGGCAAAATACCTTTTAGGGTATGAAAAAGTGTCCAACGAGTCGCATTAACAGCGGCAGCATCTTTTAATGGTTTTTTGACTTGTTGTTTAATTTTCTCTAATCTTTTTGCATCTTTTTTCAAAAACTCATCAACAAGTTGTGTCCCTTTTTTAAGATTGCATCGTTTACAGCTAAGAGCTAAATTGCTGACACGATTGCTACCACCTTTGGATTTTGGATGAATATGTTCAATTTGAAGTGGCACGCCTTCTTTGTCACAGTAAACACATTTACGCCCCCACTTTTCTAGAAGATATTGTCGGACTTCGTAACCAGCGAGTTGTCCTTGCTGATATTCGATGCCATCAATCTCTGGGTTTTGCATTTTTTGCGTGTCGAATTTGACTAATTCCATAACAGTTTGAGCGATGGGTGCGTAGCGACAAAGCCGTTTTACCCAAGTTTCAACAGTGAGAACACGATGCATCAACGAAGGAGGTAGCCACCCTTCTGGTCGCTTACGGTTATCAAAACGAGCCATACGGTAACGAGTTTTGCGGCTACGACGGGATCTACGTAACGAGCGGCGGCTGTTAAGTGCGTCCTTGATGGACCAGCCCCTATGTTGTAGTTCTGCTGCCCAAATAACATTCTCCCCATCTAATAATGCTATCCCTGTAGTTTTGCTACCAGGGTCAAGCTTAAGAGTAAGTAGTCGAACAACTGGGTTATCAATTGCCTTGTGCAGCACAAGAGTGAAAGGAAATTGTCGGTAAATTGCTGCTTTATTTTTGTTAAGTAACTCTCGCGCTCTTGCGGGATGAATTGGGTTTAATGGTTGTTTATTGGTGTCAACAAGAAAAACATAATTGATTTGCATTTCTGCATCTCCTTACGGGTAAAGTTTGCCTCGTTCATGTTTACGATCGGTAACTATCCAAATTGCACAGTCCTAAACCTCCTCGGACTTTTAACAATCTGGTTTCAGAGCCTGGGGCTGGCTATGCTTTGAATCATAATGTGAGAAAAATTTTGATCCATAAATTAGAAAAGAGTTAACGAAAATTCAGGCTTTCGCGCTAATCACAAATTAAAACTTTGAATCAAATTATGAGTGAGAGTTGAAATTCTGAATCATAACTAAAGAATGAGTTGAAAAAACACAATTGGACAAAACTTGCACAAAAAATCCCTGACAAAATTGTTCTAACTTAAACTTTCAATTCAAAATATGGTTTAAATACCCATGTTATGGTTCAAAACTTTTGTTTTATTAGATATCTGAGTAAAAATAAAATATTTCATTGAACATGCGATCGCCCAACAACAGAGCGATCGCCTACTCAAATCGTAGCTGAATAATAATGATAATCTT
>NZ_JACJQJ010000055.1 GCF_014696615.1 Nostoc linckia FACHB-104 | reverse complement strand
CTTTTTATCGTTGAGATGATTCCCAAGTGTAAATATTTGAAGCACTCATAATTTCTTACTTCTTTAAATAAGTCTTTATACTCTGCACAATATTCATCTATGATGCCAACTGTTGGATGAGGATCTCTTGCTAAATGTTTCAGGATTTGTAATTCTACATCCATGGCCCTGCTTACCTTCCAGAGTTTTTTCTTTTCATCCTTTTATTCAGAATACTCGGAAAGTGACAGAAGAGGGCTAATGTTAATGTATTTGATTTTGGGTTTAGGAAGACTTTAACTAGACTCAAATCTCACAAAAATAAGCTATGTTTATAACCCCAACTCTTTCAAAAAGTTGGGGTTTCTATCAATATATTTCGCCTCAAGCTAGGCAAACGCTTCGGGAAAGGTAGAATTGAGCCTTTTAGTTCAGTCAAGTATGTCAAATGTTATTATTTATACATTAGATATTTAAATTGCTTAAATGAATGTTGATTAGAACTGCTGTTGGAAGTACGTATCCAGTAGATTTACACGTAAATATTACAGCGAAGTGTGCTTAAAATTTAAATTTGTATTATTATTTACTTAATCTTCAATTAATCTTGAGTCTGAAAAAATCAGGGTTTTTGGCTCAGGTAGAGGCATCTACTTCTAAAGCACCTATGGCATAAATATTTAATTCGTCAGAGAATTTGTACTTGTAATACCAAAATTATTACAAGTACAATGCTGCGAATTTTTAATTGATATTTGTATTAAGAAGAAAGACAAATTTTCATCAATTCAGGAGCAGATTTTCTGTGAAAATACAGACAAATACACGTGATTTTAAATTGTTCAAAAGTCTACAAATATTTATATTAAAGGTTGTGCTGCCGAGTATTATTTTTTTGATAGTGATTGGCGCTTTATTTAAAAGTAAAGATATTCCTTTTCGTTACTTAGTTATAGATCCCAATGCCTTTAAGGGTATACCTCCCTATATAGGTATGATTTCAACTCTTGGAATATTATTTTGGTGTTCATCTTCAGCCATTTCCCTATTTGTCGCGTACATTTTATTCAAAAATGATGACTTGAAAGAAAAAAAATGGGCAAAATTTTTATTTTTCTCTGGCTGGATAACAATGTTTCTTTTTCTTGATGATTTATTCCAAATTCACGAATATTATTATCGTCCTTTTATCAATTTCATACATATTGAGAATTCAAGACTTATTGCCAATTTATTTGAATCATTGTTTTTTCTGATTTATGTAATTATAATATTGGGTTATATTCATAACTTCAAGATATTATTTAAAAAGACTAACTATGCCATTTTAAATTTATCACTTGCATCTTTTTTAATATCAGTTTTAGTGGATATTGTAACGCCAGAATCAATGCCGTTGCATTTCTTTTTAGAAGAAGGGAGTAAGTTCCTGGGTATTGTAATTTGGTGTTGCTATTTTTTGGATTGCTGTTACCAGCAAATTCAAAAAAATATTACCAATAAAAACTATATGCTATCTGATTAATTAAAATTTAATGATATCAATATAAAGAATATTTACAGCCATTTTTTTCATTATGCAGTCAAAACATTTTGTAATCGCGCTACCATTTCGGCACGGTTAACAACCTCTAATTTGCGAAATATTCTTTTGAGGGCTTGCTTAACTGAATTTTCTGTAATCCAAAGTTTTGCGCCAATTTCAGCATTAGTTAAACCCCTCGCTACTAAATCAACAATTTGCCGTTCGCGGGGGGTGAGGCGATGCGCTAGCGGTGAGTTGAATTGTGGTGGCGATCGCTTTACCGTCGCTAAACAAGCTGATAAATGGAGACATAAGGCACTTAAATCCGCAAGATGATCGCTGCTAAAAGCAGGTGTATGACCAACACGAGCAAAGTGAACCGTGCCAATTATTTGACCACCACCGACAATAGGGCCTGTCATGATGTGTTCGTGGTCGTAGTAGGCGCAACAATTTTGATACAAGTCGCATTGCTTCCAACCCCCAGGAGGTAACACCAATTCTTCATGGGCTGGTGCATGACGCTCAACAACGTAGCGCATGACTGGATCTACGGCTCTACCTACTTGCTCATAGCGCTCTAATAATGATTCAGGAACACCAGAAACATCAACACTAGCTAGCCGAGATTGCTCATTGGTAAGGTAAATACCCCAACGCTGCACGCCAAAATGCTCTCCAACGTTATCCATGAAAGCTAGCCGCAATTTACGTTCATTATTGGCGGAAGCAATTACATGAAATAAACTTTGCAAATTAGCCATCTTCTCTCAACAAAGTGTACTCGATCGAGGACTAGGCACAGCTAAGTAATCAATCTTACTCTAGCAGTGAATCCCAACACGAAAGTATAGAGAAATCAGAATTATGGGTAATGCAGCAGAGTACAACATTGGTCTGGTAATTTATCCTGGCATGACGCAATTAGATATTACTGGGCCGCAACAAGTCTTTAGTTTTCTGCCAAATAGCAAAGTTTATTGCTTGTGGAAAAATTTAGAGCCAGTCACCAGTAGCGATAATTTGACGATTTTGCCTACTACTACTTTTGCTGACTCTCCACAGTTGGATGTTGTCTGTGTACCAGGTGGGCCTGGACAGGTGGAGATGATGCGAGATACTGAAGTCTTGGAATTTTTGCAACATCAAGGCAAGACAGCAAAATATATCACATCAGTTTGTACTGGCTCCTTAATTTTGGCGGCGGCTGGATTGCTGCAAGGCTATCGTGCTACTTCGCATTGGGCGTTTCGCGATCAGTTAGCCCTTTTGGGGGTTGAGGTAGTCAATGAAAGAGTAGTAATTGACCGCAACAGGATTACAGGCGGTGGCGTAACTGCTGGGATTGATTTTGGATTGGTAATTGCTGCTCAACTATGCGGTGAAGACACAGCTAAACTCATTCAGTTATTGCTAGAGTATAATCCCGCACCACCGTTTAATGTTGGCTCACCAGAAAATGCTGGTGAGGCTTTAGTTAAGCAGGTACAAAAAATAGGCGAACAGCTAATTACAGCATCCCTAGAACAAACAAAAGAAACCGCTAAGTTGCTTGGTTTAGGGACTTCCAACTAAAAAAATATACTGTCGCTAGGGTAGCAGAGGAGGCAGTGCGGTCTTGGGGTTTCCCCAAGTAGAGCAACTGCCGTGGAGCAGAGGAAGCAGGGGAGCAGAGGGAGAGAAAGAAGTTGCTCAATATCTTCCCCCTTGCGGATTGAATAATTTAATTTCTGGAAGTCCCTTAGTGTAATTACGAATTACGAATTACGAATTAGAAACTATCGTTGAATGCAGCTTTGCTACCATCTCGCTACGTGCTGATACTCCTAGCTTACGGAACATCCTTTTTAAAGCTTGCTTGACAGAATTTTGAGTAATCCAAAGCCTAGCGGCGATTTCTGAATTGGTTAAGCCTTGAGCAACTAATTCGGCAATTTCTAACTCGCGTGGTGTGAGTGGATTAGGTACGGAGGATTTGATGGTTTTTGGTTTTGCCCGCAAGGTAGCGAGTTTGGCTGAGATGTGAATACATAAGGCACTCAAATCGGCTAAATCGTTACCGTCAAAGGCTGGGCTACCCTTAGCACGAGCCAAGTTGAGGGTTCCTACAAGACGACCATCGCAGACAATAGGGCCAGTCATCACGTGTTCGTGGTCGTGGCGCGGGCAAATATCTTTCCAATCCTCTGGCGAGAGAATTAACTGTTCATGAGCAGGTGCATGACGCTCAACTACATAGCGTCCGATGGGATTACCTTGTAGGCAAACTGTGGGAATAGCAGGAACATCAATCTCTGTCTGTGACTGGTCATCAATAAGATTGATACCCCAATGTTGCACGCCAAAATGTTTGCCAATTTTATCCATGAGCGCGAGTTTTAGCTCTTGCTCATTACGGACATTGGCGATCGCAGCAAATGCAGCATGAAGAGAATTAGCCATAAGTGTACCCAGTTGGGGACTATGCGGGGCTTAACAATTAACTCTATGCTAATACCAAGCAAAGATAAAACGCTAATATCACTACTGTTTATAGGTGAACGCATGACTGTTACACAAATTTCTGCTCAGGAACTGTTCCGGGCTGCTTATGAAAATCGTTACACTTGGGACAAGAATTTTCCTGGGTACGCGGCTGACATCACCTTTAAGCATGATGGGCAAGTTACTACAGCTAAAGTAGTTGTCAACGCCAATCTGAAGGCGGAAGTATCAGATGTAGAAAATGAAGAAGCTAAGCAAGCGATTCACCATCAAGCTTGGGAAATAGCAATTCACCGCGTCCGCCGTTCTTTTGAAGATACCCACGGCGCAAATAGCTTTAGCTATGGCGCTACAGAAGAAAATGGTGCGGTGGAGATTTTAGTTGGTGGTAAAGCTGAGGGCGATAAATACAAAGTCCGTAACAACGAAGTGAGCCACGTTCATCGTCTCATCCACGGTACTTTTGTAACCATTGACACCTTTAGCAGTCACCAAACTGGAGAAGGTTATTTATCTCACACCTATGATTCTGTCTACCATGACCCTGCAACCGGGCAACAAAAGGGTGGTAGAAGTGAATTTACTGATGAATACGAAAAAGTAGGTAAATATTTTATCCTCAACCGTCGGGAGATTAAAACCGAGACAGCAGGAGAAATTTCCACTCAGGAATTTATCTTCTCTAACATCAAATTGTTAGAACCTGTTGCGGCTGAATAAGTTTCACTCCTTGATTTAAAATTAGCGATCGCATTTTTACTGGGTGCGATCGCTTTTATTTTTGGCGTTTTGATTGCAACCGAATTGGGTTCCTCTAAAATTCTGCCCAAATTGAGAAGCGATAGACTTTATACAAGCTGACTATTCTTAATTTGTACAAAAAGTCTTATCCAGGTAGGTATTAGATCATGGTGCGTTTAAAACTGTGGCAATGGGTAGTACTAGCAGCGCCAATCGCTTTAATTGTCACTTTCTTACTAGTAGCTGCTGGTTCCCAAATCCATGCATGGGGACTGAGTTGGATTTGGGCTGTGTTTACGCTGATATTTGTGGGCTGGCGTTGGTTGCTAGTCAAATGGACTCGTCCAGAGGTGGAACAATTAGAGGCGGTATTAGCAGAAGTTAACGAGGAATTAGCCGCAACAATAGATTCTAACCAATTACTAGCCGGAAATGATGCTACAACTCAAGCCCAAGCAGTTTTAACGGAGATTTTACAAACCGCACAAAACGATCGCCCGATTTGGGAAGATTGGTCAACTTTCTGGACAAGATGCCAAAATCTAGTTGTGGCGATCGCTCATATATACCATCCTGAAGTTAAATATCCCCTCTTAAATATTTACGTTACCCAAGCTTACGGATTAATTCGAGGAACGGTAGATGATTTAGATCAATGGATACAAAAGCTATCACCCGCCTTAAATCAGGTGACAGTTGGGCAAGCTTATCAAGCTTATGAAGTCTACCGCAAATTAGAACCATCTGCCCGCAAACTCTGGCAAGCTTGGAACTGGGCGCAATGGCTATTAAATCCGGCGGCGGCTTTTGCCAAAAAAGCTAGTCAGCATTCTACTAGCCAAGCAAATCAGCAATTGCTGGTGAATTTAAGCCAAATGTTGCGGGAAGCAGCTTTAAGGAATTTGTGCCGTCAAGCGATCGCTCTTTATAGTGGTAGTACTTTACCAACTGCGGAATTTTCTTCGGTAACTACTACTCCCGCATTACCCAAAGCAAAAACTCAAACTCTCCGGGAAATCCTCTCTCAAGCAGAACCCGCTGAAAGTATTGCCGAAAAACCTGTGAATATTCTGCTAGTAGGACGCACAGGTTCGGGCAAAAGCAGCTTAATTAACAGCTTATTTCAATCCGAACTAGCTGCTGTTGATGTCTTACCTAGTACCGATCAAATTCAAAATTATCAATGGCAGACTGGCTCTAAAGAATCCCTGACGCTTTGGGATACTCCAGGCTATGAACAAGTCAACCGGAGTGATTTTCGGGAGCTAGTTTTAGACTATGCCACAAAAGCAGATTTACTATTATTAGCCACACCTGCGCTAGATCCAGCTTTGCAAATGGATGTAGACTTTCTCAAGGATATGCAGACGGAAGTTGCAGATTTGCCTGTAATTACTATAGTTACCCAAGTTGATCGTCTGCGTCCCATCCGCGAATGGCAACCCCCCTATGATTGGGAATGGGGCGATCGCCCAAAGGAAATTTCGATTCGCGAAGCTACACAATATCGGGCGCAATTGCTGGGGGATTTCTCCAAGTTAGTTTTACCTGTGGTAACTAGCGATCGCAAAACCAATCGTGCAGCTTGGGGAGTTGAAGCTTTATCTTTAGGATTAGTAGAAGCGATCGCACCTGCAAAACAACTCCGTCTAGCGCGCTTTTTACGTAATTTAGAAGCCCGTACCGTCGCTGCTGCCAAAATTATTGACAACTACACATTCCAGATGGCGACAACTCAAGGACTAACATCGCTGCTGAAAAGTCCGGTTCTTCAGTTCATTTCTACCCTATCAACTGGATCGCCTACTCTGGCATACTTGCTAGCAGAAAAAATTCCTGTGGAACAGTTACCAGTTGTCATTGGTAAGCTGCAAATGGCTTATGATTTATTTTCACTCTTGAATACAGATAACTCCAGCAAGCCCAGCTTTGATTTGCTAGCCCTATGGCCGTTGCTGTTGGAAAATACAAATACAAGCGATGTCTGGGCTTTTGGTCATGCTTTAGTAGAGTATTGGACTCAAAATCTAACAATTGAACAGCTGCGAGACAGGTTTACTTATTATCTCAATGTGTCGGTCGTGAAATAGTGCGATATTTCTGAGAGATTCCTGTTAGCAGTTGCTTGGAAATATGGTAACGATAGCAACGAATATAAAATGGCAGGTAGCGTGCGGAAAAGCAAACGCATTCGTAAAGGTACTGCTACTCGCCTCAAGGGTGTAGGGAAGGGAAAATCCACAGAAGATAATCCCACCACGGCTTAAGTAGTTAAATTGTTTGGGATTGGTAATTGGTAATTGCACAAAATTTTTACCTATTACTTATTACCATTGCCCCAGATCATTTGTCATCAACTGTAGGGCTGACAACAAATGATTTGATACTTAACTACTAAGTTGTGACTCAGTAATTCCTACAGGGCAAGAAACGTTAGTTCCGCCTAAGCCGCAATAACCATTGGGGTTTTTAGCAAGGTACTGCTGATGGTATTCTTCAGCGTAGTAGAACTCAGGCGCGTCTAAAATTTCTGTGGTAATTTTGCCATAGCCTGCATCTTTGAGCGCTTGCTGATATGCGTCGCGTGATGCTTCTGCTAGCTGCTTTTGAGTTTCAGAATAGACGTAAATTCCTGAGCGATACTGAGTACCGACATCATTACCTTGGCGCATCCCTTGGGTGGGGTTGTGACTTTCCCAAAAAACTTTCAGCAGTTCGGTATAACTAATTACTTTGGGGTCAAACACAACTAATACTACCTCGTTATGACCAGTCAATCCGGTACAGACTTCTTCATAACTAGGATTGGGTGTGAATCCAGCCGCATAGCCAACTGCTGTGGTGTACACTCCTTTTAGCTGCCAGAATTTACGTTCTGCACCCCAAAAGCAGCCTAAACCAAATAAAGCTGTTTCTAATCCATCGGGAAAAGGAGACTTGAGAGGATTACCATTAACATAATGATGAGCAGGTACAGGCATTGGTTTTGCTCTTCCTGGTAAGGCTTCCTCAGGTTTAGGTATTACTGTTTTCTTGCCAAATCCAAATAATCCCATGATTTTGATGTTGATTTCTCATAAATGTCTTTACCTTACTTAATATTTTAACGATTCTGGTGAGCGATCGCAGACAATGCTTACAAGCGATTGGTATCTTTAGTAATCAGTTTCCAACCTTGTGCTTCATCAATCAGCTTAATGGAATCGAGGTGGAGACTTTTGTAAGCAGATGCATTCAGCAAAAAATAGGGTTGTCCGTTGTAGCGCCAGTAGTATTGCAGTTCCCCTAAACTCGCAGGAATAATTGTGCGATCGCTATAAAAATCTAAGGAAGGACGATTGTAAGGAAAGGATGTGTAAATCTTTTTGACTGCTGGATTTGCTCGTACTATCATGCTAGCCACTGGTTTGACGGGATATGCATCGCTTAATTCCCACACCCAGTAGTTAGATTTCATCAACAGCAGCAGTGAAATATAACTTCCCCAAAACAGAATCTTGAGGAATTGCCCATCGCCACGCTCTGCGTAAATAGCTGCTAAAGTCATTGTTAAAGCAACTGCGGCAAAAATTACCTGTAAGTCTGTTTTCGGGTTTGCACCTGAACTAAAAAAAATACTCCCAGCAGAAGCCGCTAATGCAAGTATCGATAAACCAGCTATCCAAGAACGGGGATAGGATGAAAGTAAAGGTAAATTCTCAGTTTCCGCAAGTTGCGCCCCCAAAGCTAAAGCTAAACTTGGGTAAATGGGGAATAAATACCAGAGAATTTTACTCCCCATACAGGCAATAATTACTAAATAAACACCGCTCCAGGCTAATACAAGTTTTGCCCAACTCAGATTGCGATTTTCCCAGGCTAAACGCAAACTATGGGGTAAAAACAGTAGCCAAGGCCATGCATACATCAATATCTCTTTGAGATAGTACCAAGATGTTCTAGAATTACCCGCAGCACCTGTTCCTAGTTGATTGTTGGCTGGACTGATAAAAGCTATTTGTAGGAAAGTGTGACCGTAGTGTAGCAGCTGAGCAGCATACCAACCAAGTACTGGTAAGATACCCAGAAAGACGGCGATCCAAAGGTAGTAACAACTGAGAAGTCGGGGGGTATCCCAATATAAAAAGACAATGGCGATCGCACCTAACAATACACCATATACCCCTTGAGTTAGGCAAATTAAGCCAAAGGCCAAACCAACACCCAGACAGTAACGCAAATCTCGGCGCGATCGCAACACGCACCACATCATCACCATCAAAAAACTTACCACTGCGCCATCAATCATTGCCAATCGACCATGACGCACCACAGGAAGCATTGTCAGGTAAATTAAAGCGCTATAAATCGCCGCCCAGCGTTGGCGAAATGCTTCTCGACCAATACAATACAGTAAAGGTACGGAACAAGCTGTTAAAATTGCTCCAGGTAAGCGTGTAGTCCATTCATTAATGCCTCCTAGTTGGTAAGCCCAAGCAACTAGCAAATGCATCAAAGGCGGCTTGTGGGGATAAGGTACACCTCCCAGGGTGGGGTAAAGCCAATTTAGAGAACCCACTGGGGAACGCACCATTTCACGCGCAATCTGTGCCACAGTACCTTCATCCCAATCTCGCAGCGGTGCGCCGCCAAGATTGATGCTAAACAATAATACTGCTGCTACAAGCAGGACAATTATCCATACCCCATCAATTAATGTTTCAACTGTGCGGTACCGTTGTCCTAGATGACCCCAAATAAAGCTTCTTTCTTGCATATTCTATGATAATCATCTTGTTTGCTGGTTTGATTACATAGAGATTAGAGCGAATCTCTAATGTTGCCACCCGGTAATCAACTGTGTGTTTGGTAATTGCTAGATTCCAAATTAACTCAAATTTATCAAAATAGGAATTTTTTTTTGTGCCGAAAACACCTAACTTTTTAAAAGTTGAATTTCTCTAAAATATTCTTTGCTTAAAAGATATAATTAATACCATGATGCTAGCTTTAACTTACTCTATTTTCCTGGAGAAAACCTGAGAATTTTAATGTTAAAAGCTCTAAGGCTATGATATCTGTTGATGGTAACCACACCGTTTGTTGATGTAATTTCTCAAGTAATTACAGCTACAGTGTTTCCTCATAAAACTCTACACGGAAGCGCATTCATTAAACTCCGATGACTTGTAATTTGCAAAACTCGAAAATAGCTAATTTAATTACAAAGTGAAAATGTCATTCATGATAAATCTGCAATTGCCCGTTATTACTTCGAGAAATATATGAGTATGGGCGCACAGATATTTGTCCATCTAGATAATGGGTGTGTTGCAAATAATTTTTGAATGGGATTATTTTGTAATTGGACAATCTAAGTTGGTAAGACCCTAGCGAAAAAATATTTTTTCAGCTTTTAAACTTCTTTTAGAGTTAAATTCTTAATTCATAATTTACAGTTCATTCTTAAAAAATCAGAATGATTTGCAAACTCCATTGTGGTTCTTGACGAATCAGTTCTATGCGGCTAATAAATTCTCTCAAATAAAATCTTCGTTCTGATTCTGATAAATCGTACCAAAATTGGGGAATAGAAACAGCTTGAGCCACTGAACCTAAGTTTACTGGTGGAAGAGTAGCTAACTTGGCTTGCAGTGCAGAGATTTGGGTGCGAATTTTGTATGCTCGTAACTTTGCTGTTTCTGGATCTAAAACCCCAGTTTCAACTAAAGCAGGTAGCTGGGTAAGTATTTCTTGTTGACGAGCGATCGCATCTCCTAAACTATTCTTAATTGCATCCAACTGGGGAAAGTTCATCCCAGCCACAGCTTGGGGTAATTCTTGGCAAACCTTGGCAATAGTTTTTTCTAACACTGCATCATAAGCCAAAGCCTTACACTTAGGATTTTTAGGACAGCTAGTTGGACGTAAATAAAGATACTCTTTGTTTTGACGACGTTGAGTCACGCGGGTGACAGTCATGTGAGATTGACACTCGCCGCAAATCACCAAACCTGCTAAAGAACGTGGCGCACTAGCCGTACGAGATGGTAAACGACTGTTACGGCGTAAAAGCCTATCAATTTGAGCGGCTTCTTCTGGGGAAATTATGGGAACATGGGTATTCGAGATAATTTCACCATCTTGATAAGCTGTGTTCCCCCGATAAACTGGATTAGTTAACCAGCGCTTCCCTGTCGTAACCGAGATTTTCTTCCCGTATTTTTTAGCTAAATAGCGAACTGCTCCCCGTAAAGAACCATAGAGCAAAAACTGTTCAAAAAAATCCTTAACGACTGGAGAAGTACTTCTATCAATAGTGTATTTATCTTTACTTTTTTTATAACCGTATGGTGGTTTACCTGGTGGAGGCGCAGTATCCAAACGCTTACGGGCGTGTCCTTGGCGGATACGGCGGCTACGTTGCTGATCTTGAATTTCTTGTAACAATGTCAGCAATTGAGCGCGGAGATTACCATGTTCAGAGGTGTAAGGTTGTTCCGTAGCGATGACCACAATACCCATAGCTTCCAATTCATTGAGGCGATCGCTTACTTGTTTCACAGTATCACCCAATTCTTCCAACCGCCGGATAAGCAGATAACTTGTAGCCTCAGCTTGACAATCTTTGATTAATTGTTGTAACTGCGATCGCGCAGCGTTTCCAAAGGAATCTCGTGCAGCGTTTCCAAAAGACTCTCGCTCTCCCACATCATAATAAACTCGATCTACTTCCCACCCCCAACTATCAACATCAGGAGGATTTTCTAACAAAGGATCGGTGTAGCTGTAGGCGATGATTTTCATTTGTCATTTGTCATTTGTCATTTGTCATTTGTCATTTGTCATTTGTCATTGGTCATTGGTCATTTGGTAATTCCCCTTTTTCCCATTCCCCTTTTCCCCATTCCCCATTCCCCCTTCCCTCACAGCTGACTCAACTCAATAATATTCCCGTCGGGATCTTGGGTGAATACAGCAGGACGACCAGAGGCGCTGGCTTGGATAGGGTAATTGTGAGCAAGTAATTCTTGTTTGGCGATTTCTAAGTCTGCAACAGAAAAAGCAACATGGGGGTTGCGTCCCCATTTTTCGTTTTGGTTGTCTGTGGGAGAAGATGGGGCGACTATTAAATGAATTTGGTAGTTACCAACTTGATACCATGTGCCAGGGTATTTGAGGGAGCGATCAATCTTAGCTAGTCCTAATACTTTGCCATAAAAAATTTCCGAGCGTTCCAGGTCAGTAACGAGAATGGCGGTATGAAGACTGTTGGTAATTTGCATTGTCTGTGAGTTGTGAGTTGCGATCGCGTTTATTTTAATTGTATTGGGGAGTGGGGATTGGGGATTGGGTATTGGGGATTGGGTATTGGGGACTGGGGACTGGAAGTTGAGGTTTTGAGGCTGACGATTGTAATGTGGAAGCTGAACGTTGAGGTTTTGAGGCTGACGATTGTAGTTTTGAACCTGGAAGTTGAGGTTTTGAGGCTGACGATTGCGGTTTTGAATCGGAAAGTTGAGGTTTTGAGGCTGACGATTGCGGTTTGGAAGCTGAACGTTGAGGTTTTGAGGCTGACGATTGCGGTTTTGAATCGGAAAGTTGCGGTTTTGAGGCTGACGATTGCGGTTTTGAATCGGAAAGTTGCGGTTTTGAGGCTGACGATTGCGGTTTTGAATCGGAAAGTTGCGGTTTTGAACTGGAAAGTTGCACCTTTAAGGCTCAACAGTTCAAAAGCAATGGAATATTTACTTACTGGGAAGTCTTTAAACCTAACCACCACTGCATTAATACAGCACGACATTGAAGACAGATGAGACTCTGGAGTAAATCATTTACACCTGTAGAAGTTGCGGGATAAGTTGCTCCCATATACTCAGCTGCAATTGTCGGAGTAGATTGGAGATGAGCAACAAAACCGTAAAGCTTTTGATTAGAAAAAGAACTATTTACAGGCCAACCTTCAGTATTCAAGGCTGTAAGTTGACTAATTGCTATAGCTTCAACTCCTAGTTCTCTTTGCAGAATAGTTGGTACTGCAACCTCTGGGGTTTGTCCCTGGGGTACGCGACCACCAGGGAAATCTAAAGTGAGTTCACCTAATCCTGGTCTGTAACTTGGGGGTGGCAAAATTATCTGATGAGACTGAATTGGTAAAATCACCACAGAGTCAGCTTTTTCTACACGCCAGTATTCCAAAATTTGTCCGCGATCGTCTTGAAGATGTTCGCCAATCACAGTTAGCCAATTTGAGCGCATTTCCACAAATCGGCGCTGAACTTTCCAACATTCTCCTGATGCTTCCTTCATCTTCTAATTTCTAACTTAAAAAGGGGATTGGGGACTGGGGGACAAGGGGAATTTTTGACTATTGACTTTTGACTATTGACAATCAAACCTCAGTCTGAAGGGAGATCCTGATGTGGGTGTAAGTCAGATTGAATAGAAGAAACCGTGTATGCATACGGATTAATAATTCATGAAGCGTGACATTACTGGTAAGTTTGTTAGTAATTGGGATTCCGAAAAGAAACAACGATTTAGTATATCTCTTACCAGTACGGCTTGGCGATCACTGGATGAAGAGGCTCACAAGCAAGGAATTTCTCGCTCGGAAGTAATTGAACAAGTTGCTCGCAGTTTTGAACAAAATCCCGCATCTGCAAACAAAGCTGTACTAGAAGCACAGATAGTTGAACAGCAAAAAGTCATTGCACTGTTACAGCATCAGAAACAGGAACTAGAAACTAGACTGGCAAATGCTCCCGATCCTCAAGCCACTGAGCGCACAGTTACCCTAATCCTCGAAAGTATTACTGATGCTTTTGTAGCTTTTGATAGAAATTGGTGCTACATATACGTAAATGGTGCGGCAGTTGAAATTCTCAACAAAAAGCCAGAAGATTTGATTGGCAAGAACGTTTGGACAGAAATTTTTCCTAGCCTTGTGGGTAGTATAGGTTACCAAAACCTACATCGGGCAATGATAGAACAAACCCCTGTTTCATGGGAAGAATTTGGAGAGCCTGTTCAGCGTTGGTTAGAAGTGAATGCCTATCCCTCAGCTTATGGTTTGGCAGTGTATTTTCGTGATATCACAAAGCGCAAGCAAGCTGAAGCGGAGCGTGAAAGGTTACTGTACGCATTAGAAATTGAACGCAGTAGATTAGAAGCGATTTTACAGCAAATGCCAGCCGGGGTGCTGATTGCCGATGCTGCGGGGAAGCTGGTTTTATCTAACGACCAAGCTAAACAGATTCTTAGGTATAACTACGAACCATCGCTAGAGCTTGAGCAATATGAATCTATTACTCCCTTTATCGGCTTTAAAGGTGATGGAAGACGCTACGAAGCTAACGATTATCCGCTAATGCGATCGCTCCTCATGGGTGAAGTGATTGCTAATGAAGAAATATACTTGCATTACAGTGATGGCAGCCAAATTGTTATTAATGTCAATTCTGCACCCATTCTCAACCAACAAAATCAAATAGTTGCGGCTGTTGCCATCTTTCAAGATGTGACAGAACGCAAGCAGGCAGAATTGGCACTGCAAAATCAGCAGCAATGGTTGGAAAACGTCTTAAATTTGCTGCCCACGCCAATGATATTTATTGAACCTGGCACGGCAAAAATTACCTTTGCTAACCAAATTGCCAATGAATTAGCAGGTGGAGATTTCCCCAAAAATAAATCCCTCGATGAGTATGCCGAAGCTTACTACTGCACTGATACTCATGGCGATCGCATCCCTACAGCCAGAATGCCTGCTGTACTGATTGCACAGGGAGAAAAGGTACAAAATTATGAGATGAACTGGCATACACCAGGTGGTATTCGCTCCACGCTTTGCTGGGGCGAAATTTTGCCAGCTATGTACGGACATCCAGCTATTGGAATTGCTATGTTTCAGGATGTGACTCGGCTGAAGCAAATTGAAGAAAATCTGCGCCGGACGGAAGAAGGCTTACAGCTAGCTTTGTCTTCAGCACATATGTTTGCTTGGGACATGGATTTAATCACAAATCAGGTAGTATGTTCTCCCAATGCACTCTCAGTTTGGGGAATTCAAGTAGGGACAGCAGCAGAATTTTTTGCACTGATTCATTCAGACGATCGCCAGCAGGTAATAGACTCAGTGCAACAAGCGATCGCTGGAGGACTTTTCTACAATCAAGAATATCGGGTTGTTTCTCCCGAGGGCTTTATCCACTGGCTTAACAGCCAAGGAAGAGTTCACGATAGAGCTGGACAACGAGTGCGGATGACTGGCGTTTCAGTTGACATTACAGAACGCAAACAAATTGAAGTCGAACGCGATCGCTTGTTTGAGAGAGAACAAGCTGCCAGGTTAGAAGCAGAAATCGAGCGCAAACGTTTGTATGAAATTCTCATGCAGTTACCTGCAATGATTGCGATCGTCCGTGGTTCAGAACATATATTTGAATTTGCTAATCCCACCTATCTACAACTGACTGGACGCACTCCCGATATTATCGGCAAATCAATTCGGGAAGTTTTGCCGGAAACAGAAGGGCAAATTTATTTTGAAAAGCTCGATCAGGTTTACCAAACTGGGGAACCTTTCATTGAGGATGAGTCACCTGTTTACTGGGATAACAATGGTGATGGTGTTTTAGAAGAAGCATTTTTTAACTGTGTCTTTCCAGCTTGGCGGAATGCTGAAGGGACTATTCAGGGTGTTTTGCTTCATGGTATTGAAGTTACAGCCCAAGTACGGGCAAGGCAACAAATTGAACAATTACTACAAGAGTTACAGCATAAAGAAAGACAGCAGAAGTTCTTAATTGAATTAAATGATGCTATTCGTGCCATTCAAGACTCCAAAGAAATTATGTGGCAGGTGGTTTGCACCACAGGGCAACATTTCCAAGTTACCCGTTGTACCTACGGAGAAATTGATGCTAGTCAAGAATACGTAATTGTTGATCGCGACTATTGCAACGGTGTCATGAGCATCTCTGGTAGTCACTACCTAAATTCTTTTGGCGTGGAAATCATTGCTGAACTTAAGCAAGGCAAAACCATCTTTGTGAATAATGTCGATACCGATCCGCGGACAGTTGCAGGTGGGGCGGTAGCTTTTGATGCCATCCAAACCAAATCTTTGCTGTGCGTTCCCTTGGTGAAGGAAGGACGATTTGTAGCCCTATTTGTCTTACACCATGTCACCCCCCGCCAGTGGACAGAGGAGGATGTAATACTCATGGAGCGAATTGCCCAAAAAACTTGGCTAGCGGTAGAGCGATCGCGGGCAGAAGAAGAACTGCGACACAGCAAAACTCGCCTACAACTAGCATTAATGGTGGGACGCATGGGCACCTGGGACTGGGATTTGCAAATCAATACCCTCACCTGGTCAGATAGTCATTACAACATCATGGGACTCCAGCCAAATGAGTGCCCACCCAGCTATGAACTTTGGTCTAACAGCGTTCATCCCGATGACTTAGGGCACACAGAATTAGCGCTGCAACAAGCGATGCTCAATAAAACTGAATATCATCATGAATACCGCACGCTCTGGGAAAATGGCTCTATTCATTGGACAGAAGCTAGGGGCAGATTTTTATATAATGCCCAAGGGCAGCCTATACAGATGATTGGCGTTCTCATTGACATCACAGAACGCAAGCAAGCTGAACAAGAACGAGAACAATTGCTAGAACGCGAACGTATTGCTCGTACTCAAGTTGAAGTAATTAAGCGCCAATTAGAAAATATTTTTGATACTGCTCCGGTGGGTATGGCTCTGTTAGATGCTGAACAACGATTTGTTGCCATCAACGAAGCATTAGCCCAAATTAACGGCTTAACCCGCGAACAACATTTAGGGCGTTCAGTTGCCGAACTGTTCGGTCAATCCGACCCCAACATAGTTGCACTTTTCTCGGAAATTTATACAACAAAGAATCCCATTATTCTCAATAGCTTTGCTGTCAATGCACCTGGACACAGCGATGTCTCACGACAAGCCGCTACGCGTCTACGCTCCCCCGGTTACTACAATCTTTACTATCTACCTAATATCAACTCACAGGGTCAGATAGAAGATGTTTTAGCCTATGTGATCGATGTGACAGAGCAAGTACTTTTAGAGCGTGCCCAAAGATTTTTGGCAGAAGCCAGTGCAGTTTTAGCTTCTTCACTCGATTACCAAACTACTTTAGAACAAGTAGCACATCTGGCAACACCAGATTTGGCAGATTGGTGTACAGTCCACATAGTTGCAGAAGATGGTGCCATTGAGCAAATTGCAGTAGCTCACAGCGACCCCGCAAAACTAGAGTGGGCGCAGCAAACCAATAATAAATATCCTTTTAACCCTAATAATCCTCGTGGCGCTGCCTTAACTTTACGTACAGGACAATCTGATATTTTGGCAGATATTCCCGATGAATTAATTGTCCAAGCAGCCCATGACCCAGAACATTTAGAAATTCTGCGCTCTGTTGGGTTTAAATCTCTCATGACAGTGCCATTACTCACCCAAGCCCGAATTTTAGGCGTAATTTCTTTTGTCAGTGCCGAATCTGGGCGACACTATACCCAGAGCGATTTACAACTAGCAGAAGAATTAGCCCGTCGTGCTTCCCTCGCCATCGACAATGCTCAGTTGTATCGAGTCGCACAAAGCGATCGCGCCAAAGCCGAAGCCGCCAACCGCATTAAAGACGAATTTTTAGCCGTACTTTCCCACGAATTGCGATCGCCCCTTAATCCCATTCTTGGCTGGACAAGAATCCTGCGAAGTAGGCGGTTAGAAGGCAAAAAAGCCGACCAAGCCTTAGAAACCATCGAACGCAACGCTAAATTACAAGCGCAATTAATTGAGGATTTGTTGGATGTCTCCCGCATCCTCCAAGGAAAAATGACATTAAATGTTGCGCCAGTTAATTTAGCTACTACCATTACCGCTGCCCTAGAAACGGTACAACTAGCAGCACAAGCTAAAAGCATCGACATCCAAACCACAATTAACCCCATCACTGGAACCATAACAGGGGATGCCAATCGTCTACAACAGATTGTCTGGAACTTGGTTTCTAATGCTGTGAAATTTACCCCATCAGGCGGAAAAATTGAGGTAAAACTAGAGCAAGTGGGAATGTATGCCCAAATTCAAGTCAAAGATACAGGAATTGGCATCAAACCCGATTTTTTACCCTTTGTGTTTGAATACTTCCGCCAGGAAGATGGCACAACCACAAGACAATTTGGCGGATTAGGATTAGGATTAGCGATCGTCCGCCATTTTACCGAACTACATGGTGGAACTGTTCAAGCCAGCAGTGCCGGACAGAATTTAGGTGCAACATTCACAGTGCTACTACCGTTAAATATTGTCGAGCCGCAGCTATCTAATGATGACGGTGTGTGCGAAAGTTGCACCGATCTTACAGGTATTAACATCTTGGTTGTCGATGATGATGCAGATATGCGGGAGTTAGCAGAATTTATCCTGACGCAATCTGGGGCAACAGTAAAAACAGCAGCTTCCGCAGTCCAAGCATTAACACTTTTAAATCAGTCTAGTCCCGATTTATTACTGTGTGACATTGGTATGCCAGATATGGATGGTTACTCCCTAATTCGGCAAATTAGAAAATTGTCGCCAGAACAGGGAGGAAGCATTCCCGCGATCGCCCTCACTGCTTACGCCGGAGAAATCAACCAGCAACAAGCCCTAGTCGCTGGATTTCATCTGCATATCTCCAAGCCCGTGCAACCAGAAATTTTAGTTCAGGCGATCGCTCAATTGCTGCAACCCCTTTCGTGAGGGCAAGGGGCAGGGGGCAGGGAGATAAGGGGACAAGGAGAGAAATTTTCATTAAATCAACCATGCCCCATGCAATACTGCTCGGTTAAGGATTTTCAACTCGGAATTTGGTTTGGGGAAATGGTGAAAGGGTAAGGGTTAAAGGTTTTTTCTTGCCCCTTTTCCCCTTCCCCTTTTGCCCTTAACCGACAAGTATTGATGCCCAATGCCCCATGCCCAATAGGTACCTAAACAAAATTATTAAATGCTCTTTTTTTCTCTCCCCTGTTCCCTATTCCTTCTCTCGATGAATTTAATTTTGCACAACTACTGACTGGGTAATTAGGCTAAACCCACTAAGTTCTCGCTTAAATCCCACAGGCGTTCTGCTTTTTCATCATCGCGTGCTTGAGGAGAAACTCTTTGCACAAATGATTGACCGTCTTTCTTTTGGCGATTTCCCCAACTCCAGTAAGCACCAGATTGCTTGTATTCGGGATCGGCTAGTACCGCCGCTACCCGTTCACCAGACAATTCCTGTGATACATATCCCCCAGTGATGTACTTCTGGAACAATGGGAAGATTTTTTGGAACAAGGGATAATGGTTACGGAACAGTGGAGTTTCGGCTACACATCCCGGATATAAAGAACTGAAGGTAATACCAGTTGACTCGTGATAACGGCGATGCAGTTCCCGCATGGTTAACACGTTGCAAACTTTACTGTCTTTGTAAGCTTTCACAGGTTCAAATTTCTTACCGTCAATCATCGAGATTGGCGCTTTAAACCCAGATGAAAAGCCTTCCAGATTTCCTAAATCAGGGCGTGGGGGAATCTTACCACCCAATTCGTCAGGGTTGTGCGTTACTGTTCCCAAAATCACCAATCTGCGATCGGGCGATGGTGAATTTTTCAAATCCTCAAGCATGAGGTTACACAGCAGAAAATGACCAAGATGATTAGTGGTCATTGTCAATTCATAGCCTTCAGGACTACGCAACGGTTCTTTGATTAGGGGCATATAAATTGCCGCATTGCACAACAAAGCGTCTAGAGTTTTGCCACTAGCCCTAAAGTTGCTCACAAACTGTCGGACGCTATCCAAGGAACCTAGGTCGAGATGCATAATGGTGTGGCTGTCCCTAGGTATTCCTACTGATTTAGCAGCTTCTTCCGCCTTAGCTAAATTTCGACAAGCCATCACGACGTGCCATCCTTTTTTAGCCATCGCTTTTGCAGTGTATAACCCAACCCCGGAAGAAGCACCCGTAATCACAACCGTTGACTTCCGATTTTGTTCCATGTCTGTTTAAACTCCTGTGACGTGTTGACTTTATCTAGAATCTCACGCCAATGGCTTCTATTAACACAAGTAATATCCAATTAAAAAGATTCTTATCTTTTCACTAAAGAGCTACAGTTTATGCATAGATAAGCTTTTATATACTACATCGAAGATATTAAATAAAAAGCTTTCAGGAGAATTTTTGCGTTCCTAAACCTTGACACTTCTACCACCCTCGACTTCATGCGTTTACTATCTACAAGACTCTATACATGGCTTACTTAAGTGTACCTCGTGTATGTGTCAGCAAAACTCTTCCCTGCGATAGGCTCTCCTAACACACTTCGCTATTATAATTTTTGGTTCATGACCTATCTATAATTACTGTATCTTCAGCCAAGTGCTGATAATCAATTATCAATAATACTATAGGAATCTCCTTTGATTTATGCAATTATTTGTGTGGTAAGATAACAGCGAATATGGAGCAGAAAATCAAAAATGAAAGTGTAGTAGTTTTTTAAATTAAATATGAGTTTTATAGCATTTACTGTTAAAAACTAATAATAGTTTTTTATCTTATAAATGATATTTTTAGGAAACCTATTAATAAATATATTCAAAATTATTATTGATATCACAAAAGATAAGGTAATTAGCGGCCTTAATGGATTTATGGATAAGTTCAAAACCTAAAATCCAATTAATACTTAGGTTGCAAGACTATTAGAGCCAAGCAGAATTGAAGCTTTAATGCAATCCCCTAGATTTATGTGTAGGGTAATTAATTTTGAATTTTGAATGACCCACAAGGGTATTGCATCTAGAAAACCATAAGAAAATTAGCAATCATGGAAAAATTATTTTTTGTTGATTGGCAAGCAATCTTTGTTCCTAGCATCAGTATTTTAGAATTAATTATACGTGGCTCTTTAGTCTATCTAGCATTATTCTCGGTGTTACGCTTGCTTCCTAGTCGGCAAATGGGAACTCTAGGAATTACCGATTTATTAGTAGTTGTGTTATTCGCAGAAGCTGCTCAAAATGCGATGGCTAGTAATTATACTTCTATTACTGAAGGAGCTATTCTAGTAGGAACCGTAATTTTTTGGAGCTACTTACTTAACTGGTTAGGCTACAAACTTCCTGAGTTCCAGCGATTTCTCAATCCCCCTCCACTATTACTGGTAAAAAATGGTCGGATTATTCATCGGCATTTAGAACGAGAGTTGATTACAGAGGATGAGTTGATGAGTAAGCTACGCCAACAAAGTGTAGAATTTTTGACTGATGTCAAGTTGGCTTATATGGAAGCTGACGGTAGCATTAGTGTCATTACATCCGAATCCAAAACTAGTTCTATAGTTAACCAAGAATCTAAATCAAAAAGCGATCTGCCCTAATAAAAATGTAAAATATGACGGTTGTATTCTGTGGCGGACTGTGATTGAGCGTTATACCTTGCCCGAAATGGGTAATCTTTGGAGTGAAGCCTATAAACTAAAAACTTGGTTGCAAGTAGAAATTGCTGTTTGTGAGGCACAGGCTGAACTTGGTTACATCCCATCTCAGGCAGTTGAAGAAATTAAAGCAAAGGCGAATTTTGACCCAAAGCGGGTGCTAGAAATTGAAGCTGAAGTCCGCCACGATGTCATCGCCTTTTTAACAAATGTCAATGAATATGTTGGTGATGCCGGGCGTTATATTCACCTGGGTTTAACTAGTTCTGATGTGCTTGATACAGCTTTAGCATTGCAATTGATAGCCAGTTTAGATGTGCTGTTACAGCGCCTTGAAGATTTAATTAAGGCAATTCGTCAAAAGGCAAAAGAACATCGGAATACGGTGATGATTGGACGTTCTCATGGTATTCATGCTGAACCCATCACCTTTGGATTTAAATTAGCTGGATGGTTAGCAGAAGTATTGCGACATCAAGAACGTTTGCAAACTCTCCGCAAAACAATTGCTGTGGGTAAAATTTCTGGTGCAGTAGGAACCTATGCCAATATTGAACCACGTGTAGAAGCGATCGCCTGCCAAAAACTGGGGCTTAAGCCGGATACTGCTTCTACACAAGTCATTTCTCGCGATATCCATGCCGATTATGTGCAGCAATTAGCTTTAGTTGCCGCATCTATTGAACGCTTTGCTGTCGAAATTCGCAATCTGCAAAAAACAGACGTTCTCGAAGTTGAAGAATTTTTTGCCAAAGGTCAAAAAGGTTCTTCAGCTATGCCCCACAAACGTAATCCCATCCGTTCCGAACGGCTAACAGGGATGGCGCGGTTAGTGAGAAGTCACGCTGGTGCTGCTGTAGAAGATATCGCCCTCTGGCATGAACGAGATATTTCTCACAGTTCTGTAGAACGGGTAATTTTGCCAGATGCTTGCATTTTGACCCATTTTATGTTGGTAGAAATCACCGATTTGGTAACTAACCTATTGGTGTATCCCGAGAATATGCAACGAAATCTCAACTGTTATGGCGGTGTAGTATTTAGCCAAAAAGTACTACTAGCTTTAGTAGAAAAAGGAACCAAGCGCGAAGAAGCGTATGCGATCGTCCAAGAAAATGCTCACACAGCTTGGAACAAAGCAGAAGGCAATTTCCACGATTTAATTACCAAAGACCCGCGTGTGACTCAAAAGTTATCGCCAGAGGAAATTGAGTTTTGTTTTGACCCCCAACAACATCTGCGGCATTTAGAACAGGTTTATCAACGGCTAGGAATTTAGGAAGGGGCATGGGGCATGGGGCATGGGGCATTTATATTTCCTCTTTCTCCCCTACTTTTTCCCTGCCCCCAGTCCCCAAAACGGACAAATTTTTTGTAAAATATTATATATCTATATACTGAGATTATTTAATTTTTCACTGTTGATTATTTTTTTACAAAGTATAATTAATAACTATAAGACTATTTAGTAGCACTTTGAATGCACTAATGATTGATATCCTAGCTACACTTTCTGCTTCGGCGGCAGCAGGAATTAGAATTGGTATACCCCTACTGATTATTGGATTGCTGCATGGAGGCCAATTGTGGTCAAAAGTCCCCCTTTTGGCTCACATTTCGCCATCAGTGTTGTTAGGCTGCTTTAGTATTTGGTCTTTGCTGGAGCTACTTGCTTCTAAAAAGCGTTTGGGACAGAGAGTATTACAAATATTTGAGTTATTATTGTCCCCCATTGTAGGTGCAATTATGGGGTTAGCAGTATCTTCTACAACAGATGCGCCAAATTGGTTAATTGCTTGTATTGGTGGTTTGTTAGCTTTGGTATTTCAACTGGTGCAAGTCGGTTGGTTTTATCGCTTGCGTGGTTTACCATTGTGGGCAGTATTTCTGCAAGATTTTTTATGTGTTGTTTTAGTACTATTTGCCTTTAATGCTCCTTGGCCTGGAGGATTAATAACTTTTGCCCTTCTCTGGTTTGCAATTCATAGCGCCAAGCAGTGGTATGACTGGTATTGGCAATATCGCCGTAACCGATCAAAAGTCAGGTATTAGGGACTTACAACTAAAAAAATATACTGTCGCTAGGGTAGCAGAGGGAGCAGAGGAAGCAGGGGTGCAGAGGGAGAAAAAGACTTTGCTCAATATCTTCCCACTTGTTGATTGAATAATTTAATTTCTGGAAGTCCCTTAAGGGTCATTGTGGTAATACCTGCCAAATCTTGATAGTGCCATCCTGACTAGCACTAGCAAGAGTTTTTCCATCTGGATTGAAAGCGACAGACCAAACTTGTTCTTTTTGCGCCGTAAAAGTGCCGAGCGGTTTGCCTGTGCTAATATTCCATAGCTTGATACTACCGTCTTGACTACCACTAGCGAGATTTTTTCCATCTGGACTGAAAGCAACGGCTCTCACTTCACCTGTATGACCATTTAAACCCACATTCCGCAGGTTAGTTAGCAAAGCAGATAATATTTTCGACAGGGGGCACCAAAAAAGTTGAGAATCCAGTGTCTTTCGGAAGTCAAATTAGTAATTTGCTTGCTTTGGGCAACAGTAACTAAGTGAATCGACATAAAACATTGAAAGACCCAGCGTAGAGTGGGAGTAGCAGTAGGTTTACCCAACTGATCATCGATAGTCTTTTTAGCTCTATCGAGTGCTTGACGCAATGCCCTTTGACCCAAACTATAAACAAGCAAACACAAGCCCATAATCATGGCTAATGCGGCAACCCGTTTGGGTGAGTTGAGGAAGACACTGGAAGTAAAGAATAGCGGGTCTTTGAGAAAGCGAAAACCGCGTTCAGTAGATTGCTGTGCCTTATACTCAATTAACACATCATTATCACTTAACTCAGAAGCATCAAGAACATTGGTTGCTAGGAGGAACCTACCGGCTCTTTGGAATTCAACATCTATAGCAGTTTGTTTGGATGCAAGTGTTGCATAAAGTTGATAGTGCTTTTCTATAACAGCATTCTTTCGCGGTCTACCACGTCCCTTGTGCTGCAAAATTTCAACTACTTTGATATCAACTAGCTGATGTAAAGGCAACTTACAATTCATGCGTTCAGCAGCAAGTTGGGCATCTTTTTCACAAGCAAACTGCTGTTGAGATAACTGTTTAAGTTCGGTTTGGGCTTTAGTCAACTGCTTAGACAAACGTTTTTCTAGCTGCTTGAGGTCAGCTTGTTTACGAACTTGACTTTCAACTACTATCCAACGTTGTAGTATGTCGGCATAAAAGTTACAACATGAAGCGATACGGTATCCCGGTAATGAACTGGAAACAAATGCATTTTCATGAATGTTATCCAACAACTGTTTAGCAGCAGTCAAAGTTATTGGTACTCTCGATACCCAACGTAACTGCTTCATTTGTTGCAAGTTCTCTTCTGTGTACAGTGCCGCATCAGCTACAAACAAAGCATCAAGCAGCCATTGCCGTTTGAAGTCCGTGATTAATTTGGCAAACATGGCTGAGTCTGATTCATTGCCATCTGCGACTCTTAAATATAGCGGGATGTCTCCATCTCCACTACACATCAAGTCGAGAATAAATTGCTTTAAGTCTGGGCGGTGATCTCTCGAATAACCATAAGTTATGTGGATTGTTCCAGGTTCTGCTTCCTCCTCTCCAGTTTCTACGGTGTAATCACCATCGACATGAAACGAACTTGAATCCAGGTGTAAACTGTCCATTTTTACACCAAATTTACGAGCCGCAGATAGTGCCACCGTTACAAATACTTCTGTTAGCCCTTTGGAGTACAGTTTGTCCAACACTCTACCTAGACGGTCATCGTTTAAGTGTTCTGGATGTATCCCCTCTCCCAGTAGGTGTTCTGTAGCTTTGCCAATAAAAAATTTTTCAAACAGATATAATGGGGCGCTGACAAACCCTAATCCGTTGAGAATCATTGCTTTTACCACTTGACCTGCACTAATTATTTCTTGCGGATGGCTTCCTAGTAACCGATTGATTTGCTCTACTAGTTCCATTTCGTCACATATGCCTGCGACTATCCCACAGTGGTCAATATCATGTACTCTTATATCTAATGGTGATGCTGTCATGCTTCTAAAATGCAGCATTTAGGTCATTTTTAAAAATACAGCATTTACGATCACACCTGCGGAATGTGGGTTTAAAGTGTGGATGAGTTTGCCGGTATTAACATCCCACAACTTAATAGCATTGTCACGAACGCCAGTAGCAAAGGTTTTTCCATCTGGGCTGATAGCAACATCATTAATCAATGATTTAGCATCGAAACTACGGATAACTTTACCAGTACTAATATTCCACAACTGACTAGTACTACCTGAACCACTTCTTGCAAAGAATGCCTGACCATCGGGACTAAAAGCAATGGGTACAGATTTTAAATTATCAAATCCCCTTGCAGAAGCGTTCGGGTCATCAGGGATGCGAATAATATTTCCAGTGCGCCAATTCCACAGCCTAATATTAGCGCCCTGGTCAAGACCAGTCGCTAGTGTCTGCCCATCAGGACTAAAGACCACATCAATTACTGGTTCTGAATGATTAAGGGTACGGATAAGTTCTCCAGTACCAACATTCCAGAGATTGAGATCTCCATTCTGACTACCACTAGCAATAATCTGACCATCTGGACTAAAATTAACAGCCCAGGCCTGTCCGTTGAAGGTACGGATGAGTTTTCCCGTGCTGGGATTCCAAAGTTTAACAGTTTTAGCACCAGCACTGGCAAGAACAGAACCTACAGGATTTTTCGCCCTAAATACTTCTGGAGAATAAGCAACTGAATAACCCGAATCTGACTCTGTTGAGAGCTTGCGGATTGGTTGACTATTTGGTGAAGATTGGTTGGTTAAGTCCTGAGTTCTGGACGTAAATGCAGTGCAACCGGAAACAGCAGTAGTTACTAAGGAAAGAATCAATGCTGTGAGTGCTTTCCAAATAATTGGGTTGAGAGTCATTGTAGGTTTGCACCTCAAGCTTTATAAATGACTCGACTCTTTCAATAACACTCTGTTCCGTTGTTAGTCTGCATAGCGGTTACAACAAGCCAATCATGTGTAGTAGTCCCCGACCAGTCACTAGCTCAATAATGAGGGCAATAAAGCCCAGCATAGCAATTCGGCCATTCCAGACTTCAGCGCTGGTTGTAATGCCCCATTCCCAACGCTCTTGGGGATACATTTTCACCTTCTTCTTCATTTGCGTGACTTGTGATAGCTTCAAGCTGGGCTGCTTTAAAGAATCAATCACTAAATCTGCCAATGCTTTGATAAAGACTGGATGGGTATTAGGAGCAGGTACACGACGGAAATTGTGAATCCCGGCTTCTTCAGCTATTTCGCGATACTCAATATCAATTTCTTGCAATGTCTCAATATGTTCTGAGACAAAACTGATAGGTACGACAACTAAATCTTTAATGCCTTTTTCTCCTAATTCTTTCAGCGCATCTTCAGTGTATGGTTGCAACCACTCCACAGGGCCCACACGACTTTGATAAGCTAACGTATGGGCGTTAGGACGATTGAGGGTACGCATGATCAGAACAGTACATTCCTCAATTTCCTGCTGGTATGGGTCACCTGCTTCTTCAACGTAGCTTTTAGGTACGCCATGAGCGCTGAAAAAGATATGAACTTCATCAGGATTAGGATATTGATCAAGTTCTTGGGCAATGAGTGCTGCCATTGCTTGCAGATAGCCCTGTTGTTTATACCAAGAGGGAATGACTGTGTATTCTAGCGGTTGCAGTTTTGGGTTTTCCTGCCAAAGTTTTTCTAGAAGACGGAAGCTAGAACCACTGGTACTAATAGAAAACTGTGGGTATAGGGGTAAGATAACCAACTGTTCGATCTGATCTTGAGTTAGTTGTGCGATCGCTTCTTCAGTATAGGGATGCCAATAACGCATTCCCAAATAAATCTTGGCTTCTTGTCCTAACTCGCTCAATTGTTCTCTTAGTGCTTCTCCTTGCGCTTCCGTAATGCGTCGCAATGGTGAACCGCCGCCAATTTGCTTGTAGTTTTCTTGTGATGTTTTCGTACGCCGTGAAGCAATAAACCAAGCTAGAGGTTTTTGCAGCCAACGAAATGGTAGGCGAATAATTTCTGGATCAGAAAACAGGTTAAACAAAAATGGCCCAACATCTTCTAACTTATCTGGCCCACCGAGATTGAGTAATAAAACGCCTACACGACCCATAGCAGTTACTTTCCCCCAACCCTTTCAGTTTTTTTTACTAATGTTAACAATATATCTTTATTAAATATAAAGGTTAACAGGACTCAATGATGTCATGGCAACAATTTTAAGAGACTGGAGCTATCGTTATCAGTGGTTGTATGACGGCATATCAGGTTTAGCGGCGTTAAGTGTAGGCGGTGAAACTCGGTTTCGGCAACTAGCTTTGCAAGGCTTAACCATTTCCTCAGACACTAAAATTTTAGATTTATGTTGTGGTAGTGGTCAGGCTACACAATTTTTAGTGAAATTTTCACAAAACGTAACAGGTTTAGATGCTTCTCCCTTATCGTTAAAGCGGGCGAATCAAAATGTACCTAGCGCCTCCTATGTCGAAGCATTTGCAGAAAATATGCCCTTTGCCAATGGCGAATTTGATGTAGTGCATACAAGTGTGGCATTACACGAAATGGAAACTCAGCAATTGCAGCAAATTATTAGTGAGGTTTATCGAGTTCTGAAACCAGGGGGTATATTTACATTGATAGATTTTCACGCTCCCACCAATCCCATATTTTGGCCTGGGGTATCACTGTTTTTGCTGTTGTTTGAGACAGAAACAGCCTGGCAATTAATCAAGACAGATTTACCAAAATTGTTAACAGAAATTGGCTTTGAAGTTACTAAAACAACTTTATATGCAGGTGGAAGTTTACAAGTAATTCAGGCTAAAAAAACATGAGATCATATTTCGCTAAAATTAACTAAACCGAAGTAACTCAAATTTTTAGGTTATGAGCGTTCGAGCATTTTTCCACGCTACCAAAGTCGAAGATGCTTTCTCACCATATGACACTATTCACCTAAAAGTTTTCTACCCAGCTCAACTTTCCGGTACTAATCAGGAACAAAATATGGGTATTGTTCCTGCCAATTCTCAACTAGCTCCCTTTAAAGTAGTGATTTTTTTTAACGGCATCAACTGTGGCCCGGAAATATATCAATGGCTTGCTGTGAAATTGGCAGAACGTGGGCTTGTAGTTGTGACATTTTCATGGGTTGCCCAAAACTTACCCGGAATGGTGTCTTTGACCCCTGGTGTTGATATTAAAATGTTGACTCCAAACACTTATGGTTCAGGGCCAACAGCCTCTGCTTTACCAACATTGCTAGCCGAATTAGAGCGTTTACAATCAGAGGGTATTCTAGCTGGATTGCTTGATTTACAGCATATTATTTTAGGAGGTCATTCTGCTGGGGGTAGAGTTGCAATCGAAAGTGCAAATCCACAGTTTTTTCCCCAAGTTGTAGCGGCTTTTGCCTATGGTGCCCATACTGCAGCAGGTGTACAGATAGGATATCCATCCGGCACAATCTTACCCTTGCCCAATGCTGTACCACTAATGTTAATTGGCGGCACTTGTGATGGCGTAATTTTTCAAAGCAGCCATCGTTATGGAGTCACTTGGGAAGATCCAACAACCCCAATAGTCAGAACTTTCAAAGAAGCAATCTCTAGTCATAGAGGAGATAATTATTTGCTGCTTTTAGAGGGTGCTAACCATTTTTCTATATGCTATCCCTTCGATTCCACCACGGGTAGACCTTTCTTAGATTTTCCAGCAACTCAACCCGAAGAGCAACTACGGAATTTAATAGCAGAAACGATTGGGTTATTCATTAATGCCTATGTTTGTCATCAACAATCAGCCCTCGAAACTCTCAATCAATACCTAGTATCTCATCACCCTCTAATTGCATTATTTGAGCGAAAGTAGTTAATTTAAGCACTTTGATTTCTGTTATCGGTTGCATTTTTACTGAATACCGAGTAGGTGTTTTATTTGTATTGAGAATACTGCAAGATATCAGATAGAAAATGCAGCAGAAGAATTGCTAATTTTAGTCCGGCTTCTATCGATGCGATCGCTTCTCATATTAAATCACCACCATCCTTAGAAACATTGCTGGCTCAGGTTAACAGTGATTTTGCTGTACCTTTAATAGCTCAATGCCATAGAATCGCTCATTTAGATGGAGTAATTACGCCAGCAGAAGCTCAAGTCATCGAGACTATTAAACAAACGCTAAAACGTAATTAAGCTGTAATCAGCTTGATTTATGCTTCTCTCGTCAATAATTTCCGCCGCAATACATCCAATGCTGTACAAGCACTGACATGGCGAACAAAAGGACGAGTCCGCGTTTGTCCAAATCGATATTCAAAACTAGCTACTTCATCTTTAGGCCCCGCTAAACCTATGTAAACCAAACCCACAGGCTTGGTATCTGTCCCGCCAGTGGGGCCTGCAATACCAGTGATACTCAATCCCCAAGTGGTTGAAAGGCGAGTTTTTACCCCAACTGCCATTTGTTCTGCAACAGTAGCACTAACAGCACCCAGCTTAGCCAAGTCATCTGGGTTAACCCCTAGCATTCCTACTTTCACAGAGTTGTCATAAGAAATTACCCCGCCCCAAAAGTATTCTGAGCTACCAGAAACTTCCGTCAGCATTTGCCCTAATCCGCCACCTGTACAGGATTCTGCCACGGATAAGGTTTCATCTGACTGTAGCAATAACTTACCAACTACTGAAGCTAGAGTTTCATTATCGACACCATAAAAATCTAAGCCAGCAATTTCTTTAATTTGGGTTTCAACCGGAACGATTAAATCCTCTGCTGCTTCCTCAGAAGGGGCTTTAGCTGAAATTCTTAACCGCACTTCTCCGTTACCTGCATAAGGTGCAACTGTTGGGTTAAGCAAATTAAAATAGGAGGCGACTTTTTCTGCCAAAGCAGATTCACCAATTCCCCAAAACCTTAAACTTCGACTGTGAATAATTTCTTTGCTCCAGCCTTGGCTTTTGAGATAGGGTACTGCGGTTTCTTCCCACATCCGATACATTTCGGAGGGTACGCCAGGAAAAGTCAAAATAGTTACATTGGGTCGGGGTTGCCAAATAATCCCTGGTGCTGTTCCCGTAGGGTTGGGCAATATGTCTGCACCTTGAGGAATCAACGCTTGTTTGCGGTTACTAGTAGTCATCACCCGACCGCGTTGGGCAAATTTCTCAGCCATATCTTCGATGATTTCAGCACGTTCTACCAAGGGAACGCCAAAAAAATCAGCAATGGTTTCGCAGGTGAGGTCATCTGGTGTGGGGCCAAGACCACCTGTAAAAATCAAAATTTGCGCTCTGGAAATCGCAATTTCTATAACTTGTTTCAGCCGTTCTGGGTTATCTCCTACTACCGTTTGATAGTAATGGGGAATGCCTAGCTGCGCTAATTGTTTCGCTAGAAATTGGGCATTGCTATTGAGAATATCTCCTAGCAACATTTCTGTACCAACACAAATAATTTCTGCACTCATAGATTTTAGATTTAGACTATTAGTAAATATTTAGTTAGCCTATATTTCATTAATTTTGATAGATTTTTAGTTAGGGCTTTAATGCTTCAAATCAAAGATTAAATTCCTGACTAAAAATCTAATTGTCAAATTAAAAATACTTGATTTTATCGAGAGATTTTCCAAACTCGCCAAACGGCGAAACTCAGCAGTGAAGTACCTGCACAGGCGTAAGCAATACCACTGGGTATCCCAGCAATAGCTAAAGCTAAACTTCCCACCCATAGGGTTAGAGAATAAATAAATAACACTGTCCAGCGATGAGATAAACCTGCTTTGAGTAGTCGATGGTGCAGATGGCTTTTATCGGCTGTAAACGGAGATTTACCACGTCGTAGCCGCGCTAAAATCACTGCTGACATATCAACAATTGGCACGGCAAGAATCAGGTAAGGCAATAATACTGCTGTGAAAGCAGGAATTTTTACCAGACCAATTACGCCTACAGAAGCTAGGGTGAATCCCATAAAATAAGCCCCGCCATCTCCCATAAAGATTTGAGCGGGATTGAAATTGTAGCGGAGAAATCCTAGTGATGCACCAGCAAGGGCTGCGGCGATTAGGGCGGCTGCTGGTTGGTGCATAAATAGCGCTACAACTAGCATTACCACAGCCGCAATTCCACTTACCCCAGCAGCTAATCCATCTAAACCGTCAATCCAATTAATGGCATTGACCATCCCCACCAGCCAAATTACTGTAATCGGCAAACTCAGCCAGTCTAGATTGACAATCCCCATTGTGGGAATAGTGACGAAATCTATACTTACGCCTGCTTTCCACGCACCAGCTGCCACAATTACTTGCATCAGCAGACGCGATAAGGGTGACAAGTTCAGCAAATCGTCAGCTAACCCAATGAGGAAAAAGCCAAGACCACCTAACGTTACACCCCAAATTTGCCATTCTTTGTCTGGGGGTAGACTGCCAAATCCACCTAACCACCAGACAATGAGTAGAGAAGTTATAGTCCCTGCGAAAATAGAAACTCCTCCCAGGCGTACCATCGGGCGCTGATGAACTTTGCGTTCACCAGGTTGATCTACACGTCCACTTTTTATACCTATTTTCCTAATATCTGGTGTTGTCCAGAGAACTACTACAGCCGCGACTAGGAAGGAAATAAGATGATAAATCTCAGGAGGCATCTGTAATTTTCAATAAGTAAATTGTCTAAGGATTGAAGATTAGGTAATTGGTCATCGGTAATGGGTAATTGGTAACGGGGATGAGGAGGATGAGAGGGATAGCAAGGAAGAATAAATCATAACCGCCCTATGCCCTATGCCCCATGCCCCCTTCGGGTTCGCAGTCGCCTGCGGAGGGAAACCCTCCTGCAGCGCTGTCTCACCATGCCCCATGCCCCATACCCTATGCCAAAGCTGGTACAGGAATCTCTAGATGAGAGTAGAGGGGGAAGCGATCGCATAATGCTGCTACCCTGCGCCGACAATCAGCTGCAACTTCCTCTGATTCTGGAGATAATAAGCGATCGGCAATAATATTACCTATCTCGGTAAATTCTGCCACACCTAGACCCCTAGTGGTCATAGCTGGTGAACCTAATCTCAGTCCACTGGTGACAAATGGTGACTGTGGATCGAAGGGAACTGTGTTTTTGTTAGCAGTAATATTTACGCCACTTACTAGTTGATCCGCTTGCTTACCTGTCATGCCTATAGACTGTAAATCTACTAGCATTAAATGGTTATCTGTACCATCTGATACTAGTTTTAAACCACGATTTTGCAGTTGAGTTGCCAAAGCACGGGCATTCTCAATCACTTGGGCAGAATAGGTTTGAAATTCTGGCTTGAGGGCTTCGCCAAAAGCTACAGCTTTTGCCGCAATTACATGTTCTAAAGGCCCGCCTTGAGTTCCGGGGAAAACTGATTTATCGAGCTTTTTACCCAATTCTGCGTCGCCTGTTAAAATCAAACCACCCCGAGGGCCGCGTAGAGTTTTATGGGTAGTAGTGGTCACTACATGGCAGTGAGGAATGGGGTTAGGATGCAGACCAGTTGCGACTAAACCAGCAATATGGGCAATATCAGCTAGTAGGTAAGCACCAACTTCATTTGCGATACTGCGGAACTTTTCAAAGTCAATGATGCGGGGATAAGCTGAATAACCGCAAATTAGTAGCTTAGGACGCTCCCTCAGCGCCAGCTCACGAATTTGGTCATAGTCGAGTTGTTCTGTTTGCTGGCTAACGCCGTAGTGCTTCACTTTGAACCACTTACCGGACACATTCACGGGTGAACCGTGGGTCAGATGTCCCCCATGAGACAAATCCATGCCCATGATTGTGTCGCCTGGTTCTAACAGTGTTAAAAACACCGCAAAATTTGCTTGTGCGCCAGAATGGGGCTGAACATTGGCATGAGCAGCACCAAAAAGTTGTTTTGCACGGTCGATTGCTATCTGCTCAACTTTATCGACAAATTCACAACCGCCATAGTAACGTTTACCAGGCAGTCCTTCAGCATATTTATTTGTCAGTACAGAACCTTGAGCCGCCAGTACAGCTGCAGAGGTAAAGTTCTCACTAGCAATCAACTCTAAATGGTCGCGTTGACGCTGTAGTTCTTGATTAAGTAGCTCTGCGATCGCCGGATCACTAGAGTTAAGAATGTCTGAGTTTGTCTTAGTCACTTCCGCTATCCTTAGGGGATTTGCCCAACTGTGTATTTTGCCTGAGTGTCACATTTTAGCAACAGTCCACAGTCAAGATTACATATTTCAAAGCCTATAGTTCAATGGCTTTTGAAAATAAATTATTAGGCATTGGAAATGGGGCATTGGGCATTGATTATTTCTCAGCTTTGTCCCAATCCCTATTAAGCTAATACGCGTCTAAATTGCATAACTACTCATAAGGACTGTTAACTGTTGACTGTTGAATGTCAACGGTTAACGGTGAACGGTCAACAGCCCTCACAATGGATTGTGCAACTTAAAAGCCGAATAGCTTACCAATTACCAATTACCAATTACCCAGTCCCCATTCCCCAACCCCTGTATTACTTTTAACTAAAAAAGCCCCTCTCGAAATATAGACAACATACAATAAATTTAAAGGCTACTGGACAATTTTGTTTGAGTTGCGCTTGCCCACATTGTTGCCCAGGAAAGCCTGAGAGGTTGATTTTAGGCGTTCATTACCATTTTGAATCACAATCCACTTTTCCCACAGTCTAAACTGAGCAAAGCTGGAACATCAGGTAATTCTACGGCTTGAGCGTCTGAAAGGCCGATCCTTTCCTCAGTAAAATGTGGGACACAGTGAGGATTTACAGGAGGCATGAGATGCTAGTCATTTTAATGGAAGACCAAATCCTTACTCCTGGGAAGGTTTGCCAGTCTTGTTTATTAGCTGATAGGAGTGGTCAACCCCGTTGGAGTCAAGGTCAACTGCGTTGCGGTCACCAAGTCAATAAACTCACTGCACAACAGCCAGAGCAGTTTGAATGTATGATGGGTTTCCGCATTGCCAATATTGAATAATTAGATTCGCTAGCAAGAGCAAGTAACTGCGTTATCCTAGGCTCAAGTAACTGTTGAATTTTTGCCACAGGAGAACGCAAAATGGCTTGGCGCGGGTCTACAACTGTTTCCGACCGGATTCTTGCTTGCCTACCTTATTTACTACCCTTAGTTGATGGGTTGATGTTCGGTTATGTGTCTTTATTTAGAGAATTTCCGGCGCTGCAAGTGCTGCTGGTACCTCTTCAGCCTATTGTTCTCATTTATGGTAGTTTAGGGCAATTTGGGCAACTAATTGTTTTCTTTGCTTTATTTTTTTTAGTAGTGAGAAATGAAAAAATAAATCATTTTATTCGCTATAACACTATGCAGGCAATTCTTTTAGACATTATTGTGTTTCTTGGCAGTATAGTTTTGCGGGTGATCGCACTCCCTGGGATAGCTTTTGCAGTGCAAACAGTAGCTAGCACAATCTTTCTTGGCTTAGTAGCAGCAGTGGTATATTCTGTTGCCCAGTCTTTAATGGGACGTTACGCAGAAATTCCCGCAATTTCGGATGCTGTTTATATGCAAGTGCGGTAGCGATTAACGAGATACCACGATGTTTTCTAGGCGACCAATGCCTTCAATTTCTACACGGACGCGATCGCCTAGTTGTAAGGAACCTACGCCCTCTGGGGTACCTGTAAGTACTACATCTCCAGGCATTAGTGTCATCACTTGACTGATATATGACACCAAAAAATCTGGTGGAAATACCATTTGATCAATACAGCTAGATTGTACTGGATTGACATTGTCATTGAGAAAGGTCTGCAATCTTGCTCCCGGGTTTAATTCTCGGACAATCCAAGGGCCCAAAGGACAAAAGGTGTCAAAACCTTTGGCTCTCGTCCATTGTCCATCTTTTTTTTGCAAATCCCTGGCTGTTACGTCATTAGCAATGGTGTAACCCCAAATTTTAGTTTGGGCTTCTTCTGGGGTACATTCACTGGTGCGATCGCCAATGATCAATGCTAACTCGCCTTCATAGTCTACTCGTTGTGATAGGACTGGATACTTGATTTCAGTCTCAGAGGCAATAATTGATGTTGGCGGTTTGAGAAATAGGAGTGGCTCACTTGGTACAGGAGTTCCCATTTCTGCTGCATGATCAGCATAATTTTTACCAACTGCGACAATTTTTGAGGGAGCACAAGGAGCCAGAATTTGATATTCTTCTGGTTCCAAGATTAAATCTGTAGGTTGTCCCTGTAGCCAAGGTGGAGCATCTAGCACCTGGACATTCAGGGAGAGTTGTAACAACCCATAGTAAATCTGTCCTTCCTGATTTTGAACTCGCACATAGCGTTGTGCCATAACCTTGATTTATGTCCTTTTGGATGCAATTACAAGCTGTGATCCCAAGAGCAACCTTTAAGTTAGCTAAGAGATTCGGAACTTTGGCTAATTTGGCTCAAGATTCAATTTGAAAACTGGTAAGATTATAGTTCCTTGTTGCTTCAGATGTTGATTATTACTGAGCTTGCTTCTGGCAGTAAAAGTATAAATTGGCACTAGCAGCCATTTTGTCCATAAGGAGACGAAAAACCATGTCGATAGTTTATGAAACAATGTTCATCCTGCGTCCTGACCTAGGAGACGAACAAGTAGAGCAAGCGATCACTAAATATCAGAACTTGCTCAAAGAACACGGTGCAGAAGATATCCAAATTCAAAATCGTGGCAAGCGTCGTCTAGCTTATGAAATTAAAAAGCAGCGGGATGGCATTTACATTCAATTCAACTATACTGGCCCGGGAACTGCGATCGCCCCTGTAGAAAGGGCTATGCGTTTAAGCGAAGAAGTCATTCGCTACCTGACTATTAAACAGGATGTTCACGAGGAAAAAGCAGAACAAGTGGCTGTAACCGCTTAAGCAAGTTAAGTGCTGAGAGTTACCTCCTCAGCACTTAAAATTGAGTAACATAAAACTCAAAAAAAATGTGCTTTTTTTTCTGACTAAATTGGCTAGTAATGCTAAATTAACAAGTACTTGCCAAAGCAAGTATGACCGCAGTTCTACCTAAAAGTGCATAAGATTTTGAATGGGAGCTGTAAGCCGCTGTGAGCCAATCTGATACATCCAACATCCAAGCTCTCTCTACCGAAGTATCGCAACTGCGCCAAGAGTTGCAGCTTCGCGATCAATTAGTGCAACAGCTATCACAAGAACTCTTCCGACTGGTGAAGGGCAATACTAGCTTTATGCCCCAAAAGCCACCAGAGCCAGAGCAAGATACCAAGCAGTTGCAGGCTTTGCAGGAACAACTGCAAGCTATTGAACAACAGGTGACATTCTACCAAGAGCAAATTACTGCACGTGATACCGAAATTTACCAATTGCGACAGAATGTGCAGGAATTGACCGATCGCAGTCGGATGTTGGAGCAAGTAGTACAGGAGTTACCTCAAATATATCGTCGCAAATTCGAGGAGCGCATGGCTCCTGTGAGAGAAAAAGTAGCAATACTACAACGAGAAAATCGGCAACTGCAAGCAGAATTACAAAGCGTAAGTTACCGATTAGCGCTAAAAAGCCGTAATGCTAACCATAGTGGCATTGATTTGCCCAGTTTTCCTCGCCCAGTATCAGAAGAAACTTCTATTTCTCCTGTACCCAATAGTTAATTAGTAATCTGTCATTTAGTAGGGCTGAAGATTCAAAAGTCAAAATTTCAATAAATTTTGGAATTTTGTATCGTTTGTCCCTGAGTCTTGCCTAATTTTTTTTATAATCAAACTTAAAGTTATAAAAATATAAGTTTATGTAGATGCCCCAAGGGCAATTGCCCTTAAGGTGTTTTATTGACGCTTAATGAGCGGTTGTCTCTGGGATAGTGGAAATTTCAAGAAATTGTATAAGCACCAGTTTGGTATCGTTAATCATGGTGAGAATGCCTTACCCAGAGACATTATTAAGAATTTATAAAATTTGTTGACCTCACCATGCATTTTCCGATGAAATGTAGATTCAACTTGCTAGAGCCAGTCTGCGATCGTGGACAAGAGAGAGAACATCTTCATAAGTATCAAAAATTTCAAATACTGAATCCAGTTGAGTTATTTCTAAAATCAGCCGGACAGGTGCTTCTACATTGCAAAGAACTAAGCGACATCCACTTTGGCGTGCAGCTTTTAATCCTTTGACTAGGGAGACCAATCCAGAACTATCCATAAAATCCACTGCGGCTAAATTGATCACCCAAAGTTGATGAGGTTGGGGTATTACTTGAGCCATCTCATTACTTAAAGCTATACCACCCTCTAAATCAATGCTGCCTTGAGGTTTGAAAAAAACCACTTGAAGTTTCTGTTTTAGAGTCATGAATTTCACTGAATTAATTGCAACACTATAACAAACAAAAAACAAAAAATGGGCATTAATACTATGTTCGCTTGACAACGGCCGTGGCAGTACTATCCCAGTATTTGGGTAATTACAGCATAGCAGTTGAGACAAGTTGTTTCAGTATTCATGCCGTATAATTTGTCTTAACTTTCATCAATATAGGCATAACCCCCTAAGATTGGCAGTATCCTAGGTATCTTTTACAAGATTTTTATATTTAGTAGCTATTTAATAAATTTTTTATAAAAAGATTATACTGAGCATCAGTAACTATACGGGTATGCTAATAACTTATTAAAGACCAATAGTCAAGACCCGATAGTTAATAGCTAAGATAGATGAGAGACTATAAAACCCTGTAAGTGGCTTGATTGACAGGCCTGCCAAAAAGGAGCCAAGATTATAATACAAGTAAAAATTTGTAAAGACGGCGGTGCGGAATGTCTCTTGAGTTGATTTCACTAGAAAACATCCAGGAATTCGCCCACCATTATGGTTATTGGGCAATATTTTTGGGAATTTTGCTAGAAAATTTGGGCATTCCCCTTCCTGGCGAAACCGTAACTCTTGTGGGTGGGTTTTTAGCTGGCAGTAATGAACTTAATTACTGGTTTGTGCTTGGGAACGCCGTTGCCGGTGCTGTGCTTGGTGGCACTTGTGGCTATTGGATTGGTAGACTCGGAGGGTGGAGTTTCTTACTTCAAATGGGTAAGTTATTCCGGATATCTGAAGAAAAACTACTAAATATTAAAGCGCAATTTAGTGAAAATGCAGCTAAAGCTGTATTTTTTGGCCGCTTTTTTGCATTACTAAGAATTTTTGCAGCTCCATTAGCTGGGATAGCTGAGATGTCCTTCGGAAAATTCTTTGTATACAACTTAGCAGGGGCTAGTGCTTGGGCTGGTGTGATGGTGACATTAGCTTTCTTCGCAGGAAGAGTTGTTTCTTTAGAACAGCTGGTTTCCTGGGTAAGCCATTTTGCGATCGCGGCCTTACTAATTTTAGTAGCCTTGATTGTGATACCCCTGTGGTTGGAATCTCGCCAAGTCAAGCGCGCCGCGGGAGAATAATAAACTAAAAAGTAAACCTTCCAAAGGCAAAAGTCCTCATTTACTTGAGCTTTTGCCTTTTACTTTTAATACTTGTCGGTTAAGGGGAAAAAGGGGAATGGGAAAAGGGAAAGAAAAAACCTTTCACCCTTAACTAATTTTGAGTTCAAAACGCTTAACCGAGTAGTATTGCTTTTACTTTGATATTTACTTGTTTTGCTGTGCCCAAATCCGGGTTGGTAGACCCCAAACGTAAATAAAGCCCTCAGCTGCTTTGTGATCAAATTGGTCTTCAGCGCCGTAGGTTGCTAAGTCAGGGGTATAAAGGGAATTGTCACTCCAACGCCCGACTAAGGTAGCATTACCTTTGAACAGTTTCACCCGTACAGTACCAGAAACTCGTTCTTGTGTCTTTTGAATAAACCCATCTAGGGCTGCTTTCAGAGGGCTGTACCACAGACCGTTGTAGACTAATTGGGTATAAGTCTCTTCAATACCACGCTTGTAGTGGCTCACATCTGCTGTTAAAGTTAAGCTTTCTAAATCTCGGTGTGCTTGAATTAACACTATCATTGCCGGAGATTCGTAGATTTCTCGAGATTTAATACCCACCAAGCGGTTTTCGATCATATCAATCCGCCCGATCCCGTGATTTCCTGCTAGTTGATTGAGTTGTTCAATCAGCTCAACTGGGTTTTTTGCCACTCCATTGAGAGTTGTAGGAATCCCGTTTTGGAAACCAATTTCAATATATTCAGGCTGATCGGGAGTATTCGCGATCGCCTTAGTCATCTCATAAATTTCTTCTGGTGGTTCAAATGCTGGATCTTCCAGCACCCCAGCTTCAATGCTACGACCGAGCAAATTTTTATCAATACTGTAAGGAGAAGATTTTTTCACAGGTGCAGGAATACCATAGCGTTCACCATAGGCGATGGTTTGCTCCCGACTCATCCCCCATTCCCTTGCTGGTGCTAGGATTTTGAGGTTAGGATTCAGTGCAGCACAGGAAACATCAAAGCGCACCTGATCGTTACCTTTACCAGTGCAACCGTGAGCGATCGCATCAGCACCGTATTTTTCAGCTGTTTCTACTAATATTTTGGCAATTAATGGACGGGCAAGCGCAGTTCCTAAAGGATAACGATTTTCATAGAGGGCGTTAGCTTGAATCGCTGCAAAGGCGTAATCTTTAATGAAACTGTCTTTAACATCTGCTACCAAAGATTCGCTTGCACCAGATTTTAAAGCTTTTTCTCGAACTGGTTCTAATTCATCTCCTTGACCTAAATCTGCTGCTAACGTAATTACCTCTTCCACACCCCACTCTTCCTTTAGGTAAGGAATGCACACTGAAGTATCAACTCCCCCAGAATAAGCCAGGACAACCTTTTTGGCGCGACCCATTAGTTTCTCCACTTAGGAAAACAAACAATGAGTCATTATTATACACATATCTTTTATCTAGAAATTAAGTTATTTGTTGGCTGTTGACTGTCAACGGTTAACAGCCACAACGGATATTTTTCACAACTGAAATAGGATTGCTATATATTGTGCCCCTATTCGTTAACTGCACTGACCTGAAATATGTGGTATTGAGTTTCTATAAAAGCAAAAAATCAGCACCGATTATGCTCATAAAAGAAACAGATAAATTGAGTAATTAAATAAACTTACCCTGTGAATTTTTGCGGCGAATACCAATTACAGATGGACGGGGAACGCCTGTAGGCTGAAGTTTTCCACCATCAGATTTAGAAATATTACTAGGCCAACTACTACCACGAGGAACAGTACGAGTTTGATTGAATATATTACCATTCAAATCTAATAACTCAATACTGCGGCTCAACATTTTACCATCATTAATTGGGCATTCTTCCCCAGGATGTTGTACAGAAATAATTAGCGTATCACCAACAAAGGTAGGGCCAGTCATTTCACAACGTACAGGGCCATAAGCAAAGGGTATTACCTGTCCAGCGTTAGCGCCACTAGTAGGAATAAAGAACAACCAGTTATTACCAAAAACTCCCGTCAAATCAGAAACGTTACCACTAGCTGTGTGATCGATAGTAGTTGGTTTACCCGCAGCACCAGTATTAAAACCGTTGTGGGTGTTGGTAGACATATCTGTTACACCCCAAACATTAGCAGCATCGTCGAAAACTAAGTTATCGACATTAGCAAAACCTGCACCCGATTCTGAGCCGGCTTCTCCACCTTGAGCTAATCTTTGCCAACGGAAAGTAAGACCTGTACCATCGGCACTATCTTCGATAATTTTGTACAATCCACCAGATTGTTGTGTGGCGTTAGCAGTATTCTTTAACTTGGCAACTTGAAAAATACGCGAATCAGGATAACCATCACTTCCCGGCGCACCATCAGTATAAGCAATGAAAACCTCTTGTGTACGGGGATGTACTTCTAAATCTTCTGGACGCGCTGTCGGAGTTCCGCCAATTAAGTTGGCTGCTAAAAATGCATCACAAAGAACTGCACCTTGGGTGGTATAAAAATCAGCTAATTTTTTGTTCTGATAAGCAGGTAGGACTTGCACTTCGTTAGTGCGATCGCATTTAAATATACCACCATCTTCTGTTTGTCCAGCTATACCTTTACGCTTTGGTAAGGCTAAAATTCCGTCTTTTTGCGCTTTTTCTAAAGCCGCAAATTCTACTGAAGACAAAACAGTTGGGGCGATGGGATTAGTAGGAGTATTTAAAAGTAAAGGTAGCCATTCACCTGTACCATCAGGATTGTAACGCGCAACATATAAAGTTCCTTGTTCCCACAATCGACTATTACTTTTACTAGTGGGTGAAGAAACTTTTCTTTCGCTGACAAATTTCCAGGTGTGTCCGCCACGTCTGTCATCACCCATGTAGGCGACTAACTTTTTCCCCGCTACAACTCGCATAGCGACGTTTTCATGGCGGTAACGACCTAACCAAGTGTGTTTTCGGGGACGGAATTTTGGGTTAGCGGGGTCAATTTCCACCAGCCAGCCGTATTTTTCGCCAACTAAACCAAAAGTTTTGCCAGTGCTGCCATTGGTGTAACCTATTTGAGTACCGTCTCTTTTGACTGCTTCAGTTACACCAATTAAATTTTGAAAATTTTCTTCTGCAGTTAAAATAGTTCCCCAAGGTGTTGTCCCCCCAGAACAATTGTAGGCAGTCCCAATAATTTTGTTACCTAATCCATCACTACTTAAATTAAAAACTTGAGTTGCAGCTGGCCCAGTAGCAATTAAATAGTTTTGGTCGCCTTTTTGATAGCTGAGATTTCCCCAAGCTGTGACCTTTTGATAGCCATCAGTGCGTTGATTGTTAATTCCCAATCCAGAAAGACCATGAATACGGCGATTTTTAGCATCTTTCACTACAACAAAACGCTTGCTAGTTTTGTTGCGAGAAATCCGCATAATTGAACCACCAAGATTATACAAAAATTCTCCTTCAACTTGCAGATTTCTGCTTTCAGGTAAAGCCCAACCAATTACAGGTTCAAAGGCAGTGGGCAATCCTGCTAAATCACCAGCGGATTCTAATACTGCAATAGAGAAAGGATAACTCACGTATTCGTGATTCACCCATAAATAACCTTCACTTTTGTTTTTATTTAAGGGGATAAAAGCTGTGTAATCGCAGTTATAGCCTACATATTCTTCTTGATTAGAAAACACGCGATCGCCCCAACTTACAATTACATAACGTTCGTATTCTGGGGGAACTACCACATCATCAATTACGTTATAGCTCGTTAAATTGACATTCTGCGATGCATTTAATACTTTGCCCTCGCCAATTCCCGTTGGTAAGTAATTATGGTACTGTTGATAAATATGCAGCGGATGCGGTAAACGTACAGGTGTAAAGTTGAATTTTCTAACTTTATCTGCTGCACTACTAGAATGATTGTTGATAATTTTATCGCCTAATAAAGCAGCACTTGCGCTTCCGGCAAAAAATATTAAAATTTGTCTACGACTTAATTTAATCATAAAAATCAACTCTAAATATACAATCAAAATCTTACATTTTAAATGTATATTTTATTCAAAAGAATTGATTATGATATAAACTATTAATAATTAAATTACTTATCTAAATAATTAAATTTAAATCTCATAATTTAACAGAAGATTATATTTTGGTTAAATAAATCAGGAATGAGTTGTCAGTAAGCCGATGGGAATAATAAGAATTTAAAGCAAGAATGGGAGTTTTGCCCCAGAGTACAGATACTTGCCACATCAAATTAGCAACAAGGATCTGTATGCAGAATTCCCATGAGAATAATTCTGTTTTTGTACAGGACTTACGCAACTGGTACACCAATCTTCTGGTTTAAGAGTCAACAGTCAAGGGTCAAGGGTCAAAAAACTTGAATTTTTGACCCTTGACCCTTGACTCTGGACAGCCTCAACGAAAAAAATGTGACACTTGCGTAAGTCCTAATTAGATTTGGTATTATTTTTAACTATTGCGACTCACAAACTAACTTTTTGACTCGTTTATCAACGTCAAAAATCCTATAACAGATTATTACCGCAATAAATCAAGAATATAAGTTTTCTAACGTTAAATTTGCCTATTTTCGCCATTAAAAATCAGATTATTGCCCTTTTTCGTATCTCCAACTTCAACGGTCAACTCATACAGGGAATTTAAAACTAACAATTAAATAACCCCACGGATTAATCCGGAGGCTTTCTTCCCAGTCAACAGTCAACAGTCAACAGTCAACCGTCAACCGTCAACATTAGCCAGGTTGTACTCCCGGACGGTCATTTTCAACCACAAATGAAGCGCGTTTACTAAGAGTACCAGATGGGGTTGTTACCTCTGACATCGATAGATAGTCAGCTTTCCAGAGGTTTGGAGTTAGCGTACAGCGAACATACCCACGCCGATTGTTATAGAATTTAATGTGTGGATTATCACTGCTATTTACATAGGCGGGAATAGTTTCGTTTCCATCTCCACCAGAACTAATTGACGAACAGACAAATTCACTTCCAACGATCGCAGATTGCGGGTTATTAAAGTCAGCCTTGAGATCCATCGCCCAGTGGTTATGTACATCCCCTGCTAAAGATACTGGATTAGAAGGCTTTTGTTGAGCGAGAAAATCCATTAGGCGATCGCGATCGGCTAAATAAGCATCCCATTTATCCATGCTAAAGGTTTGACCTTCCCCTGCTTTTGTGTCTCTTTGAGCAATGGGAACTTGTTGAGCAAGGATGTTCCATCTACCTTCAGACTTACTTAAACCTTTGTATAACCAATCTTCTTGTGTTTGTCCGAGAATTGTTGCTTGTGGATCGAAGACTTCTGGACAACGTTCTTTAGTACCATCACCACAAGGTTGATCGGTGCGATACTGGCGGGTATCTAAAACATGGAAAGTTGCCAAATTTCCAAAGGAAAGCCGACGAAAAAGTTGCATATCAGGGCCTTTGGGTCGCGAGAAAGGACGCAATGGCATATGTTCGTAATATACCTGATAAGCAATTGCGCGCCGTTGTAAAAAGATTGCCCTATCTTGATCTGGTTCTGTATCGATTTCTGAAATTTCGTCAGCGTAGTTATTTTCTACTTCATGGTCATCCCAGGTAACAATCCAAGGAAACATTGCATGGGCATCTTGGAGATTAGCATCTAATTTGTAGAGAGCGTGACGGTTGCGGTAATCTTCCAAGGTCAGAATTTCTGCACTGTTATGTTGTCTGGGGCCAGTAGTACTAATTCCTCCTTCATATATGTAATCACCAACATGGACTACCAAGTCGAGGTCATCCTGAGCCATGTATTTGTAAGCAGTATAGTATCCCTGCTGATAATTCTGGCAAGAAGCCAGCGCAAAGTTAAATTTGTTCAAATTGCTACCTGGTACAGGAGCAGTACGAGTCCGGCCAATGCGGCTGGCTTGGTTACCTGCATAAAATCGATACCAATACCAAGTACTCGGACGGAGTCCCTCAACAATCGCCCGCACTGAATGCCCTAGTTCTGGTGTGGCAAACTCTCTACCCTTAGCCACAATCCGCCGCATACTGGGATCAGTTGATACTTCCCAACGGACTGGCACATTTACAGGTGGCATTCCACCACCATTTAAAGGTTCAGGTGCTAGGCGAGTCCAAATCACTACACTGTTTGCGTAAGGTTCGCCTGATGCTACACCAAGCTTAAAAGGATTATCAGAAAATCGGGTATTAGCGATCGCGCGTTGATGAGAAAATTGGCTAGCGATCGCCAAACCAGTAAATGCTCCCGCCCCAATAATAAGGTTGCGTCGTTTCATAGGATGGTGCAGCAACCGCTCAAAATTCTCGTACTTGAACATCCTTGTTTTATCCCTAACTATGTGGGTGAATCAAAGCAGAGAAACATATGACACTTTAAAAAGCGTAATCATCGGTAATTCCTTAAAAGGATTACCTTGCTAGCTCAGGTTTTCACAAACTGATTATTTTGATTAAATGTGTCAGTTATTACTTTGATTTCCCAAAAATATGGGGAAGATATTAATTTTGTACAAAGGAAGAGTTAATATCAACTTAATTTTCGGATATTAAAAGATTATGCGGTCTTACAAATATTAGTACTGCAAAACCTTTTAACAGTTAACAGTCAACAGTCAACAGTCAACGAACCTTAATGCAATATTTCACAAATTATTGAGGATTGTTATAAGCTGTTACGCATTTAAATTCTATATTTTGCGCTCAGGTGGTCAAAAGTCAAGAGTCCAGGGTCAAAGGCTAGCTTGGACTTTTGACTCTTGACCCTTGACAGCCTTAACACCAGAATATTTGATATAAACGCGTATCAGCTTATAGCTATTTAATTAGCTAAAGAACAAATTAAAAACTGCTCTTGCTGAAGGTGTAGTCAAGAGCAGTCTTAAATTATTAAGCCTAATTGTTAGTGAGACCCAAACTAAAAATTTAGGCATCTTCAAGTTCTAACTGAGCCACAGTAACGGCGTTAAAAGCAAAAGCTAATACCAATGGCATAGGACACTTCAAGAAAACAGTAGAAAGGACAGCTACAACTGTGCCAATGATTGCTGATATTGACCACAGCTTTTCTTCCATAGTCTGTCCCTTTTCGGCTTTAATCACTCTCAGCACGTGAGTGGGGATTGGTTCTGGCATTACACAGCCAGGAGGAAAAGCCCAAAAGTTATTACGACGCTCAACAAATAAATCTGTCCAGCCATTTTCTAGGCACCATGCTTCAATCCATTCAATCGCGTAATGATTCATCATCGGGTTTGCTAGTAGACTTGTGAAATCTGTGTAGTTTTTTGAATAAAAAGTCTTAGTTATAGTTGAGAGCAGCTATTTGACAGCTACCAAATTGAAGGTATTTCTCCACTAAAAATAAAGCTTTATCAAGCATTTGAGAACCATATTATGAATACACTCAAATAATGCTTAACTTGATTACAAGACTAACAGCCTAATGAGGCTGGTTAAATCAAAAGTCAATAAACTTAACTTACAAACCAAGAAGTAAACGATTGTAAACAAAAATCTGAGCAATTACTCAAATCTAAAATAGTCATAAAACAAATATATATTAAAGTGAAATAAAAATTAAAAATGAAGAATTGTAAACAATAAATATCGGAATTTAATAACTTCAGTCCTCCTGGCTGGTAGGTTATCTTTTCTATTTATACATTCCATAATGCGGCTGTTATTTACTTCTGCCATCCACTCATAGTCTGACTTACAGGAACATTCAGAAAAATATAACTAATGGATAATTGGCAGTTTGAGGGGCAAAGTGTAAAAGGAAAATCATAAATACAGCAGATTGCAATTTGGTAAGCTACTGATGAATTTTAGGGCGCACAGATGTGCGCCCTAACTGCGTACTTCATTAAGCTGGAAGAAGCTAAAGAAATTATTTTGCCTGACATTCTTATCTCATAGTGACGAATTCTTCCGCCGAACTGGGGTGAATTCCCACTGTCGCATCGAAATCAGCTTTTTTCGCACCCATTTTCACAGCGATCGCAACTCCTTGGATAATCTCCGCCGCATAATCACCTACCATGTGTGCGCCTAAAACGCGATCGCTTTCTTTCTCGACAATCAGCTTCATCAAAGTTTTTTCTTCTTTGCCTGGTAGGGTGTAGTACATAGGACGGAAACGACTGCGATAAACTTTAATGCGATCGCTACCATATTTTTCCACTGCTTCTGCTTCCGTTAACCCTACTGTCGCCGCTTCCGGATTCGTAAAAACCGCTGTGGGAATATTCTCATAACTCATTACCCGCGATTTTCCACCAAAGACAGTATCAGCGAAGGCTCGTCCTTCATTAATGGCTACAGGAGTTAATTGCAATTTATTAGTACAATCACCGACAGCATAAATATTCTCTTCCGCCGTGCGGCTGTAGCTATCAACTAAAATCATTCCTGTGTCATCTACTTTGACATCAGTATTTTCTAAACCGATATTATCGGTATTAGGTTTCCGACCCAAAGCTGCCAAACTGATCGCGTCTGCTAAGATATTTTCTTCTTTGTCTGTTTTCAGTTTGATATTGACACCAGTATCAGTTTTTGTGATTTCTAAAATCTCGGCATTATTGATAATCTTAATGCCGTGGCGAATCATTCCCTCTTGAATTTCTGTCCGTAAATCTTCATCGAAGCCACGCAAAATTTTATCATGGCGAATCACCTGAATAACTTCTGCACCCAAACCATTCAATATACAAGCAAATTCAGAGCCAATATACCCACCTCCCAGTAAAACTACTCGTTGAGGTTGGGGATTCATCGTAAATAAATCATCAGAAATTAATGCGTGTTCAATCCCAGGAATATCAGGACGGATTGGTGTACCTCCAACAGCAATTAAGATTTTATCGGCAGTAACTTTAGTATCACCAATTTCCACAGTGTGATTATCAACAAATTTTGCCCTACCCTGATATATCTGCACTTTGGAATTATCTAACATTTTTTGGTAGATACCATTCAGTCGTGTGACTTTATTATTCACACGATTAATCATATCTTCCCAATTCAATGAACTTTGTACATGACTCCAACCATAACCTTGTGATTCTTCAAAAAGACTCGGGAAGCGAGAAGCATAAACCATTAATTTTTTCGGTACGCAACCACGGGTAACGCAAGTACCACCAAGTCTGTCGAACTCTGCAATCCCAACTTTTGCACCATATTCGGCAGCGCGCCGCGCAGTAGCAATCCCACCTGAACCTGCACCAATCACAAATAAATCAAAATCGTAAGTCATATCACTTCGCTCCTAATTCAAAATTAATGACTACATCGATAAATGTTTGGCTTAAATTAATATTGTTTGAGTCTCAATAAATTTACGTGTAACTTAATTTTAATTACGAATGAAACAGGCAAAGGAAGTAATTTTGATTTAACTTCCCTTGCCTAAAAACCAACAATTGCAGAATTAACGATAAAAACTTGAATGTTGACTGAATTAATTGGGCGATTCAATTTTAGTTTTGGACTCTGATTTAAATTCAAAATCCAAAATACAAAATTCGCCTTAGCCTACAAATGCTAACCGAGGTGCAACTTCTTTAGCACGTTCTACACCTTTAAGATATGCCAGAACTGTATCTGCATCAGATACTTCAAAAGGATCGGTGGCGCAGTTGTCTTCAAAGCCTGGTTCAATGAACATCTTTTCAATTTGTCCATTGTTGACAACCATTGCATACCGCCAAGACCGCATCCCAAAGCCGATGTTAGATTTATCTACTAACATTCCCATCTTGCGGGTAAATTCACCACTACCATCGGGTAACAAGAACACGTTTTTTGCTCCTTGTTGTTTACCCCATTGGAACATTACAAACGCATCATTTACGGAAAGACAAATAATTTGATCGACACCTAAAGCTGTGAATTGATCGTACAGTTCTTCATAACGTGGCAGGTGGGTAGAAGAACAAGTAGGTGTGAACGCCCCAGGTAAAGCAAATAAGACTACTTTTTTCCCGCCAAAAATTTCTTCTGTTGTCCGGTCTTGCCAACGGTAAGGATTAGGGCCAGGTACAGACTCATCCCGAACACGAGTTTTGAATACAACATCGGGAACGCGAGTAATAGCAGTCATAAATACCTCTTTGTTAGATGGAATAATTAAACTTTTGTCTGAGCTTGAACATTTTGCTGTGGTCGCTTGCCACCTTCATCTCAGAATAATTCTGATTTAAGAATTAGTAAATAGTTGTAAATACTTATTTTTCTGAAAATTTTTATTTAAATAAGAATTATTAGAGCAGAAAAGTTATAATATTGCTCTAGGCTGATTTACTGTATTCAAGTACATCCTATGCAGCAACAAGCTGATGAGATTATCAAGATACTGAAGAGTAAAGGATTGCGAGTCACGCCTCAGAGGTTCGCAGTCTATGCAAACCTACTGGAAAGAAAAGACCACCCCACCGTTGAGCAAATTTTGACGGATTTAAATAAAGACGTACCCACCTCATCACAAGCCACGGTGTATGCTGCGCTGCAAGCATTGCGTGAGGTAGGTTTAGTGCGAGAAGTCTTATTAGACGAGGGTGTTTCTCGCTACGATGCCAATGTTGCCCAGCATCATCATTTTCGCTGCACCAACTGTCGCACCATAGAAGATATCGAATGGGATACCTTCGGCAACATTGATTTGAGCCATCTCCGCCCAGGGTTAAAAGCTGAAAAGTTAGAGGTAATAGTTCAGGGAGTTTGCGATCGCTGTCAATGAAAGAGAGATGAGGGGGAAAAGGGGACAAGGGGACAAGGGGAAATAATTGAATAACTTTTGACTTTAGGAGTACAGACGTGATTAATCGCGTCTCTGCAACTCTTGATTAACACCAAACCCCAAAACCTTAAATGCGATAAGCTAAAATACACCAACTAGATGAGCTAGTAGATATGTTTTGGCGGCAAGGGTTGGCATTTATTTTGGGGATAATGGTATTATTCATGGCTCCCCCTGCACTGGCAGACTGGACTCATCCACTGTCATTTAGCAATGCACAGTTAACAAGACATGATTTTTCTGGAGAGAGTTTGCAAGCAGCAGAGTTTTCTAATGCCAATTTAGAATTGACTAACTTTACGGGTGCTGATTTACGTGGAGCAGTTTTGAGTGCTTCGGTGATGACAAAAGCAAACCTGCACGGGGCTGATTTAACAAATGCAATGGTTGATCAGGTAAACTTAACTGGATCTGATTTAAGCGATACAGTTCTCAAAGAAGCCCTATTATTACGTGCAATTTTTACTGATGTGAACATTAGTAATGCAGATTTCACGGATGCAGTTTTGGATAAGGCCCAAATTAAAGAACTTTGCGCTAAAGCCAGTGGTGTTAATTCTAAAACAGGTGTGCAAACCCGAGATTCTCTAGGATGTCAATGAAGCGTGTTGGTATAATCGGTGGCGGGCAACTCGCCTGGATGATGGGAGATGCAGCAAAAAAGTTAGGCGTAGAGTTGCTGGTGCAAACTCCAAGTAAAAACGATCCTGCTATTAGTATTGCTCAGGAAGCAGTTTTTGCCCCAGTTGATGACGCGGCTAGTACAGAAGTGTTAGCGCAAAAGTGCGATGTCATCACCTTTGAAAACGAGTTTGTCAACCTGGATGCTTTATCTACCCTAGAAAACCAAGGTGTTTGTTTCCGTCCCCGATTAGCCGCTTTATCGCCGCTTTTGGATAAATATCACCAGCGCTGCTATTTACAAGAATTAAGCTTACCTGTTCCTAAGTTTTTTGCTCTTGGTGAGGATTTAAATACTGTCCAGCTAGAAAATCTCCAAGCTAAAATCGCACATTTGGGTTTTCCTATAGTTGTCAAATCTCGTCGGCACGGGTATGACGGTCAGGGAACTTTTATAATTAAGGATTGGGCTAGTTTGCAGCAAAAGCTAACTACCAATCCATCACTATTTTTAATAGAAGAATTTGTACCCTTTGAGCGAGAGTTAGCAATCATTGCAGTTCGTTCTGTAGATGGTGAGGTAGTAACTTACCCAGTTGTCGAAACCCAACAAGAACAACAGGTTTGTCGCCGCGTGATTGCGCCAGCAGCGATTACGCCCAATCAAGCAGCAGAAATAGAAGCGATCGCCCATACTTTATTAAATAGCCTACAAGCAGTGGGAGTTTTTGGGATTGAGTTATTTCTGACCCAAGATGGTAAAGTTTTAGTCAACGAAATTGCTCCTCGTACTCATAATTCTGGGCACTTTTCCCTAGATGCTTGTGAAACCTCCCAATTTGAGCAACACCTGAGAGCAGTTTGTGGTCTAGCTTTGGGTAATACCGCTATCAAAAACCCTAGCGCTGTGATGGTAAACCTGTTAGGTTACGAAACTGCTCAAAGCGACTACCAAAGCAAACGCCAGAAAATCGCAGAAATTCCCCAATCATACATTCATTGGTACGGCAAGACAGAATCCCGTCCAGGGCGTAAGCTTGGACACGTCACCGTTTTGCTAGATAGTCAAAACCGCGAGGAGGCGATCGCGATCGCCCACACCATAGAGTCTATCTGGTATCCCAGTGAATTTTTCTAGAAAATTTCTTTATTGAACACACAACAACTTTTTGAAAGCTATAATGAGTTAGTTGCACTACGACGTTGGTGACTGCCATCAAGTTTTTTGATCTATGTCTTTAAAGAAAAGGGAATCAAAGAGTTCTCGTGGCAGTAGACCGGGCAAGTACCCGGAAACTTTAAACGAGCGATTTAGATGCCCACCTGGTTTAACCAGGTCATAAACTTAGGTAAAACGGCGTCGCGGTGAACTCAAAATTTTAAGCTCCCAAGTTGGTCAAACTTTGGGAGCTTTAATTATATTTGTCATTTGTCATTGGGTGTTTGGGGTTTCCCCATGCCCAAATTTTATTTTGATTTAAACCAATTTTGTATAAATTGATTCGGAATTAAGTATGCTTGAGAGTTAATATGGCCTGATTGCGTTAAATTGTGGTTAAAGCTACAAAAAATTGTTAAAACAACAATTAATCAATACCGTGTTCCCAGCCTCGGTTTTCCATCTAGACAATGGTTTAACGTTTATTCATCAAGAAATACCGACTACCCCTGTAGTTGTAGCTGATGTTTGGGTGCGTGCTGGAGCAACTCTCGAACCAGAACCCTGGTTTGGCATGGCTCACTTTTTAGAACACATGATCTTTAAAGGTACAGCGAGTCTACCACCTGGGGTATTTGATTATAACATTGAAAATAAAGGTGGGGTGAGTAATGCAGCTACAAGCTACGATTATGCTCATTATTCCCTGACAACAGCTGCCCTTTACTTGCACGAAACTCTACCCAATTTGAGTGAGTTATTGCTGAATGCAGCGATTCCAGATAATGAATTTATCCGCGAACGGGATGTAGTTTTAGAAGAGATTCGCTCTTATCATGATGACCCAGATTGGTTAGGATTTCAGGCGCTACTTCAGAGTGTTTATCATCAGCACCCTTATGGACGTTCAGTGCTGGGTACAGAAAAACAATTGATGCAGCAATCACCAGAAGCAATGCGTTGTTTTCACCGCGCCCACTACCAACCAGAAAATATGACGGTGGTAATTGTGGGGGGAATTAATCAACATTCAGCATTAGATTTAGTTAATTACTCTTTTGGTAATTTTGCTGAACGCTCTGATTGTCCTGTAGTAGAAAAAAGCCGAGAGCCAATCATTGAGGGTATTCACCGTAGAGAATTGCGTTTACCCAGGCTAGAACAGGCGCGGTTGATGATGGCGTGGCTGGCTCCTGGGGTTGAACAACTCCGCACAGCCTATGGTTTAGATTTGCTATCCGTGTTACTCGCAGAAGGAAGAACTTCACGATTAGTCCGTGATTTGCGAGAAGAACTACAATTAGTACAAGGGATCTGTAGTAATTTTTCCCTGCAACGGGAATCCAGTTTATTTACAATTACTGCTTGGTTAGAACCAGAACATTTGGAGAAAGTAGAGTTTTTGATTCGCGCTCACTTAGAAGATTTGCAAAATCAGCCCATCAGCCAGCATGAGTTAGACCGCACACGCCGGCTGCTGTGTAATGAGTATGCATTTTCCACAGAAACGCCTAATCAACTTACTGGACTTTACGGATACTACAATACGATCGCCCAAGCTGAATTAGCAGTTACATATCCTCAACAAGTTTTGTCTTTTGATGCCCAAGAACTGCAACAATTAGCTAAACAATATCTTTCACCGCACAATTACGCTGTTACTATCCTTAAACCCTGTTAGTCATTAGTCATTAGCTAAGGACTGTTGACTGTTGACGGTGGCAATTTGAGATTTTAGATTCTAGATTTTAGATTAAAAATTATTTCCGTTCATACCCAACCCTAGATTTTGTACAAATGTGCGAAGGGGGGTAAATCAAATCCAAAATCCGATATTTAAAATTCTAGAGCCACATTACCTTGTGGTTGGGGTTAATCCAAAGTTTAAAATCCAAAATCCAAAATCGATTGACTGCTTCCTTTCCTGACTAATGACTCAAACTGTGAACCCATCCTTATCTCATTCCCCTATCCACCGTACTGTATTAAGCAATGGCATTGTCGTATTAGTGGCAGAAAATCCCGCTGCAGATATTATTGCAGCGCGGATTTTTGTCCGTGCGGGAAGTTGTGCTGAAGACCGCGAGCAAGCAGGTCTGGCGCATTTACTCTCAGCCGTGATGACCAAAGGATGCGATGGACTTTCTAGCTTGCAGATTGCGGAAAAAGTCGAATCAGTTGGTGCGAGTTTAAGTACAGATACCGCCACTGATTATTTTTTGCTATCCCTGAAGACTGTGACATCAGATTTTAGGGAAATATTAGCATTGGCAGGACTGATTTTGCGATCGCCTACCTTTCCCGAAACGCAAGTGGAACTCGAACGGCGTTTAGCACTACAAGATATCCGTTCTCAAAAAGAGCAGCCGTTTACCATTGCCTTTGATCAACTACGTCAAGCAATGTACCAAAATCATCCCTATGCCATGTCGGTATTAGGCGATGAAACAACAATGAGCCGCCTAACTCGCGATGATTTAGTTAATTACCACAAGACTTATTTTCGTCCAGATCGGGTAGTAATTAGTATTGCTGGTAGAATCACACTAGAGGATGCTGTCAACCTGGTAGAAGAAGTTTTTAGCGATTGGCAACCTCCAGCAGAAAATCAGCCAGTATTAGATTTACCCGAAATTCGGGTACAGCCCCAGCATCAACTTCACCCCCTGCAAACGCAGCAATCAATTGTCATGCTGGGTTACTTAGGGCCAGCAGTTAGTTCTGCTGACTACGCCGCCTTAAAGTTACTGTCTACCTATTTGGGAAATGGGCTTTCTAGCCGCTTGTTTGTCGAATTGCGCGAAAAGCAAGGTTTAGCTTACGAAGTATCTGCTTTTTATCCCACTAGGCTATTTCCTGCTTCCTTTGTGGTTTACATGGGTACAGCGCCAGAAAATACCACCATTGCACTGCAAGGTCTACGGAAGGAAGTAGATTTACTTTGTACTACGGAAGTATCTGCTAACGCCCTCCAAGCTGCTAAGAACAAAATATTGGGACAGTACGCCCTTGGTAAACAAACCAATGGGCAAATTGCTCAGATATATGGCTGGTATGAAATTTTAGGTTTAGGAATTGAATTCGACCGTGAATTTCAGGAGTTAATTACATCTGTGAATGTCGCAGAGAGCATGGACGCAGCTTGTCGATATTTACAGGAACCTTACTTGTCTTTAGTTGGGCCAGAGGAAGCAATTCATAGTGCCTTTCGCTAGGCAAAAAGCAAAAGTACGCTATTAGTTAGCGTATTTTCAGATGGTTTTCACTACAACAGGACTTACGCAACTGGCACAATGCGATCGCCAATTGCTAGTACATAGGTATTAGTTAAATCTGATTCCGAAAGCCTTGTATTCGTAATAGAAGTCGGTG
>NZ_JACJQJ010000054.1 GCF_014696615.1 Nostoc linckia FACHB-104 | reverse complement strand
TAAATATTTTTAATCGGCGGTGAATTCAACAATGTGTCAATTAATTTATCCTAAATCTGGCTAATCCAGGTGTTTTTTTCTCCCTCGTGAGAAATCCGGGTATCCTTCAAGGAAAATCGAGTCTGGTTGCTTCGCTTATGCGACGCAGTGCAACTTTACAACAATTATCATCCCAAGAACGTTTGAATGTTGATAAATGCGCTAATTATTTACTTAACAACAAGGCTTACCTCAAATACGACTGCTATTTAAACGCAGGTTATCCCATTGCCACAGGAGTAATTGAAGGTGCTTGCCGTCACTTGGTTAAAGACAGGATGGATATCACTGGTGCCAGGTGGAGCCTAACAGGTGCGGAAGCTGTGTTACGTCTTCGTTCCCTCCATATTAGTGGTGATTGGCATGAATATTGGCGCTTCCATTTACGGCAAGAATATGAGCGTAATCATCTGCCGTTGTATTTTGATGCTGTTCCTTTGATGAAGCGTGTCACTCAAGCTCGCTGCTCTATTACTCCACCATCACTCCCAATGCTTGTCTAACTTCATTCTTTCTCTTTTTAAAAGAGCCGCACCCTTATTATTTGTCATCGGGTTAGGCTTGAGTTTTGCGATCGCATCTTGCGCCCCCAGTAATTCAGCGAATGCACCAGCAGAAAAACCCCAAGCCAGCAAGTTAACCGTGTTGAAAATGGGGCATCAAAAAGGGATGGCGCTGCTGAATATCCTTAAAGCCCAAGGTAGCCTAGAGAAGCGTTTGCAACCTCAAGGTATTTCTGTCACCTGGAATGAATTTTCCTCAACTGCACCTTTACTTGAAGGGATGGGTGTAGGTGCGATCGTTTTCGGTGGTGGTGGTGGTACAGGAAGCGTCTTTGCTCAAGCTGCTGACAAACCTTTCGTGCGAGTGGCTGCAAGTACAAGTAGTACTAGAAGTTCCGCCATCCTGGTGAAAGAAAATTCACCGCTGAAAACTCTTGCTGATTTAAAAGGTAAGAAAGTCGCTTTTGCTAAAGGTGCAAGTTCGCAATATATGATCGTGCGTGCTTTAGAAAAAGTCGGTTTGAAATACACAGATATTCAACCTGTATATCTCACTCCAGCTGAAGCTTTACCAGCCTTTGAACGTGGTGATTTTGACGCATGGGTAATTTGGGACCCTTATACTGCAGAAGCTGAACGTAAGCTGCGGACTCGTTTATTGGCAGACAATACTACAGTATTTGGCGAAAAAGCTGCTGTAGAAAGTCCAGGATTTTATTACGCTGCACCCGATTTTGTCCGCGATCATCCAGATATTGTGAAAATAATTTTGCAAGAACTGGAAAAAGCAGGTAGTTGGGCGAAAAACAATTACAAAGACTCAGCCAAACTACTTTCCAAACTCTACAAAGTTGACTTAGCAACAATGAACATCGTAGAGGAGCGCGGAGGCGATCGCAAAGTATTACCTGTAACTGATGAAGTTCTCTCAGGCTTACAAAATATGGCAGATAGCTTCTATGAACTCAAAGTTATTCCCAAGAAAATTGATGTCAAAGATAAAAACTACAACTGGGTTCCTGACCAGAAATGGTAAAGCTTTTCTGAAGTAAAAAAATATTCCATCTCTATTGTTGACGGTTGACCTTGTACATTGAACAGTCAACCGTCAACAACTTTCAGCAGAATAATTTATTTTTTGGAGTCCTCTAACTTGCTTTTTATACGAATTTGTGGCAAATTACTCTTGATAAAATAGCTAATACCTATCAAGTTACTGTAGTTTAATGAATGATTTTATCAAAACTAGGGTTAATAGATGGTAATCAAGCTTTTTTTGTGAATCAAATGCTGACTTATACAAATTCAAAATGAGCCAAATTGTAGAAGAAGTTCTGGCGGCTAATCTTACTTACACTCAAAACTTCGGTGATTTAGGTAATCTCACCATACCCCCAGCTCGTCGGTTTGCAATTCTCACTTGCATGGATGCGAGACTTGACCCAGCTAAATTTGCTGGACTAGCGGAAGGGGATGCTCATGTAATTCGCAATGCAGGTGGACGTGCTAGCGATGATGCAATTCGCTCTTTAGTGATTTCTTACAAACTACTTGGGACTCGTGAATGGTTTGTAATTCATCATACTAATTGTGGGATGGAAACCTTTACGAATGACATCATGGGTAACTTACTTGCTAGTAGCCTCAAAACAGCCAAACTAGATGAAAATGGTTGGTCTGATATTGGATCTGGGCCAGGAGCAAACGAAGGTAAGTTTATCAATTGGTTGACTATTGATGATTTGGCTCAAAGTGTTTACGCAGATGTGCAAAGGATTCGTTTGCATCCGTTAGTTCCCCCAGAAATTCCTATTTATGGTTATATTTATGATGTGAAAACTGGGCAATTAATTGAAGTGCCTGAAGCCACAAAAGTTGGTCAAGCTCAGTAGTTTCACTATCAGATATACCTGCAACACTTACCTTTTTGAGAAATGTTACGTTCATCAAAAGGATATAAAAAGAATAAATTTATACACTAAAACTGAATTTTTTGTTGGTGAAATTCCGTACCAAATGTACGTTCAGTATTACAACCCAACACATAACCAAAATCCGGTTCCTATTGTGCTTTTACATGGCGGCTTTCATACAGGTGCTTGCTTTGTCCAAACACCCGATCGTCGACCAGGTTGGGGAGTGTATCTAGCAGAACAAGGCTGGAAAACCTATATTGTTGATTGGCCAGGGCATGGTCGGTCGGGCTTTGTACCTAACTTTCCTGTGATGCCATATCAGAGGGTAATCAATGCTGCACTTGCACTTCTCAAGCAGATTGGCCCATCTGTCATTCTTACACACAGTATGTCTGGTGTCGTTGGTTGGCAGATAGCAAAAAGCCATCCCCGACTTGTTAAAGCTATTATAGGGATTGCACCAGGGCCACCAGCCGATTTATTACCAGCGATCGCCAAAGACTCTGACGAGGCTTGTCCTGAAGATCGTCCACGTATCCAGTCACGTGAAGATACTAAGAAGTACTTCACCAACTCAGATACTTTTCCCAAAGAAACATTTGAAGATTATTTTCGCAGTTTGGTCGCTGAGAGTGCGCGGATGAGTAACGAACGCAGAAATGTTGAAGGACAAGGGCTTTATATTGGCGACCCGCAGCTACTATTTAATATACCCATCTGTGTGATTACAGGCGACCAAGACACACGCCATCCTTATGAAGTAGACGCAGAAACAGCAAAATACTTTCGGGGTGATTTTATTTGGCTTCCGGAAGTTGGACTTCCTGGTCACGGTCATTTACCCATGCTGGAACAGGGTAATTTAGCTATTGCTAACGTATTTATCAATTGGTTAAAGAGTAAAGGTTTATAAATAAATTAGAGGGCACAGCATTGCTGTACCCCTGCAATTTGTCGCATTCTTTTTTGAAATTGGTATTAGTATCCTGCTTGCTTGTTGACTATATTCCGTAAAGGTTGACCATTTCGGAAACGCTCTAAATTATCCAGAAATAAGGCGGCGATGCGCTCTTTTAATGCTGGGGAAATTGCGGAAGTATGAGGTGTAATTAAGAGATTAGGTAACGACCACAGAGGGCTTTCTGGCGGTAGGGGTTCAATAGAAACAGTGTCTAATGCTGCACCTCCAATCCAGCCTTCAGTTAGTGCTTTAGTTAATGCTGATTCATCCACAACCGCACCGCGACCAACATTAATTAAATAACCATGATTAGGGAGCGATCGCAGTACTTCTTCATCAATTAAAGCTTTGGTTTCTGGTGTCAGAGGTGTGGCGACAACTAAATAGTCAACTTCTGGTAACAAGGCGTGCCATTCATTTTGAGCGACAATTTTATCAAAATTTGGTAGCGCTTCCGGACGACGACGACCACCCCAAACTCGCGTTCCGAATACTTTCAGACGAGATGCGATCGCTTGTCCTATATTCCCAGTACCGAGAATTAATACAGTGGAATTTGCTAACTCTGGTAGTACTAACCAGCTTTTGCGCCAATGCTGTTGATCGTGAGCCGCTTGCAATTCTCGTAACTGCTTGGCGTGATAAAGAATCAAACTCAAAACAAATTCCGAAATGGGAATTGCATGAACCCCTGCGCCATTAGTTAGGATAATATCGTGTTCCAGAAAAGTGGGCGTGAGAATATGATTGACACCCGCACTAGGAGTTTGTTGCCAACGTATTCTCGGTGCAGTTTCTAGCACTTTATGTAGAGTTGTGGGCTTTAATTTAAACCCATTGAGATAAACTTCAGCATCACTAGGATCGCCATCAAAATTACCATCACTATCTACCCGGACAAATTTTGTATCTGATGGTAGATTTGGCTCAATCTCAGTAGCAAGCTCTATCGGTAAAATTAGTTTTGTCATTTGTTATTTGCTGTTGCTATCAGATCAACTAGGCTGTGAATTGTAAGCAGCCTAGTTGAAAACTATATGGCTTATGAAAGCACGGGTTGTCGCTGTTCAGCTTTGTTTTTCAATACAGTTGGTAATTCGCTAGTTAAAGGCTCACCTTCTACTATTTGCGATCTAAAGCCATCGGGGCCGACGGGGATATCACCAGTAATAGTGGTGCGATAAAGTACGCGCTCAACTTCTATATGATCTAGATCCTGGGGTGCTAAATGTGCGGTAGCGCGGTTATCCCAGAAAGCAATATCACCGTTGTTCCAATGGAAGCGAGTGGTATAAGCAGGTTTGGTGATTTGATTGAAGAACAATTCTAGTAGTAAATCGCTTTCTTGTGGCGATACATCGAGAATGTGAGAGGTAAAGCCAGGATTCACAAATAATGCACGTTCGCCTGTTTCAGGATGAACTCGCACAACTGGGTGAATGGAAACTTGGGGATTGGCGGCGATACGTTGTGCAAGTTTGCTATTGCTGGATAAACGCAAGCGAGCATTGAAGTGATGTTGTGCTTTTAATGTGTCTGCTAGCGCTTTCACGGGTGCTGATAGTCCCTCGTAAGCAGCAACTAAATTAGTCCACTGTGTATCGCCACCAAAGCTAGGGACATTAACTGCACGCAAAATAGACCCTGCTGGTGGGTTAACAACTGCTGTGACATCGGTGTGCCAACGGTTTTCGTAGCTGGAACGACGCAGACCATTTTTCCGTTCGTAGCGGCTGCGGTCGATGGGTAGGATTTCGGCAAAACCTTCGATTGGTTCATCCTCGTGGGGGTGTGCATAAGTCACTTCGCCAAAACGAGATGTGAAAGCAATCTGTGCTGCATGGTCAATGTTCTGATTGCGAAAGAATATGACTTTCCACTTCAACAGTGCTTGGCGAATTTCGGCTACGGCTTCATCCGAAAGAGGCCGGGAAAGGTCTACACCACCGATTTCTGCACCGATGTGACCAGCTACTGGTTTGACTTCAATATGCTTGTTGCTCATAAAAATTCTCCAGAGGTTTACCTGGGTTTGTTTGCACTCGTTTACTTCTGTTGCAATACTGCTCGGTTAAGGATTTTTAACTCAGAATTTGGTTTGGGGAAAAGATGAAAGGGTAAGGGTTAAAGGTTTTTTCTTGCCCCTTTTCCTCTTCCCCTTTTGCCCTTAACCGACAAGTATTGACTTCTGTTGCTATCAAGTGCAAGAGATCATCAGGAAGCGATCGCAACTCTAAATATAATACACTAACTCGATAAATTTACCGTATTATAAAATAATCCAACACAGTATTTCCCCTACCTCATCTCCTCATTCCCCAATTAGCTTGGAGTTCACCATGTCAAAACCACGTTATGGTATTTGGGCACCTGTTGGTGGTAACTTTGGCCCTTTAGATACTCAAGAAGAACCCATCGATGCAAGTTATGAGCGATCGCGATCGCTCATATTAGAAGCTGAACGCTTGGGATACGCTACAACTTTGGTGGCACAACATCTCGCCAACCCACGCAGTTTAGAGTTAGAGCAGCTAGAAACTTGGACTGCTTCTGCGGCCTTAGCTGAAGCGACAGAAAAAATTGAGATTATCGCCGCCATTAAACCTTTATTATTCCATCCGGCTGTTCTAGCAAAGATGGCGTTAGGGATTGATACAATTAGTCACGGACGTTTTGCCATCAACTTGATTAGCGCTTGGTTTCGTCCAGAAATGGAACGCACAAATATTCCCTTTCCTCCCCATGATGAACGTTATCGCTATTCTGGTGAATGGTTAAAAGTTGTCAGAGCTTTGTGGAGTGGGGAAAGGGTTAACTTTGAGGGAGAATATTTCAAAATCACAGATTTAAGCTTACGTCCTACTTCCATCGCCAAACCCCATCCCCCAATTTATTTAGGAGGTGCATCCGATCCAGCCCAGATTTTAGCGGCTGAACAAGCAGATATTTACTTTATCAATGGTCAGCCAATAGAAGATGTACGTCAGGTAATTAAACAAGTATTGAGCCGTCCGCGATGCCTACGGCGGGCTACGCCTACGCTACCTCAACCAGTGCGTTTTGGTTTATCAGCCTTTGTAATTGCTCGACCTACCGACGCAGAAGCGCAAGAGGAACTACAGCGACTCACAGAACTTCAGAGCAAAGAAGAACATTTAAAATTAAGCGTGGCGAAAGGTGTCGATCCAGATGCAGTTATGTTCCGACTCTTCGCTAAAAATCCTGCCGTTGGCGGTAATGGTGGTACAGCTGCAGGCTTGGTTGGCAGCTACGATACAGTTGCTACAAGAATTGCTGCTTTTTCTGATGCAGGTATCGATACATTTATGCTGCAATTCAATCCTTTTGCACGGGAAATGACCCGCTTTGCTGAAGAAATTATGCCCCGCGTGAGGCACTTACAGCCTGTATAGGAAAATGGTTACTTGGTAATTGGTAATAGGTAATTGGTTATTTCTCCCTCATCCCCAATCCCCAATCCCCAGTCCCCAGTCCCCAATCCCCAACCCCCAACCATCTACCACAAGGAGACTAAATATTGTCCCAACTGCCAATACAATCTCTGACTTTATCCACCTCTCAAAAATCTTGGGTTTTGTTAGGTGTTGGATTAGGTGTATTCATGTCTACCCTAGATGTGGGGATCATCAATGTGGCATTACCCACTTTGGTGCAAAGCTTTCACACTAGTTTTCCTATGGCCCAGTGGGCTGTATTGAGTTATCAGTTAGTCAGTTCTGGTTTAGTTTTAGGCGCAACTCGTCTAGGGGATATGTGGGGCAAAAAACCCCTATATCAAGCAGGGCTGATTATATTTACCTTGAGTTCACTGTTATGTAGTTTTGCACCTACCATTGAGTGGTTGATTGGTTTTCGGGCACTTCAGGGACTTGGTTCTGTGTTCATCTCTGGACTGGGTTTGGCGATTGTTACAGAAGTCTTCCCAACTTCTGAACGAGGTCGGGCGGTTGGGATTATTGGGAGTGTCGTGTCTCTGGGGATTGCTTCTGGGCCCTCTGCGGGTGGGTTGTTATTGAACTTGTCAGGTTGGCATAGTATATTCCTGATCAATGTGCCTTTGGGCATCATAGCTAGTTTCCTTGTGGCGCGGTTAGTACCACCGTCTATCCCGAGCGATCGCAAACAAAAATTCGACCCATTAGGAGCCTTGTTAGCTTTATGGACTTTGGGTAGTTTTGGGTTAGGTATGACCTTTGGGCAAAGTGAAGGCTTTAGCAGTATTAACACCATCGTATTACTTGCGATCGCTGCCCTCAGCTTTTTAACTTTCCTGGTAGTAGAAGCTATTCTCGATCAGCCATTACTAGAACTGCACCTATTCCGCAATCTTCAGCTGAGTATGAGTTTGCTGAGTGGCTGGCTGACATTTACTGTGATTGGTGGTTCTTTACTCATTACCCCTTTCTTTTTAGAGCGAGTCAAGAACTATCCCACAGCCAAAGTCGGGTTACTATTAGCTTTTTCGCCAATACTTAGCGGATTAGTTGCCCCACTAGCTGGTATACTTGCAGACCGCCTTGGCGCAAGATTAATTAGTTCAATTGGGCTGGGATTGATGATTGGTGGTTGTTTGGGTATCAGTACCTTTGATGCTCAAATTACTGAGATTGGTTATATATCGCGTTATTTTATTTACGGGATTGGGCTAGGTTTATTTCAATCGCCTAATAATACTACTGCGATGGGAGCAGTATCTCGCGATCGCCTGGGAATTGCTTCTGGTTTGCTATCTTTATCGCGTACTTGCGGTAATACTGTAGGCGTTTCTCTGATAGGTGCAGTATTTGGCGGCTTAATCGCCAGTGTAGCTGCAGGTGCAGATGTATCTGTGGCTCCTCCGGAGGCGATCGTTACAGGTTTTCAAGGTACCTTTCGGTTTGCGGCATTAATTTTGTGTGCGTCTGCGGCTGCTTCAGTTTTCAAGTTACCCCATGAAGTACCCCAGGTTTCCTTAAGTCAAAAATTTAAAAAGATTTTCTCTGTCAAAAAGCCACAAAAAATTCCGGCTTATCAACTTCAAAGCTTAAAAAGTTTTGTCAAGCTTGTGAAAAATCCTAACGATTTTGATGCTTTTTATGAATTAGCTGAAGGATTAAATCATACAGAGATTTATCAAGCATCAAGGGAATATATCAAATCTCAGTCAGAAGTATTGCAGACTGTCCAAAAACGTTATTTTGAGCCTAATATTAACTTGGATGAACTATTAAAATATCCTTCAGATTCTTTGGCGTATATTTATGCCACTTACCTGAAACAAGCTGAGTTAAATTCAGAATTTGACCGCAACGTAAATGTGCAAGATAACAACAGATATATTAGCTTACGTCTACGCCAGAATCACCACATTCATCATATAATTACAGGTTTTGAAAATAACCTGACAGGTGAAATTGGATTACATGCCTTCCTTTTAGCGCAAACTAGAGACCCTCTATCAGTTGCGATTATAGCTATTGGTCTTGTCCATACTCTGCATTCAAGAGAGGATTTATCTCAGATAATCAACTACATTCATCATGGATGGAATATGGGACTAAAAGCCAAACCTTTATTAGCGCAAAAGTGGGAAGAAAATTGGCACAAATCTTTGTCTAATTTGAGAACAGAACTTGGCGTAGAAACTGCTATTTCGAGCAATTATTTATCTTCATTAGCAAAATGATCGAAATTAGCCAAGCAAAACCAAATCATATTGAAGCCGTTAAAGTTTTTTATGGCAAATGTGGTTATGGAGGCGGGCCTATAAGCGAAGAAGATTTGATATTTATTGCTCACTTAGATAACAAAATTATTGGTGCAGTACGTTTGTGTCCCAATATTGATTTTTTTGTGTTGCGAGGGATGCAAGTTCTAGCACCATTTCAGCGTCAAGGTATTGGTACGCAACTGCTTCAGATATGTACTAAGCAATTAGTCAATCGAGTTTGTTACTGTATTCCTTGGCAACATTTGCGCTCTTTTTATCAACAAGTAAAGTTTCAAGAAGTTTCACCAGTCGAAGTTCCATTCCTATTACGCGAGCGATTTGATAATTATATTTCTAGGGAAATGAATGTTATTTTAATGCGTCGATTGCCGATTTTATCAGAAATTTTATGAATAGTAGATGCCAAGCATAAATATAGAAATACGACCTTATCAAACAACAGATGAAGCACAAGTAATTAATTTATGGTATTGATGTAATTTATAAGTTGTGGAAATAAACATAACTGAATTAAGAAATATAAATAGGCTTGAAATCCTTACCAATGACAAATGACTAAACTTTCTTAAGGTTTCCAAATAGCATCTTTGACTTGAAAGGTTTTAGGAATTAGCTTTTGACTGTAGAACAAATCAACTACTTGTTGTTGTTCAGCGATATATTCATCCTTCATTTCAAAGACACCAAAATAGGGACGGTTTTTTAAAGAATATTCCAAAACCTCTGGCTTATATTTAGTTTCTTCTGCCAAAAGTTTGGCAACTTCAGTAGAATTAGCTTTAGCCCAATCTTCTACTTTGGCTTGTTCTTCTAAAACGATTTTGACTAAATCGGGGTGATTTTTGGCAAAATTTTCTGTAGCAATGTAAAAAGCGCGTTGAGGTGCGACATCGGAACCTCTAACTAACACGCGTACGCTACCATTTAATTCTTTAGAAGCCAGATAGGGATCGCCAATAGGTAACGCATCGACATTACCACCTTCAAAAGCTGTGGTACTATCGGGAATTTTTAAGTAAACAGGTTGAATATCATTTAGCGTTAGTTTTGCACTTTCTAAAGCTTTGAGGACAAAGTATTGTAGTGCTGTTCCTTTCTGAATCGCTAATTTTTTCCCCTTTAAATCGGCAAGGGTTTTAATAGGAGAATCTTTAGGCACAATAATAGCTTGAGCGCCTGCATTTGAACCCGTCGCCGCTACATAGAGGATGGGATTACCACCAGCTTGAGCAAATACAGGCGGTAAATTACCGACATTGCCTATATCAACACTACCAGCTGCCATTGCTTCCATCATTGGGGGGCCACCTTGGAAGGATATCCATTTAACTTGGATACCTTCTGGCGTTAGTCGTTTCTCTAACAATCCTCGTGCTTTCAGCAAATTTAGTCCAGGTGTCCCGCTTTGATGACCGATATTAATCACCTTTACCTGTGAAGAACTAGGAGAGGGTTGTGCAACGGGAGAAACGTTACTTTGTGAGGTATTTTGCGAACTACAGCCAGCTAAGGCTAAAAGCCAGGTTAATACACAAGTGGCGATCGCAATTAAAATATAGCGACGGGTTTTCATATTTGCAGTTGAAAAGGTGACAAGTTAATACCCGTCACCAATGAAAATTGAGGAAAATTAATACAGAGATGCCAAAACCTTATCAGCAGCGGCGCGGAATGCAGTCGCAGCACCAGCACTCATATCTCGTGGCGCACAGATGCGATTTCGCAAATAGGCGAGTGTGATGGCTCCAATTGCAGCTATCTTGGGATCAATAGTATTACTATCTTTACCACCTGTGCGTCCACCTGGTAGAGGTTCACCGTTACCGTTGATGAGGTAATCAGCAAGCAATCTCAGGTGAAAATCAACTACCTCTTGAACTGCGGAAACATCACCATCTACAGCTAAGGCTTGTACGCCTGAGTTTTTCAAAATATCACCAATAGCTGCTTCTCGATTATCGCTCAATCTTTCCGCCGCTTCTGCACGAAACTGGATGGCTTCGCTTTCTGCTGGATCTAAGGGTAAAGGATTCCCAATCGGTTCTACACCCCATCTGCGGCGTAAAAGTAAATTGTTGGTGATATTATCCGATTTCACCCGATGATAAGCTGGGCGTTGATTGAGTGCGTCAAACCAAGCATTGATTCGGGGGTAACGGGAATTACCTTTGATGTGATAGCGTCGGTAAACAGGTAAGTTAGCCGCTAATCTATCGAGATGGGGACTGTAGAGAATGTCTACCAGGCTAAAGCTGCTAAGAAAATAGGGGCCGGGATATTTACCTAAAGTTTGTTCTAGCTCATCTAATTTAGCTTCAAACTCTGCTTGTAACTTAGCTAATTCATCAGCATCGGTAACTTTTTCTCTGAGGAATTTGTAAGCAATATCTCTAAAACCGTTTGTTTCTGATTCCTCTACCCATTGTCTCGCAACAGCATTTTCTTCTGGGTCTTCTGGAAATAATGCTGGCGTAGGAAATCTTTCTTCTAAAGCTAAGAGAATATCTTTAGATTCATACACTAACTTACCTTCAATTTTTGCACCAGGCACAAGGGTAGTCGGTACTAAATCAGTATACCATTTTGGCTTATTACTTAAGTCAATAAACTCAGTTTCAAAGGGAATTTCTTTTTCTTCTAGAGCAAACCAAACCCTCTCACAAAAAGGACACCAAGAATTAGTATCTCGATATAACAAAACTGGTGCTTTAGTGTCTGGGGGAAGTTTATGCAGGCTGCTGGGTATAGGTGCAGTAGATGGAGCTTGTCCTGGTCTTTTTACCCTTCGCGCTGGGGTATTTTTTCGAGCAGTTTCTAAGAGTTGTTCCCAATTAGATACAGCGTCTTGAATAGCCATTTTTGACACCTATTTAAAAATATATCGGACGACCTCGAAACTTAGAGCAATCCTATTGGATTGGGGAAAGGGGAAAGGTAAAAGGGGGAAAGGAATTAACAATTCATAATTACGTTATGAATGGTGATTTCAACTGAGGACTCTATCCCTCAATTTAATTACGAATTACGAATTACAAATTAGTAATTATCTTGCATTACCTAGCTTTATGGGGAACGCCAGAAAATACAAATAATTGTTGCTCTTTCGGTGCAGGTAAATTTTCACCAACGTAACGATTAATACCTACTCCCATGTCTCCCGTAGCAGTGAGTTTAAACTTAACTTCTTCAAATTGAGATGCTTGTAAAACTTTCCGCACAGTATCAGAGTAAGCAGTACCGTTAGAATGTCCGCGAGTCCAGAGAACAAAAGCACCTTTTTTACTGAGAAAACTCAAGTTATCTAGCAAGCGTTTAAGTTCAGCTTCATCAGCCAAATTACCAAACACACCACAGACAATCACAATATCTGCGGGTACTGCGCCTACATAATTAGCGGAGATAGTTGCATCACCATTGATAAATTCTATTTGCTTGGCTAAACCCAATGATTCTATAGTTGCTTTTCCGCGTTCAACTAAATTGGGGTTTAACTCCACGAGTCTTGCATAGACATCTTGAGTGCGGGGATGATTTGCTAAGGTTCCGAGTAAATCTCTACCATCACCAGCGCAAACACTAACTACACGAATTCTTCCTGCTGGTGATGCATCCAAACTATAGGTGATGTATTCCCGCACGATTTCTAGGCGTTGTTGTAATTTTGGTTCTGTATTATAGAGATCGTGCCATTCAAACCAATCTTTTGGCATAAGGGGTGATTCCCATTCCTTGCAAACTATGGCTTTGCAGTGTGATAAGTACGCTGCACAATAAATAACTACGGCAAATCTATCGATTAACAGTATTTTGCAATGAAGGCACAGTATCACAGAAATAGATGTAAAATCAAGTCTGCTGAAAATACTGTTCCGTAAAAGATTGCGTTATCTGCTTTTTCAGGAAGATTACTGCTCCCCAAAAGCTGTTGCTTTATTTGGATACTTGAGTTCGTAGACGTAAGATTTGGTTCCTTTTCTGCTAACCCAAATTCCTGGGGGTGGATGATCCCCTTGGTGCTGTGGCAAGACATCCCAAGGGCGACCCTGGACTTCATGAGTGGCTTCGTTGTAAGCAATCCAGCCGTAATCCGGCTTGAAAATAATCCAAAGATCCTGATCACGACGCTGATATGCGAAAGTGCCATCTTCACGCTGCCTGCGATCAAACTCATAAACAAGGTCATCGCTCAAGCGGTGAAGCTCGAAGTACTCATACATCGATAGTACTCCCCTATTTTCTAAACTATATCTTGCGGTCTAACTATTTATTATGCGGAAACTTTTTGAATATCAATGCAAATAAAATACTTCTAAAGTCCGTAAATTTTATAATTGGCTTATCGTTTTGGCTCATGATTCATGCAGCGCTACACAATTGGGCTAAAAAGTGTAATCGGCGTGTCAAAGTCTTCTCACTTCATTCATGTCCCCTACGCGATCGCCTCCCCTGGGAGAAAAAGCCGCGACCGCACAAGAACAGTGCGCGATATTGGCTCTCGAAAGCATTGATATACTTTGATTTTTACACATCAAGTAAGAAATTCTCGTGTTGAGTTTCTTACTTTGATGTTTCTGAGAGCATTTTGACAATCTCCTGCAACAAAGCGATCGCGCTAAATCACAATTCCTGAATAAATATTTCATACTTGCAATGAATTACAATATTCCGTAACTTCTCTGTTTTTGATTCCCTGATACTTGATTAACTGCTAATGGATGCAGTAGGATAATTAAAATTCGGTTATTACAAGTATTTACCGTAGTATTGAGTATTTCTTCTCTAAACAAGTTTTTTAACTGCTACAAGCCTTTGGCAAGCAGCAATCAAATATAAATCGGTGATGTAGATCTATTCAGTTCATTACCCAGGAAATTCACTCAGATGACGCAGAAACTTGCTCCTACGCAATACCCTGTTCATGACTTCATTCGCAGTCGTTGGAGTCCTAGAGCTTTTAGCGATCGCGCTGTTGAACCAGAGAAACTACTATCTTTGCTAGAAGCAGCACGTTGGGCACCTTCTTCCTATAATCATCAGCCTTGGAGTTTTATTGTTGCAACTAAAGAGGATGCAACAGAATACAACCGTCTACTTAGTACCTTGGTGGAATTTAATCAAGGATGGGCGAAAAATGCTCCCATATTGATCCTTGCGATCGCCAAAATTCGTACTGACGACGGGAAGACAAACAGACACGCATTTCATGATGTAGGACTAGCGTTAGAAAACCTAATTCTTCAGGCGACTTCTCTGGGTTTATTTGCTCATCAAATCGGAGGATTTAATCCAGAAAAAGCTAGGGAAGTGTACCAGATTCCAGAAGACTATGAACCTGCAACAGTGGTGACAGTTGGTTATCCTGGCGATCCGCAAAACCTTCCTGATGGACTACGCGATCGCGAATTAGCACCCCGCACCCGCAAGCCTTTAACCGAATTTGTGTTTACAGGTAAATGGGGACATACCTCACCTTTGTTGAAAGGCTAGGACAATTTTTGGTTTTGAATTAATAATTCATCCAAAAATTTTGAGATTTTTTAGATAGAAAATCTCTATCACAATGCCAAGCAATCAGACATATTTATAGAGGAACATTAGCATGGCTGACATTAAGATTTATAGTGCAGTTGTTTGTCCTTATGCTCACCGCACGCGCCTAGTTTTGCAAGAAAAGGGCATTGATTTTGATTTAATTGAAATTGACTTGCAAAATAAGCCAGAGGGTTTTACAAATGTTTCTCCCTATGGAAAAGTACCTGCAATTACACATGGTGAAAGTCGCGTTTGGGAATCTGCGGTAATTAATGAGTATTTAGATGAAGTATTTCCTAATCCCCCACTTTTACCTAATAGCCCAATCGCTAAAGCTCAAGCTCGGATTTGGATAGATTTTGCTAATACAAGATTAGTACCAGCTTTTTCTACTCTTTTACGCAGTACAGATGCTCAAAAACAAGAAGAAGCCAAACAAGAACTCTATAAACATCTAGAATTTATTGAAACTGAAGCTCTAGGAAAACTCTCTCAAGATGGCCCCTATTGGTTTGGGGAATCTATTAGTTTGGTAGATTTCACATTTTACCCTTGGTTTGAGCGCTGGCCTGCGCTTAAAGAATATCGTGGTTTTGGTATACCTGCGGAATTTACTCGTGTAAAACAGTGGAAGCACGCTTTAAAAGAGCGTCCATCTGTGAAGGCGATCGCTCATTCTAAAGAGTTCTATATTGAGCGATATGCAAAGTTTGCTAAACCTACTCCTGTTGCTGCCTAGTAGTTGATAATTCGTAATTGATAATTCGCAATTTTTATTATGAATTATTAATTACGAATTATTTGCCTAGAAATTCCTTAACTAAAGAGGTAATAACTTGAAGTTTCAGTTTTCATCTACGCGCCGAAGATTACTGTTTTTTGCAGCTAGTTTTGCTTCTACTTTTGGAACAGCGATCACCGCTTTTGGACAACAATCTACTAATTCTTCAAAGCAAACAAAACCAAGATCTGATGGTTTTGAGCCTGTTGTCGGGCCTGCAAGCATTTTGGATGAGCATGGTAAAGTGTTAACTGATAAGGTTCTTATTGTACGCAATAGCGCTAATAAGAAATTGGTAGCTGTCAGTCCGCTGTGTTCCCATAGAAATTGTGTAGTTGATTGGAAACAAGACAAGCAGCGTTTTGTTTGTCCATGTCATGGTTCTGAATTCGGTACTGATGGAAAAGTGGTTAAGGGGCCAGCCGATCGCGGACTTAAACCTTTTGAAGCGAAAATTGAGGATAACCGTTTTCTCGTCAAACCTATCCAGTCAAAGTAAGCTGTCACAGATTTTTGCAAATTAAACTCAATATCTGATGAGCCAAGAACATTGGACTGCGGTTGATCGCTATATCACCGACTTATTTGTCCAGCCTGACTTTGCTTTAGATGCAGCATTGCAAACTGCGGCTGAAGCGGGGTTACCGCCGCATAATGTTTCACCCAATCAAGGTAAGTTGCTGTTGCTGTTAGCGCAGATTCAGAAAGCGCGTACCATCTTAGAGATTGGTACACTAGGCGGTTACAGTACGATTTGGTTAGCGCGATCGCTTCCTGCTAATGGTTACTTGATATCCCTGGAGGCTAACCCCAAGCACGCCGAAGTTGCTCACAGTAACATTGTCAGGGCTGGTTTATCTGATATTGTAGAAATTCGCCTGGGACGAGCGCTAGAGACATTGCCACAAATCGCTGCTGAAGGGCGTACATTTGACTTGATATTTATTGATGCAGATAAACCAAGCAATCCCGATTATCTTGCTTGGGCACTCAAGCTTTCCCGTCGTGGTACTTTAATTATTGCCGATAATGTTGTCCGTAATGGGGCAGTGATTGATGCTGCTAGTGACGATCCTAACGTACAGGGTATACGCCGCTTTAACGAGTTACTTGCAGCAGAATCGCGTGTGAGTGCTACAGAGATTCAGACTGTAGGTAGCAAAGGCTATGACGGCTTTGCGATCGCTGTTGTCACTAGTGATGTTTAAATTGTAGATGCGATGGCGCGGAGCGATCGCCAAAGGCGATCGCATATTTTAATTACTCCTCATAAGGATGGAAAAAGTTGAGATTTGGTGGCAAACTATCCTGTTTGTAGCTCAGATAAATTATTATCGCTGGCTTTTTCAGGTAAAAATCCACCTGCTTGCATTTGCCATAATCTGTAGTAAGCACCGCCTTTTGCTAAGAGTTTATTGTGGCTACCATCTTCGACAATGCGGCCTTGGTCAAATACTAAAATGCGGTCTAAATGGGCGATAGTAGACAAGCGATGAGCTACGACAATCACAGTTTTGCCATTCATTGCTAAATCTAGGGTATCCTGAATCGCTTTTTCGGTGACGGAATCCAGGCTAGAGGTGGCTTCATCTAAAATTAGGATGGGTGCATCTTTGAGAATAACGCGGGCGATCGCAATTCGTTGTCTTTGTCCCCCAGAAAGTTTCACACCCCGTTCCCCCACCAAAGAATGATAACCTTCAGACATCTGTGTAATAAAATCGTGAGCATAAGCCTTGTGCGCTGCTTCCATAACTTCCTCATCGCTGGCTTCTAGTCGTCCGTAACGAATATTCTCTAGTAATGAGCGATGGAATAAAGACGGATCTTGCGGAATCAAGCTAATCTGGGCGTGCAGTGCATCCTGAGTCATATCTTGCAAATCCACGCCATCAATGAGAATTTGTCCCGCTTGAGGGTCAAAAAGACGCAAAATCAAATTCACAAAAGTCGATTTTCCAGAACCAGAAAAACCCACCAATCCGACACGCTGTCCTGGCTTAATCGTCACAGAAAGGTCGCAGAATACTGGTTTTTCCGTAGAGTAGCTGAAATTGACGCGTCGAAACTCAATCTTTCCTGTAGTTATGGAATGTGCGATCGCATTTTCTCGATCAATTAACTCATGGGGTTGCACAATTACCAAGACACCATTGGCAATATTACCAATATGTTCAAATAAATCCAAAAACCTTCTACTTAAATTGCGGGCTTCACTAATGATTAACAGTGATAAGCTAGTTGCAACTACAAAGTCAGCAGTTGCGATTTTTCCTTGACTCCACAGAGATAGCGAGTAATACAAAGTACCAATTTTCAAAATTGCGGCTGAGATAAATTGAAACCAGCGAATGCGTTCTGAATACCAGTTTGCTATTCTCACCTCTTTGATTTCGCGCTTTAATCGCTCATTCAAATAGCGTCGTTCAAAACCCAAACGCGCAAACAGTCGGCTAGCAGTGAGATTGCTTACCGCATCGACAATAATACCAGCTGTTTCACTTCTAGCGGCTGCGGCTTTGCGGGAGTAAATTCGACAGCGAGTAGCCAGCCAAAAGGAAATACTGATAAAGAAAACTGCCCACACCCCCACGAATCCAGCCAGAGGCGGATAGGCGCGATACAGTAAGATGATAGCGACGATATAGACAACGATGACTGACATAAATTCAGAAATCAGCATTTGCATCGTCTGGGTAACACCCAAAGCAGTTTCGCTAATCCGCTGTGACAAAGCACCAGCAAAACTACTACTCAAGTAGCGATGGGAATGGTACTGCAAGTAAGCATATAGTGAGCGAATAATATGCTGTCGGTGAATGGGATGAAGAATAGTTAGCAACAGTCCCGATGAACGCCCAAATACCACTTCACCTATACTTAAAGCAGTGAACAGCATTAAGGGTTGACTGATGGTCTCAAAAATCTGCTGGCTGTTAGCCGTTGATTTTGTGACGCTGCGGATAATCTCACCGATGGCATAAGGTAACATAATGCCACAAGTAGCGTGCATCACTTCCAAAATGACAATTGCTATATACCACCAGCGAAATTGGTTTACAAAATAGCAAATGAAACTGAATGGAGCCGATGGTAAATTGGGTGCATCAGCAGCACGTTGAAAGGATTTCAATTGTCTAAGCTTTGTCTTCATTACAATTTCGTAGCCTTCTGCTCTTCTGCAAAATAAAAATGGACGGCTTGCTCCAGCCGTCCGATAGTATTTAGTAAAGTCTTTTCTAACGTAGAGAATCTCCCCGACGGTATTCGGCGGTGATGTCGTCTAGCTTTTGCTTTAAACTGTCGTCGAGTTTGACTTCCAGCGCTTTGAGAGTGTCGGTAAGTTGTTCTGGACGGCTAGCGCCAATAATTGGAGCAGTGATAATCGGATTAGCTAACACCCAAGCCAGCGATAGAGTAGTGAGGGATAATCCAGCTAAATCTGCTACTGTGCGTAATTCCTCAACAGTATTAAACTCGCGATCGCGCCAATAACGATCTTGATAACGTTCTGCGGCTAAACCCAAGGTAAAACGAGTTCCTTGGGTGGGGCCTTGAGCAAGATTATGTTTACCAGTCAGTAAACCCCCTGCTAATGGATTGTAAGGAATTACACCCAATCCTTCCTCTTGCGCTAGGGGTAATAGTTCGCGCTCAATCTCGCGGAACAACAAATTATAGCGGGGCTGAATTGAGACAAAGCGAGTTAAATTTCGCACATCCGCCCGACCTAAAGCGCGGCTAAGTCGGTAAGCTAAGAAATTGGAAACCCCAATATAACGTGCTTTACCAGAACGAACTATGATGTCTAGAGCTTCAAGAGTTTCATCTAAGGGAGTTGACGCATCATCAGAGTGTAATTGATACAAATCAACGTAATCGGTTCCCAAGCGTTTGAGGGAAGCATCAATTGCATCTAAAAGATGTTTGCGTGAAGCACCCTGATCCCAAGGTGCAGGGCCTACCTTGCCGACAGCTTTGGTAGCTAGGATAAAATGTTCGCGTTTACCTTTGAGCCAGCGCCCAATGATTTCTTCCGTGCGTCCGGCTGTAGTAACTCCACCGCCTAATGGATAAACATCGGCTGTATCTAAAAAATTGATACCAGCATCGGCGGCTGTATCGAGAATCACCCTGGAAGTTTCTTCGTCAGTCTGCAATCCAAAGGTCATTGTGCCTAAAACAAGGCGCGAAACCGTTAAGCCAGTTTTACCGAGATTTGTAGTTGGTAATGTCATAAATTTTATCAAATTGGGCATGGGGCATGGGGCATAGGGCATGGGCAATTCAATTTTGGATTTTGGATTTGCGATTTTGGATTGGGTTTGAATCTAAAATCTAAAATCTAAAATCTAAAATTCCTTGTCCCCCTGCTCCCTGCCCCCTTGCTTTACTAACTAATCGCAACCTTCGCTGGCTGTTTCCAAACTGCGGCGGCGTACAATGAGTCTTCAAAGTCAGGGGCGATGTTGTTGCTGGTGATGCGTGCTTCATGTTGTTCCCAATCAGCGAAGAATAAGTCATGGCTGATGCGGGACACTATTGCAGGGATGTCACGGCGAATGCTGGGTACATCACCAATTGGTAAGCCAAAGCTGACAAAACCAGCCGGATTGAAGACATGAATATCTTTGAGGTATGGCGCAGTACCAGGTACTTTCTCTAAATACTCGTGGGCTTTGCCGAGGTAAGGGTGCGTTCCTAAATCTTCATCGCGCTGTTCTGCCGGTGGCTGATAGCGATTGCGCCACAAGGCAATATGCTGGGAAAAATCGGCTAGTTCGGGGCGCTTTGTGGGATCGACAAAGTAACCAGTACCAGCGATCGCAAAATCAAACTCGAAAACATTATCATTCACCTGGGCGACAATGCGATCGCCTTTTTCCCTTGCAGATTTCCAAGGTGCAGATAGGTGCAGGTAAAAATTAGGAAAGGCGATTACCCGTTCAATGGCATCAGGTGGTGGTGTGGAACCTACTTGCCGAAATCGCCAAGCTTGAAACCAGCGAGCTGCATCAGGTAGTTCTGGATAGTTGAAGTAAGCGCCAGGATAACCACGCACGCGATTTATGGGTAAAGATGCGATCGCCTCTCTGCGGGCAAACAAATGTACTTCCTTGGCTCCCGTTTCCAGTGCTACCCCAGCAGCATCGAAAGCTGAAGCCGCCGCACCCAACACTGCTACAGTTTTACCCTGCAATGCTTCAAAGTTAATCAACTCGGAGGTATGTGCATATAAATTGCGTGGTAAATCAGCCAGTACAGGCGGTATATACGCGCCACCAGTACCAGCCACACCGTTAGCGAAGATAATTTTGCGGGTAGTTTCTATTTGCGATACACCGTTTACCTCAAGGTATAGGCGCAAGAAACCTTCAGCAGGCTCAACTCTGACTAACTTCGTCCGGTAACGTACTGAAATACCGAGAAACTGCCGATACCAGCTAAGATATTCAGCCCAGAGTACTCGGGGAATCCGGTCTATTGCTGCGTAAGCTTCAGCACCATGTCGCGCTTCATACCAAGCTTGAAAGGACAATTCCGGAATGCCTAATTCCGGGCCGGGTAGATTCTTCGGCGTGCGGAGCTTTTTCATCCGGGCTCTTGTCAACCATACGCCAGCATGGCTTTCGTCATCGGCTGCATCAATCACTGTGACGCGGCCGATACCTGCACGTCGGAGCGCAAACGCAAAGACACTACCGCTACCACTACCACCAACAATGGTCACATTGTGATCAATACCTGGGCGATCGCTCACCCAGTTTTCCGGATCGGGGCCGATGAGACGTAGTGCCTCATGAGCGCGAAAATCGAGGTTAGTCGTTGTTGTCATGTCGATTTCCCATTATGAATTGGAGGACAAGGAAAGGGGGACAAACAGAGAAATCCCCATACCCTATGCCCTGATAAAGCTTTTATCTACTTGTGGTGATTCGTCCAAAATTAAGAATTCTTTGTAATTTTCTTGGACATCAGGGTGTCGCCATGCAGAGATATGATGTCCAGTGGCTTGAATAAATGCACCTAACCGAAACCTGCTTGTTTTACTCATCTACTTTGTTCTGTTCTTCAATAATGCGGTTCGCTAATAGCGATCGCTTTTCCCACAACATCAGTCATCCTGAGACTGCTGCTAAAAAACTTTGGCTGATTGCTAACTGCTCAAAACTTATATTGGACTGATAGCCTGACACATCTTATTCAAACCCTTATCAATAGCTAGTAAGTGACTTATGAAAAGACGAAAGTTTAAGCTTTCAACTACTGACATACGCCCAAAAAATAATTGTATGTGGATGGCAGTTTTATAAAATCTTTTGGCTGTAAGGCTTTGAGGTAATCATATTTGGTACAGGCATTCAACTATGACTGGACAATCAAGATACAGCTTACACAATCCATCCAAAAAAATATGTGCTGGCAAACACAAGTGTATGATATACGAATTATTAGGCTATCAAATATTAAATATTGCAAAGTATCTAGGATAGAAGCTAGGGAAGGGATGCACAAGGCGATCGCATAGCGTGTCGCAGAGAAACCATCGTTCGCAACGAGGATATTAAAAAAGAGATTTGCTGGCTAGCTTTTCATACAGAGATTCAACAATATGAACGATAAATTTATGTTGGCTGCTTTAGCTCACAGCAGAAAAGCTTTACCAGAATGCTTACCGAACCCACCAGTAGGTTGTGTCATAGTCCATTCTGGTGAGATAGTAGCAGTAGGATATACGCATTCACCTGGGAAAAATCACGCTGAGGCTGATGCACTCACCTACATTCAAGGTCGAGATTTACCGTTTTTACAAATGTACGTTACTCTTGAACCTTGTTCTTTTCAAGGACGCACACCCTCTTGTGCTTGGGCGATCGCTAAAGATCCGCGCATTCAAGAAATATATGTTTCGATAGTCGATTCAGATCCGCGCAATAACGGTAAAGGATTAGATATTCTCAAAACTGCAGGGAAAATAGTTCATGTCGGGTTATGTGCCGAGGAAGTGAATCATTTTCTGGAAAAATATCTATTAAAGGGGTTCAAACCGTAACAGGATTTCGTAATCTTTGTGAAGTAATAAATAATTCTGAGCGATGGAAAACATCACTCAGAACTTGATTGAGGACAAGGAATTAGTGTAACTGTTAGCAGAGTATTGCTAAATTTGATTCATGATGAATTAGCAAATGTTGTACTAAGATCCGGAGCGATCGCTTGTTGAATCTCCTGGTGGTTGGTCTTTGCTTCTTCTACAGCTAACCAAGTTATCTTCCTGGGGATTGTTAGCTGCAAATACATCTACTACTGGGAACAATGTGATGATAGATGCTGCAATTAATAAAATTGCATATTTCATGGATTTTTCCTGATTTGGTATTAGGTTACTTTCTCATCTCCAGTAGCTACGGGTAAATCTTTCTGAGCGCTATATTCTGTCCAAGAACCTTCATAAATCCTAACTTTGGGATAACCCAAAAGATGCTTTAAGACGACATATTGTAATGTTGCTTCTCGTCCCGTGCTACAAGAAACAATAATATCATTTTTGGGGTCAATCTTTTTATCTGCGAGAATCTTCTTAATTTCATCTAATGACTTTAATTTGTGAGGATTCTGAGCATCCATAAATGTTACCCAAGGAATATTCCGCGCCCCTGGAATATGTCCGTTGCGTATCCAAATATTTTCTTCACCTCGGAACAATTTTTCTGGTCGAGGATCGATGAAGGTAACTCCTGGTTTACCAATCAGTTTTTTCACATCATTTAAACTGACGCGAACTGAAGGGTTATCTTTGACAGTAAATTTACCAACTTTGTATTGGGGAAATTCTTTGGTGACATTATTAGCAGCTTTATAACCTGTGTAGCCACCGTCTAATACAGCGATATCTTTTAATCCAGAACGTTCTAGTAAATAAGCAACCATTGTTGCGCCGAGAACATCTCTACCATCTGAATATACAAGCACACGGCTATTATTTGTTAAACCTGAATTGGCAAAGATTTTTCCTAACTTTTCATTATTCCAATACTGTACGGGTAAGCCTTCTCTCGGGCCGCGAAAAGCAGTATCAGCAATATTTACAGCACCAGCTAAGTGTCCCTCTATATAGTCGAGAGGAAAATTTCTGACATCTAAAATTCGTAAATTTTTATCTTGAGAATTTTCTGCAAGCCAATTAGGCGAAACAAACTGAATTTTAGCGCTAGGATTAGCTGAAAATGCTGAAATTGGTAATAAAGGAATCAAAAATATAGCAAAAAATATTGCTAATAGAGCAAAGGTTTTAGCTTTTAACTTAGGTTTTCTTAACCTGGAAAGGAAATATTTTAAATTCATGTTCTCACTCCCTACTATCTCACGCAAATATTGTGTAAGTCTGCAAAATAATTCCCAGTGCATTCTTTTATCAAGGATGCACCAAATCTATTTTTACCTGTCAAGACAAGTAAAATACTGTAAATTTATCGGTTAAACGTACTTAATATAAAGTAGCATCTCATGTCCATCAACAGAACACAAGTAATGGAAATTGCTAAAATGACACTTTATCTATCAAAATTTTGTATTTTCAGCATAGATTTAACAAATAATAATTGATTGGCGATGTGTTGCGGTAAAGATGGTGAAATTAGTAATGTTTGATATTGATGGTACTCTGACTGAGTCCAATCACCTGGATGATGAATCATATTTACAGGCGTTGTTTGAAGTATTTGGTGTTTTGGAAGTATCAAACGACTGGACATCATACAATCATGTAACAGATGCTTGCATTCTCAAGGAAGTCTGTCAGAGTAAACTTGGTTGCATTCCTACACCTAAAGAGGTTGAAGTATTTCAACAGCGTTTTTTAGAATTACTCTTTGATGGCGCACAAGCAAACAATGGAGTCAAAGCAATAGCAGGTGCATTTGATATGTTGCAAAGGCTACTCGCATCTGATGACTATCAGGTAGCCTATGGGGGAGGCGGTTGGGCTGCATCAGCGATATTCAAGTTAAAATCGGCTCATCTTCCTATTGATAATATTCCTTGTGCGTTTTCGGATGATGACGATTCGCGAGAGGGGATAATGGCAATCGCACTTTCTCGCGCTGAAATTTATTACAATCAAAGTTTCCCAGAAGTTGTTTACATTGGCGATGGTGTTTGGGATATTCGTTCGGCACGTAAGTTAGGATATGCATTTATTGGTATAGCTGCAGACAATGCAGCCCAAGCATTATTTAACGAAGGTGCAACTGATGTTTTTCCTAACTACGATGACTACGAGAGTTTTTTGCTAGCCTTAAACAAGTCTAAAGGCATAACGAAAGGTGAAACAGTTTCATAAGCTTTAGCGGCTTGCAATACTAGTAAATCTCGGTATTTGGCGGCGACAATTTGGATACCTACAGGTAAGCCGTTGCTGGTGAAGCCGCAAGGTACAGAAGCCGCAGGTTGTTGCGTGAGATTAAACGGATATGTAAAGGGTGACCAATCGCGTTGGGGATTGTCAATATATGACGGGGGTCGATTTTGTCCGACGGAAAAAGCAGCTACGGATAAGGTGGGAGTAATCAATAAATCATAGTTTTGGTGAAAGCGTTGCAGATGTCTTCCTAAAGCTTCCCGTGCATCTTGGGCGCTGAGGTATTCTGCTAGTGTGATGAGATCGCCTTGTTGGGCGATATTCCGCAAGCCTTCTTCAATCACAGCTTGCTGTTCTGCACTAAAACCACGTAGTAACTTAGCTGCACCCGCTTGCCATAATGTTTGAAAAATACTGCGAGGATTAGTGAACCCAGGATCTACCTGTTCAACAACAGCGCCAAGCTTGGCAAATATATCCGCTGCAACTTTGACTAAGGCGGTGACTTCTGGATCGACATCGGCGTATCCAAAGTTAGGACTGTAGGCGATTCGCAATCCCGCTACACCTTTATCTAAATCCAAATTATAGTCTTGTTGTATATCTGGTAAAGCATACCAATCACGCACATCCGGATGAGCGATCGCATTTAAGGTAATGGCTGCATCGTTAACAGTGCGAGTCAGAACCCCAATATGAAATAAACTCCCTGTATGGGCTGATGGATAACCAGCGACACGCCCAAAACTGGGTTTGAAACCAAATACCCCTGTTAACGCCGCCGGTGTTCTGGAAGATCCGCCGCCATCTGTACCCAGGTGGATTGTTCCTAAGCCCAATGCAGCCGCCACAGCCGCCCCTCCGCTACTACCTCCGGGGGTTAGTTCTCTATTCCAAGGATTACGGGTGATACCAGTCAGGGGGCTATCGGTGACACCCTTCCAGCCAAATTCTGAGGTTGTGGTTTTTCCCAGTAATACTGCACCCTGTTCTCGTAACCGGGCTACGGCTGGTGCATCTTCTTCCCAAGGTTGATTGGCGTTAATTGCTTTACTTCCTCGGCGTGTGGGTAATCCCCTAGTTAACAATAAATCTTTGGCTGTAAAGGGTATTCCATCTAATAAGCCCAGGGGATTACCGTTTAACCAACGTAATTCTGAGGCTTGGGCTTCAGCAATAGCTGTGTTTTCATCAACGATCGCAAAGGCGTTAACTAAGTTATTGTAAGTATCGATTCTTTCTAAGGCAGCTTTGGTGACTTCAACGGGTGATAATTGGCGATCGCGGTATAGTGAAATTAGTTGAGATGCAGAGAAATTGGTGATTTCTGACATATTTTAGCTGTAGAGAGCAAAGTTTTCCAACGCAGAGGAACGCCGAGTTTTCCAGAGATTAATTTTTTACTGAGTTAAATTCGTAGCTGCAATAGTCCAGTTGTTAATGCTTCATCCCACAAAGGCGATTTCTGTATTGCTGATAGGGAAAGTGGTGGATTAATGGGTTGTGTGTTGTGGTTCTCAATTAAGAAAGATTGCTCGGCTTGGAGAGATAATTGCCAATATCCTATATCATGCCACTTACCAAATTTAAACCCAATTTTAGGAAAGACTCCTACAGGCACAAAACCAACAGCTTCATGTACAGCTATACTGGCTGGATTGGGTAAAGCGATCGCAGCTACCACGTTATAAAATCCTTGTAGTTGCAGTAACTTTAACAGCGCCATATATAAGGCTTTGGCAATTCCTTTACGGCGATGATTCTCACTGACGTACACAGAAGATTCTACAGACCATTGATAAGCTGCACGAGTACGATAAGGGCTAGCATAAGCGTAGCCGACAACCTCACCATGAATTTCACAAACTAGCCAAGGCATTTGCTGTTGATAGTTTTGAATTCGCTGCTGAAACTCCGTTTCGCTAGGTGGTTCTAGCTCAAAGGAAATAGTCGTTTCGCGGACAATTGGCGCATAAATTGCCAGCATTGGTGATGCATCTTGTTCATTGGCTAGTCTGATTGTTGCTGTCACTGCAATACTTGTCTTCTGGCAAACCAATTAAATAATAAAGCGGTTCCCCATCCCCAAGCACCATTAACCAGTAAAGCTGTAATCATTGCAGGTAGTTTCCAACCTCCAGCTATGGGCAAACCTTTCAATGGTGCAACAACAAACCAAGCAATCAATGTCGGTGCAACTGCACCAAAAATTAAAGCTGCTAACCAATAATTTTTGTTTATTCGCCAGCGTACTGTGATTGTTGCCCAAACTAAACCCCAAATTCCTCCCCAGAAAGCACTGGATAAAAATTGCGGTATCCCAAAAGGTTGTGTAGGTGTTGTTTGATAGGCTGGACGTTGAGCAAAATTAACGGCGTGTAGCAGCGCAAGTAAACCTTGATGAAATACCAGCACTGCCAGAAAGCCAGCAATAAAAGCGATAATAAATCGAGAGAATTCGGCTTTTTGAGTCATGGAATTACTTGCTTTCTGAGAACAATTTGTGATAGTTTTCTGTTGAGAGCTAAAATACATTAATTCAATCAATTTACCGTATTTTATTTCATAACTCAATCTCCAAACCCATGCTGGACAATGAGTACTGGTGCTAAGTCCAACTATGCACATCAGTACTAATTGAACAGCATTTTGTTTGGCATCAAGCTTTCCATGCAAATCAAAACTGTTGGTATTTTCAGTCCTGGTGATATGGGGCAAGCTATAGTGGCTGTACTCAATAGTCATGATTGAAGACAATTGCTGCTTTGGCGAAAAGAAGCGATGTCTACGACGGGCTACGCCTACGCAATCGACAATTAGCTTCTGGAAAAATCTTTACAGCTACAGTACTCATAGGTAGCAAACCTCATCTAGATGTATTTTTGTATGGGGTGGAAATGATGAGATTTTCTCCCCAAAAATTTGTAGTTATTGAAGATATACCAGCAGGTGTGATGGCTGGAGTTAATGCGGGTATGACTGTATTTGGTTATGCAATGTCTGTGAGGCTGAATCTCAATTTACTTTAACTCAGTTGTGCGATCGCCCTATATTTCTACGAATCTCCATGTCCAATATTCTGACAACTGAAGGTGCTGATTGGATTTCTCATTCTACCCACGAGATTCCTAAATTGATAATTCCTAATTTGTAACCAAAAAATCATGCCACCATCTTTAAATATTCTCCATAACTTACTTTTATTCAGCACCGCTTTCATTGCAGGTGGGTTGAATGCTGTTGCAGGTGGTGGAAGTTTTATTACGTTTCCAGCCTTACTTTTTACAGGTGTACCGCCAATCACTGCGAATGCTACTAATAATACCGCCCTTTGGGTAGGTGCTTTAGCTAGTGCTGGAGCCTATCGTAAAGATTTAGGCATTAAGCGGCAAGTTTTTTTGTTGTTATGTGGCATAAGTCTACTTGGTGGAATTATTGGCTCTTTAGCTTTACTTTATACATCTGCTGATGTGTTTAAAAAGCTCATACCTTATCTATTGCTATCAGCAACCCTAGTATTTACCTTTGGTGATAGTTTTAGAGGATGGTTGCAGCTTCACAGTCAAAAGTCAACGCCGGAATCTGTACCTATATTTAACCTTGCTTTGGCGCAATTAGCGATCGCTATCTATGGCGGTTTTTTCGGCGCAGGTTTAGGAATTTTAATGTTAGCAACCCTATCATTTTTGGGTATCAAAAATATTCATACAATTAACGCTTTTAAAGCATTTTTAGGCAGTTGTATTAATGGAATTGCCATTATTCCCTTTATTTTTGCAGGTGTAATTGCTTGGGAACAAGCGATTTTAATGGCTGTAGGTGGTTCTTTAGGCGGATATCTTAGCGCCCATTATGCACGTAGAGTTAAACCACAATTAATTAGAAAATTTGTCATATTTGTTGCCTTTGGAATGACTATTTACTTTTTTATTCACGGCTAGAGGTGATGTATGGCGACAGACAGCAAATAATCCATGCTACGTGCTTTTTGTTCCAGAAATTTTAGCCTTTTCTACACAGGTCAAGCAATTTCTCTAATTGGTACGTCTATGACCCAAGTGGCTACTAGCTGGGTGGTATATCGCCTTACTGATTCTGCTTTGTTATTGGGTATAGTGGGTTTTGCTTACTATCATGCTAGGTGCTAGTCTCTGTATCATAGACTCGCTATTCTTGATGCGGCAAATATCCGGTTTCCGCGACCAAATAATTCGCAGTTCGTAAATAGGTAACAAAAATGACTACAGTAAACGATCCTGCTGTTGTAGCTGAAGTAACTGCTTTATACCTCAAGTACGAAGAGGCTTTGGCTAATAACAATTTAGATGTGATGGATAGTTTATTTTGGGATGCACCAGAAGTAGTGCGCTTTGGTGTAACAGAAAACCTCTACGGTAGTGAAGAGATTCGCAATTTTCGCGCCTCTCGACCGAACCCAAAAATTGAGCGAGAAATTTCTAATCTTAAAGTAGTGACTTTTGGCAAGGATACAGCAACTGTAACTTTAGAATTTCGCCGCATTATCAATGGTGTAGAGCGTTTTGGGAGACAAAGCCAAACTTGGTACAGATTTCCAGATGGATGGAAAGTAGTTTCTGCTCATGTTTCGTTGTTACCGATATAAATTGAACTACTATGACTAACATTACCGAAATTGCTCCAGATATCTATCGCATCTCTACTTATGACTCAAATATAGATTTGCAATTTAGCCAATTTTTAGTCAAGGATGAAGAACCATTATTATTTCATACAGGTTTGAAGAAACTATTTCCCCAAGTACGTGATGCAGTAAATCAGATTATTGACTCATCAAAAATTCGCTGGATTAGCTTTAGCCATTTTGAAGCAGACAAATGTGGATCGCTGAATGAATAAAAATAGGGTATTAAAATGCCAGATAAATGGAACCCAGAACAATATGAACGATTTCAAGCAGAAAGAAGTCGCCCTTTTTACGATTTAGTAGATTTGGTAAATCCTAGAGATAATCTACAAGTTTTAGATTTAGGATGTGGAACCGGAAAGTTAACCAAATATCTCCATGAAACATTAGCTGCTAAAGAAACCCTGGGAATCGATGCATCTGAAAAAATGCTATCGGTAGCAAGTCAGTTTGCAGGTAATGGTTTGCGATTTGAGCAAGGAAAAATTGAGGATAACCCAGGAGCAGGTAAATTTGATGTAGTGTTTTCTAACGCTGCTTTACAGTGGTTAACAGAACACGAAACATTATTTGCTAAATTACGAGATAAATTGCAACCAGGCGGACAATTAGCAATACAAATTCCGGCAATGGATGATGAGCCAGTGCATCAATTAGCTGTAGAGACAGCACAAGAATTTAGTCAAGAATTAAAGGGATATGTGCGACGCTTAGAAGTACTTTCTCCAGTAGCTTATGCTAAACTACTTTATAAGTTAGGCTTTGTTCAGCAACAAGTAAAGTTGCAAATATACGGTCATTTGTTACCATCGCGAGAAGCTGTAGTGGAATGGTATCGGGGAACGTTACTTACCGCCTATGAAACACAGCTAGACACCCAAACTTATGAGCGATTTGTAGCCAGATATCAACAAAAATTATTCAACATTTTACCCGATGATTGTCCATTATTTTTCCCCTATAAGCGAATTTTAATTTGGGGGCTTAATCCGTGAGTTTATACACCTCAATTGCGCTTAATACTCTATTTGACATAGCACTTATCAGTCATTTGTATTAAACAAGGACAAATGACAAATCACAAAGGACAAATATATGACTACAACTGTTTCATTTGATCGAGTTTCTAATATTTACGATGCTACCAGAGGACTTCCCCCAGGAATCTCTGAACAAGTCACAGACTTTATTCTCAATTTAGTTTCCCCAACCGCAGATACTAAGTTTTATGAAACAGGAATTGGTACTGGCAGAATTGCTGTACCAATTGCGAAAAGAGGCTATTCTTACACTGGTATAGATGTCTCAGAAAAGATGTTAGCTGAACTGCACCGAAAACTAGAAGGTGTGTCTCATAAACTCACAGCAATTAAAGGAGATGCTACAGCTTTACCTTTTGTTAGCGACTCTTTTGATGTGGCGTTGGTTGTTCATGTCTTTCATCTAATTTCTGCTTGGAAACAGGCGTTAGCAGAAATCCGTCGTGTATTGAAACCTGGTGGTATTTTGCTTTACACTCACGGATATGCTAATTCTATTCATGCTAGTTCAGAAGTAAATGCACAGAGATGGGAATTTACTGAGCATTGGAGAGCTATTTTAGAAAGATATGGTCATCCTTTACCGCGTTATGGTGCGACTGAAGAAGAGGTTTTAGCAGAATTAGAAGCACAAGGTGCAACTCTAGAAACCGAAATTGCAGCTCAATGGCGAGTTGAAGAAACTGTAGGTAAATTAATAGAAGACCAAGAAAATAAAATCCAAAGTGCAGCTTGGAGTATCCCTGATGATATCTTTCCTAGTGCTATCCAAGATTTGCGAACCTGGGCTTTAGAACGCTACGTTTCGCTGGATTACATTTTGCCCCAAGAACGTCAATTCAAAATTGTTGTGGTACGCAATTGGGCTTAAATTAAATCAATAATTTTTTTTGGTGGGCATTGCCCACCTCTGATGATAAAAAATTAATATTAAAAACATTTTATTAGCAACTTATTTGTTACCAACTCCATCGAATTTTTACTAATAAAATTGGTATAAAATTTTGCTATTTTTAAGAATTAATAACTTAGCAAATAATTACTAAATCAAATTATAAAATACTAAATATCAGTATTTATAAAATTAAACCGTGGATATTTTGCAGATAATTCTGCTGGCTGGAATATTTTTTTCAGCCAGCATTGTTAGTGTGATTGCTGGTAGTACATCTTTAATTACTGTGCCTGTCATGTTGGAATTTGGCATAGAACCCCGAACTGCGATCGCTACCAATATGTTTGCATTAACTTTAATGAGTATAGGCGGGACATTGCCCTTTATTGGGAAGAAAGTTATTAATCCTAAACGCTTACCATTACTAACTGTATTAACTATAGTCGGTTCATTTTTAGGCGCATTATTGGTACTGATTTTACCCTCTAAATCAATGCCATTAATAATTTCTATTTCAATGATAATAGTAGCTATCTTATCAGTCATTAATCGTCATGCTGGAATAAGCCCATCTCAACTTATACCCCCACGCATTGCAGAAATTGCTGGCTATGTAGTCACGTTTATTCTTGGTATTTATGGAGGTTTTTTCAGTGGTGGTTATGTCACTCTCCTCACCGCAGCTTATATAATGCTATTTCGGATGACATTTGTAGAAGCGATCGCAACTACTAAATTTATCAATATATTTTCTTCCTTAATCGCCACCATCATTTTTTTACAACAAGGGATAGTAAATTACGATTTAGGAATAATTCTTGGCACTACAATGTTTATAGGTGGCATAATTGGCGGACGTTTAACTCTTAAATTGAGCAATGTTTGGTTACAACGTATTTATTTAACAGTAGTTGCTATCCTTGCATTTGTCACATTGCGGAAATCACAAACACCAAATCAGCCAGCTAGTACAATTGATTTATTAACACCTTCTGCTTAAAAATGTAGGGAGCCAGTTGCGTGGGCGGGTTTCCCACGCCAGTCCGCACAACGGGGAGAACCCCCGCAAGCGGCTGGCTCGACTTGAGCAAACTGGCGTTGTGTTGTCGCGCAGCGCAACGCACCACCAACAATTCAAGGTGCGTTACGGCATAACACACCCTATCTCGATTTAATTACGAATTCTCAATTTATGCCTATAGCTAAACCGCAGATAATTAACATTGCTAATTTACCAGATACAATCATCACAATTCGTTTAATTATACGCGATGAACTTCCACAACTTCTGAGTTTATATCAACATTTGAATCCAGTTGATGCGCCTTTACCTGCTGATAACATTTTGCAATCTCTGTGGGATGAAATTCTAAACAATCCACGTCTTTTTTATATTGTAGCTGACATTTCTGGTAAGTTAGTATCAACATGTAATTTGACGATTATTCCCAACCTAACACGCGGCGCAAGTCCATACGGAATTATTGAAAATGTTGTGACTCATACCGATTATCGAAAACAGGGATTGGGTACACAAGTGATACGTTATGCTTTAAATATTGCATGGCAGCATAACTGTTATAAAGTTATGCTTTTAACTAGTTCAAAACGCGAAGAAACTTTACGCTTTTATGAACAAGTAGGATTCAAACGCGGCCTAAAAACTGGATTTATTGCCTTCCCATTAGCAGAATTATAAAACTTTTTTATTCATGATGTTTTCGTTAGTTCTGCAATTTTCTGAATTGCCTTTTGTGCGTAAATACTAACTTCCCGATCAGGATCATCTAGCGCTTGTTTGAGGGCATTTAAAGCTTCAGTTTTACCCAAATTGCCAAGTGCGATCGCAGCTTCTTTCCTCACATCTGAATATTCATCTGTTAGCGCGGCAATTAGTGCAGGTAAAGACTGAATATCGGGTATTTTCTGCAATACTTGAATCGCAAATTTTCTCACCTGCCAATGTTCATCTTTCAATGAAATTAGTACAGTCGGAATAATTTTGGCATCAGCATGAAGCGCGAGAGATTTAGCAGCATTGCGCCTTACTTGCCAATCGGTATCATTATTTAATGCATTACCAAGTAAATCTACTATCTCTGCATCTGCCAAATGCCCTAAGGTAAGTGCCGCTGCACGGCGTACATTGTCATGGCGATCGCGTATTAAAGATAAAGCTGGCGGGCATATCTGCACTTGATTGAGATAGCTAAGAGTAGTAACAGCCGCTTCTCGCAGTTGGGGATGTTCTGATTCAAAGAAGGATAGCACCGCCGGGAGAGACTGAGCATCATGTATCTTTCGCAACAAAATTAACACGTTCAGTTGCAGGTTAATATCCGGTTGCTGTAAAGCATCTAGCAACAACAGCAAATCTTCTGAAGATGTCAACTCCCCCAAAGCTGACAGCGCCTCACTGCGAACTTCTGCATCTGCTGAAGCTAGACAAGGTAATAAGGCGGGAACAGCGACAGGATTGGCAATTTCCCATAAAGCCGTAATAGCGATTTTCTGCACGGCGGTGCTTTCGTCTTGTAAGGCGACAATTAGCGCATCAATCGCCGCCTCATCCCCCAAGTGTTGCAGGGTTTTTACCGCAACTAAGCGATCGCTGACATCAGGCGATCGCAACATTTCCAACCATTCATTTAATTCCGAATCTATATTTATTGACATTGCAAAATTAATAATTAAGTTGAGTATTTACCATTAATTTCTACGTAACCTTCTGACAAATCGCAACCCCAGACAGTTGCAATAGCCTCGCCAATATTCAACCTCACATGAAGATTCACCTGATATTGGGACATAACCTTGTTACATTTTTGAGATAAAATTCCTATACTGACCTGATTTAATGATAGTTAAAGTCGAGCGATCGCCTTTTAAGTGAGTGAACCACTAATCATACTGTAGGGTAGGCATTACTATTAACAATTGGGCATTGTGTCCCAATTGTTTTGGAACTATATCTTTACCTTAATAAGAAAGGAATTTGCACCTTAATGGCATTTGTTGGACATTCCCTTTCGCAAGGAAGACAAAACCAGCATTCGTCATATTTCATATATGCTTTGCCAGTTTCCGGATTTTTGGCTAGTACATCCAGTGGACAAACTTCAATACAAACTCTACATTTTTCTAAACATTTAGACTCGTCCACAATCACGGGAACATCTACTCTTTGATTAATTAAAGCCATGTGATACCTCTGTAATTGTTAGTAGATTTTTCTTCTCAGCAATGCCCACCCTACAGCAAGACTAATATTTCACAAAGAATTTATGTATGATATTTTTAGTTAACAATCTTTGCTTTAAAAAAACGATAACCTGCATCAATTTCTGTAACCTGACGAATATCTCCATACTTTGCATCCCATTCCCCACTACTTAAATCTGCTGCAAGAGATTTAACACCAGATGCAATTAAATCAGCATTACCTAAAGCAAAAGAAGATATTCCAGCGCGTACTTCTGCTTGAAGATATAACTCAGGTCGTCTCCAAGCAGCTGCAGCAAATAAATCAGATAAATCGTAGGGTAACATCAAAGGTATGACTTCAATTCTCCTTTGAGTATTCTGCTCAATTAAACTGATAATTTCATGCAGCGGGAGAAATTTTAATGCATCTTCCCACATCCAAGGGAAATAATCATACAACCATATTCTTTGAGCAAATCTAATATCAAAACTTAGCAATATAATTGGCCCATCCCGAATAATCCGATGCATTTCTTGAAATGCTTTATCTAAATTAGAAAAATGATGAATTGTCAGAATACTAATCACTCCATCTACAGATTTATCGGCTAAAGGTAAAGCTTCTGCATAGCCATTAAACCATTGCACTTGTGGATGTTCTAATGCTTGTTGACGCATTACCGATGATGGTTCAACTGCATAAACAGAAAATCCCCGATTAGCTAGCGCCTGTGAGTAACCACCAGTTCCCGCGCCAATATCAGCAATCAGACTACCTGGTGGTAAATTGAGTAAGTCGATTATCTTCTGCACAATGCGATAGTCAGGGATGCGAGTTGTTGTATATTGTTGACCAATGGAATCATAAATAGGCATTTGCACATTTCTCATTAATCATTAAAGAAAAGGTTTATCTGTGGTTAATTATTCATTAACTTATTTAACTGCTACATCATAAACCTCTCTACCTAAATCCACATCCACAATATAAGGTTCAACATCACGCTTAAATAACACCATTTCCCCCGCTGCATTCTTCTTCAAATTTACATGACAAAACCACTCTTGATTATTCTTCTCAGGAAAATCTAAGTGATAGTGGTAAAGTCCCCAACGGCTTTCTCGACGATATAGAGATGCTCTTGCAGCCATCTCCGCACAATCTCTAATAAAATGCACTTCCATACAGCGCATTAATTCATGTGGATCGCGCGCTCCCATTTGAGCTAGAGCATCATGATAACGAACAAAACTATTCAGCCCAATCTCCATTTTGTAATTTGATTTTGGCGGTTGTAAATAATCATTTACTAGTCGCCGTAGCTTATATTCAACCTGAGTATGGGGAATGCCATTAGGCTGATTTAATGGTGCATAAATTCTCGCTTTTTCTGCATCTAAAAATTCAGCATCAGGTTCTAAATGTTCCAAATCTTGGATGTAATCAATTGCATGAGTTCCTGCCAAACGACCAAATACAAATGCCCCAATCATATAGTTATGAGGAACACTTGCCATATCTCCAGCTGCATACAATCCTGGTACTGTGGTTTCAGCTTTTTCATTTACCCAAACACCAGAAGCACTATGTCCGCTACACAAGCCAATTTCTGAGATATTCATCTCAATACCGTGGGTGCGATAGTTTTCGCCTCTACCTTCATGAAATCTTCCCCGGCTTGGTCTTTCATTTGACCATAAAATAGACTCAATTTCAGAAATAGTATCTTCATCCAAATGCGTCATTTTTAACTGAATTGGCCCTTTACCAGAGTTCAATTCTTTCCAAATTTCTAGCATCATTTGCCCACTCCAATAATCACAATTAATGAAGCGGTGTCCTTCTGCGTTGGCGGTATATGCACCAAAAGGCCCGGCAACATAAGCGCAAGCCGGGCCGTTGTAATCTTTAATTAAGGGATTAATTTGGAAGCATTCAATGTTACTCAATTCTGCGCCTGCATGGTAAGCCATTGAGTAACCATCACCCGCATTCGTGGGGTTTTCATAAGTACCGTAGAGATAGCCTGACGCAGGTAATCCCAACCTTCCGCAAGCACCAGTGCAAAGAATGACGGCTTTAGCTTGGATGACAACAAAATCCCCACCACGTACATCAAACCCAACCGCACCGATCGCCCTTCCTTCTCTTACCAAAACCCTAGTCGCCATAACGCGGTTGGTAACATTAACTTTATGGCGCTTCACCTGTCGGGTAAGAATGGTTTTTAAATCTTTGCCTTCAGGCATTGGCAATACATATTTGCCTACCCGATGCACTTGCTTAACATCGTAATTGCCTTGGGGGTCTTTTTGGAACTTCACACCCCAACTTTCTAGTTCTTGAATAGTTTCAAAGCCTAGCAAGGCGGTTTGGTAGACAGCTTTTTGATGGAGAATCCCATCATTAGCAATGGTGACTTCGCGGACATACTGTTCTGGCGTTGAGTACCCAGGAATGACGGCTGTATTTACGCCATCCATTCCCATTGCGATCGCACCACTCCGCCGAATATTAGCCTTCTCCAAAATCAGGACATCTGCCGCCGGATTAGCCTGTTTCGCCTTAATTCCGGCCATCGTCCCCGCCGTACCACCGCCAATCACTAGTACATCGGTTTTTATCAGTTGTGTAGTTATTTCCATATCATCACCTGGGGGATTGGGGACTGGGGATTGGGGATTGGGGACTGGGAATTAGGGGATAACAAGGAGATAAATTTCCATTACCAATTACCCATCCCCAATTCCCTAATTACGCCAAACTATGTCCTTAACATTAATTTGCTTCGGTATAAGTTTGATTTTGTAGAATGCATCAGCAATCTCTTGCTGTTTTGCAATTACTTCATCGGTAATTGTCAGCACACCATAATCACGACGCTTTTCTGCTACCTCTAAAACAGCTGCATCAATACCTAATGCAGGCGAGAGAAATTTAGCCACTTCACTAGGATTATTCTTGGCCCAGTCGCTAGTCTTTTTCACTTCATCTAAAACTATTTTCAAAGTATCAGTATGAGCATCTACAAAAGATTTAGCAGCCAAATAATAACCACGATTCGGCGCTAATCCTGTTGCGTCGGTTAAAGTGCGTGCGCCTGTGGCTTTTTCTGCTAAAGCTAAATAAGGGTCCCAAATTGCCCAAGCATCAACGTTTTTACCTTCAAACGCAGCACGTCCATCGGCAGGTTGGAGGGTAACGGGTTGGATGTCGCTATATTGGAGTCCAGCTTTTTCTAGGGCTTTTACTACTAGGTAGTTCGTGTTGGAACCTTTGGCGAAAGCTACTTTCTTACCTTTGAGATCCGCCACTGTTTTAATTGGCGAATCTTTGTGAACGAGAATGGCTTCAGCCTTAGTACTCCAAGGATCGTAAGCTACATAGACTAAGGGTGTACCTGCAGCTTGGGCAAATATTGGCGGTGCTTCTCCCGTATAGCCGAAGTCTATACTACCGGAGTTGATAGCCTCTAACATTGGCGGGCCTGATGGAAATTCACTCCAGGTAACAGAAGCACCAGAAGCCGCTAAAGCTTTTTCTAAATCGCCTCTGGTTTTCAATGCGTTTAAAATAGTCCCGGCTTTTTGAAATCCGATTCTAACTGTATTACTGCTAACTGCTGGACTTTGATTAGGTGTGGATGTTGCCTGTTCTGTGGGTGTTGTTGTTGCTTGCTGCGTTGTGCTGGAAGAACAAGCAGACACAAATAAAACTAAACCAAGCCCAACTGCAAACAGTAAGGAAAAAATCCGAATTCTTCTGTGCTGAAAGTTCTGGAAAAAACGGAGAAAAATGTTTAATATTCGAGATGGAAAGCGCTCAGACAACATAAATACTTTGCTTCTAATGGTAAACACCTATGCCATAACAGCAAATCTACAGTAAACGGATTTAATAACCGTAGATTAAGGTGATAAAAATATCACCCAACAAAAATTTATCTCTCAGGCATAGCCGAGAAACTGGGGAAATATTGCTTACTTTTGTCAGCAATATAATTATTTCAGAATAATACTACGGTAGTTTTACCAAAATACAGTAATTTACAGTAAAATTTATCAGGAGATATAAAGTTGGCAATGACCAAGCAAATTTTAGAACAACAAATTGCCTACTATAGTGCTAGAGCCAACGAATATGATGAATGGTTGTATCGTCGTGGGCGTTACGATCGCGGTGAGGAAATAAACCAGCGCTGGTTTCAAGAGATTGATATTGTCAAACAGGCTTTACATCAAATTGGACAATTCGATAAAATTTTAGAACTAGCCTGCGGAACGGGAATTTGGACGCAAGAACTGTTAAAAATTAGCAATAAAATTACTGCAATTGATGCTTCAGAAGAAGTAATTGCGATTAATCGTTATAAGTTAAATGCACAGAATGTGGAATATCAACAAATAGATTTATTTACATGGGAACCTAATGCAGAATATGATTTAGTATTTTTCTCTTTTTGGTTATCTCATGTGCCACCAGAATTACTGAAATCTTTTTTAGCAAAAGTCTATAAATCTGTACGTGTAGGTGGGAAATTATTTATTATTGACTCTCGTTTTGAACCAACATCTACAGCTAATAATCACATTCTTCACAATGATGGCAGTATATACAAAAGGCGGAAGCTAAATGATGGGCAGGAATTTGACATAGTAAAAATATTTTATCAGCCAGATGAGCTACAAAAGCATCTAGAAAAAGTTGGTTTTATCTCTAATGTTAATATGACTGAGCATTATTTTATCTATGCTCATGCAACTAAATCTTAAGCCAACTTAAATTTTTTATTTTGTAGTTATAGATGGAGTTGATTATAATTTGAGTAATCTCTCTCCTGCTTTAGCTAAAGTTTCTGGCTGCTTGCTAAAACAAAATCTAATAAAATTCTTACCCATCTGTGATTGAGCGAAAAAGCTAGAACCAGGCACTACCGCCACCCCAATTTCTTTAATTAGATATGTAGCAAATTCCACATCATTTTGATAGCCAAATTTTGCAATATCTGCAAATACATAATAGGCTCCTTGAGGCACAAAATAAGGAATTCCTACTGTATCTAAAATTTGCAGAATCTGATTACGTTTTTGTTGATATAACTTGGCTAATTCTTGATAGTAGCTAACAGGAAGTTTCATCGCTGCTACACCAGCCCTTTGCAAAGGTGCAGGTGCGCCAACTGTCAGAAAATCATGCACTTTGCGAATTGCACCTGTTAATTCTGGATTAGCTAAAATATAGCCAACTCGCCAACCAGTGACACTATAGGTTTTAGAAAGGCCATTAATAGTAACTGTTCTTTCTGCCATTCCTGGTAAAGTGGCCATTGCAATATGCTGTGTGTTGTCATAAAGAATATGTTCGTAAATTTCATCTGTGAATACCAACACATCCCACTTCTGACAAAGTTCTGCAATTAAAGTTAGTTCTTCGCGAGTAAATACTTTTCCTGTGGGGTTATGGGGCGTATTAATAATAATGGCTTTTGTGCGTTCATTGAATGCCTGACGTAATTCTGCTTCATCAAATGTCCACTCAGGCGGATGTAAGGATACGTAACGAGGAGTTGCACTAGCTAAAATTGCATCGGGGCCATAGTTTTCATAATAAGGTTCAAAGACGATGACTTCATCACCGGGGTTCAAGGTAGCTAACATCACCGCAGCCATTGCTTCTGTGGAACCGCAAGTAACAGTGATTTGTCTTTCTGGATCGATATTTAAATCTAAATACCATTTAACTTTCTCTGCGATCGCATGACGAAAAGCTTTATCCCCCCAAGTAATCGCATATTGGTTAATGTCTTCCTCAATAGCCTCAATTGCTGCTCGTTTTAACTCAGGTGGACAAGGAAAATCAGGAAATCCTTGCGCCAAATTCACCGCACCATATTGTAATGCAACTCTCGTCATTTCGCGAATGACTGACTCTGTGAACTGGTTTGCCTTATCTGAAATTCTTTGCTTTCCTACCTGAGTCACTTCTATTCCTCTAGATAATTGAGTAAAGTCATTTAAGCCGATAGATTTACAGTATATTTTACCAAATAACTAGGATGCGTTAATAACGCATCCTACTTTATGAACAATTAAAAAGTTAATAAATTCTATTTATCGTTTAGAAAAAAAATAGTATTTGCTTGCCTTGGCTAGTAAACCATAAGATGAAATCCATAGATAGCCGAGCTAGCTGGCTGTACTCACAAAACATCGAGATGTGATTGCGTAGGCGTAGCCCGTCGTAGACATCGCCGTCAATAAATTCAAGATTTGATTTCACCATCTGCTGAACTATTTTGACTTCTTCTCTCAGCAGAGTAGAAATAGTTGCACATCATTAAACTATTGCAGGTAAAGATTTATGAGTTGGCTGATTGGGACATCACTTATTGGTATATCTGCGGCTATTGCCACTACATTTGATGACAATATATACTTAACAGCTTTTTTTGGCAAAGTTAATCATACCTTCCGTCCTAAGCATATTATTCTGGGTGAATTTGTTGGCTTTACAGTATTAGTTATTGCCAGTCTTCCGGGATTCTTTGGTGGTTTAGTTCTACCAGAAGCTTGGGTAGGATTGCTCGGTATTCTCCCGATTACTATTGGTATTAGTAATCTCATGAGCCGTGAAGATGACGGAGAAACTGTACAAGATGTCTCATTAGACTTTGGTCATGTAGTCAAATCTAGAAGGCAGAAAAAATCATTACTAGCAACTCTACGTGACCCTCAAACATACCGCGTGTCTGCTGTGACGATTGCCAATGGTGGAAACAATATTGGTATCTATGTGCCTTTATTTGCTAGCACTAATCTTCCCAGTTTAGGAGTAATTTTGTGTGTTTGTTATTTAACAGTTGGGATGTGGTGTTTGCTTTCCTATAACTTGACTCGTAATCCTTGGATGGCTCCTATTCTTAACCGCTATGGTCGGAAAATCTTTCCTTTTGTATTGATTTGGCTAGGTATCTCTATTATGTCTAAGAGTGGGACGTTTCAATTAATACCTAGTCTCGCAACGCTTTTTCACTAAAATTTAGACGCTCATGTAGAGCGTCTTCCTGCCACTTTCAGTAATCTAAAAAATATCAATTATTAAATTAGCAATTTATTACAAGGTGAGACTGTAGAACGTTCAAGTATTAATTTTGATGCAAATAACTCAAATTATCATGAGGAAAAAAAGATGAAGAAAGCAAATTCTCAAAATATGACTTCCTGGATTTTAACAGTTGTATTCATAGCATTTGTAACTGTCTTTTCATTGTTTGATCAACCTAACGCCCTAGCACAAACAGAAACACAAGCTATACCTGCTATCCCTACGCAATCAGTACCAGCGCCTGTGACATCTCCTACAATTTGGCCAGTAGATTCTGTAGCCGCCAATGTCAGACGGTTATTAACAACTAATGAATGTGCGGGATGCAATTTAATTGGCGCACAATTAGAAAGAGCAAATTTACAAGCAGCTAATTTGGAAGGTGCAAATCTCCAAGATGCAGAATTAGAAAAGGCGAATTTGCAGGGAACTAATTTGCAAACAGCTAATTTGCAAGGAGTAGATTTAAGTAAAGCAAATATCACAGGCGCTAATTTGGAAGGTGCAAATCTATTTGACGCTGATTTAGAGGGTGCAAATCTCCAAGGAGTAAACTTACAAGGCGCAAATTTACAAAAGGCTGATTTGCAAAAAACCAATCTTCTAACTGCTAATATTCAAGGTGCAAACTTGCTAGGTGCTGATTTAGAAGGTGCAGCGATACCCCCAGGAATGATGGGCAATAATTACTAATTCGTAATTCGTAATTCGTAATTCGTAATTCAATAAGCACGTGGGATGCGTTATAACGCATCCTACTTGGCATTAAATTTGAATTGGGATTACATGATGGCTCAAATTTGATAATCTAACCTCACTAAAACTTTGCCTCCGCGTTGGTTGGCGGGTACGGCTTCCGACATCTTTTGCGGATAAGGAAGGTTTAAATTGTTCATCAGTTCAATAAATTGACTACGGGTGCGTCCCAAAAACCGGGGATTCCAGCGTTTTTCTTCACCAATTGTTGATACAGTTCTCCCTTGATAGTCGTGTCCGGGAAATACCCATGTGTCATCTGGTAAGGTAAATAGCTTTTGGGTAACGACATCATACAATAACCCAGGATTACCGTTTTGGAAGTCGGTACGACCACAACCCCCAATAAATAAAGCATCTCCAGTTAACAAGTGAGTACCGTTAACAAGGTAAGCCATATGAGAATCGGTATGTCCGGGAGTAGCGATCGCTTGAATTTGTACAGAACCTAATTGTAAAATCTCACCATCAGCAATATAGCGATCGCTCGGCACAGTCTTATCTGGTGAAACACTCCAACAACCTGTAAATTGTCTTAGCTGAGCCGTTCCGGTAATATGGTCAGCATGAATATGGGTCTCTAAGCAGTAAAGTAAAGTCAAATCCAGTTTTTGCAAGACTTGCAAGTCGCGTTCTACCTGTTCTAGTACCGGATCTACCAAGATTGCGGCTTTGGTTTGGGGATCAGCAATTAGGTATGTATAGGTACATGATTCTCGATCAAACAGTTGACGAAATAGCATGGCAGGTTTGGGGAAATCGCTCAATGGATGGAGAGCGAACCAATCTCTTTCCATAGCGTAGGATCTAGGATTGAGAGATTTCAGTAACTCTTGAGCCAAAGCTGCTGCTTGAGAGCGAATTTCTGGAACAGCTGTAGTTTCCCAAAGGTCGCCTTTGCGTGGTGTTCCTAGAGTATAAAGTATGTCGGAAACTTTTCCTTGAGCATTAATTACCGCACCGTTGGCGGCTGTATCAATCCCTATTGACAAAGCATGAGGGCGAATCAATCCTTGTGCTTGTAAGCTGGTAACCAGTAGATTTTCTAACCTCTTATAGTTGCAATTTGAACCCGTGCAATTAACAATTCGGTTTACCTGCAAAACAATCTCTGCTTGGGTTCGCCGTTCACAAATTTTCACTTCAATTGCATTGTCCACTTCCTGACAACTCTGAATCCGCCCACCATAATAATTTAGTTGACCAGATTGGAGTGTGCTATCTAATAGTTCAGCAATTTCTCCTGCAATTCGGTGGCGATAAACTTCCCAGTAAGCTTTGACATGGCGGAGAAAGCGCTGCTGTTCTGCAAGTGGTAGTGTTTGCCAAAGTTGTTGAGAGAGTGGACGCATAGCATCAATTACCGCCCGCCAATCATAACCGTAAATAGCTGCTGTTTTAATTTCTCGGCGTACTAAGCGCAGTAATCCCCGCGCAGTTTTTGGTGCAGTTTGCAAGTCCAGATATTCAGGATAATAAATTGTAGCTTGGTGGCTTTGAGGGGTTAATCCATGACGAGAAACAGCATGAATTTTTCCCCGGAATCCTTGCTGATTTAAAGCCACAACTGCATCAACCATTGTTAACCCAGTTCCTACTAACAGAATAGAATCATCTGGGCGCAGATTGCTAATTGCATCAGTTGACCAAGCATCTTTAACATTGGGATGATTATTTCCTAGGGCTGCAATAGATTGTGGTAATGAAGCTGGAAAATTCCCCAAAGCGAGTACAACTTTTTGCACGTGCAGAGATTTACCGCTACTTAGTTGGATTTCGGTGTTATAGGTGGTGGTTTCAATAGCGATCGCTTCATCGCAAATTCTCTCTAAGCTTACATGAGTAGGGGCATTGGCTTCAGCTTCATTTAAAATCCCCTGTATATAATCTCCATACACCTGACGCGGTGCAAATGTCGATGCAGTAGCGTCGGTATATCCATTTTTATGCAGCCAGGTTAAGAAGTGTTTGGGTTTATCTGCAAAAGCACTCATCTTTCCGGCTGGTACGTTCAGCAAATGTCCCGCAACTGACGTACTATATGCAACTCCTTTACCAATTTCTGTTCTCCGTTCAATTAACTTAATGGAAATTGGTATGGTTGCATTTCGCAAAATATGCGCTGCAACAAGAGAACCACTAAACCCACCCCCAATAATTGCAATTGTGGCAGGAGAAACAGTAAGGTTCAAAATATAGTTGTACATAATATCTATGAGATAGACTTGTTGCTACATATTTATCAATTTAGGATAGTTAAATTCCCTTGTATATCTGTTTTTTAGAGTAAGTATATTAAGGAAATATAAACACCACTTATACTAGGGAAAAAGGTGTCATTTTATATAAAACTATAATTTTTCAGTTGAGATATTCTATATTGATCAATTGCTAACTCTGAAAATTCTATTAAATCAGTAATTAGCGGTTTTTTGGCGATACTTTCTCATCAAAGACGATAGACATAGGGGGATTTTTAGCTAAGCAGCTATTAACTGAATTTGACGTAAAAATTTTTAAATGTAATTGTCAACATTTGCTGACAAAAATACTAACTCAATCTCTGAGGAACGGAAAAATGATTCAAGGTATCAGCCACATTACATTTATAGTCAGAGATTTAGACAAGATGAGCAAGTTTCTGACAAGTATATTTGATGCTCAAGAAGTCTATGCAAGTGGAGAGACAACTTTCTCTATCGCCAAAGAAAAATTTTTCCTGATCAATGGCTTGTGGATTGCGATTATGGAGGGTGAATCTTTAGCAGAAAAAACCTATAACCATGTAGCTTTTAAAATAGCTGCAGAAGATTATGAATTATATGCTGCAAAAGTGAAGAATTTAGGAGTTGATGTCAAAGAAGATAGAAAGCGTGTTGAAGGTGAAGGACATTCTCTATATTTTTATGACTATGATAATCACTTATTTGAATTACACACAGGTACTTTAAATCAGCGATTGCAAAAATATTTAACCACAAAATAAATGCTATGCGATCGCACTACATATAATCAACCAGGATGCCTATATGTAGGGTGGAGTGTTACTTACTTGAGCCAGATGTAGAACCCCGACTTTTTCAAAAAGTCGGGGTTCTGGGCAGCAATATTCCTATAGTTAAACTTTCCCTTGTCTCCCTATTTCTTGATAATTTACTCCGGCGCAACCTGCATATTTGCTCTGGGATGACGTGCTGTTTCTTCTCAGCAGTTTAAAAAGTAATTCTGGTTCTTGCTCCATAGCTGATCAAGAATACTGAGTAATAATTGGTAACTCTTGATTTAGTACCCAATTACCAATGTGATTAAGTTTGTAATCAACTGGATCGTGGAGGGTAAAGGTACGCAAGTCTCGCCAGTAGCGGTCAAAGCCGTATTTAGTAGCTGTGGATCTGGTTCCAGTGACTTCAAAGATGCCGTTGGTGATATTTAACCCCACACGGGTAACCAAAGCTTTGGCGGAGAACACCGCGATCGCAATTTCTCCTCGTTCTTCTAAAGTCAAATCAGCGCCTTTATCCCAAGCTTGTTGCACTTGGGCGGCTGTGCGATCGCTCAAAGCAATAGCGGCTTGCAGTTCTGCCCAAAATTCGCCATAATGCCGCAAAATATACGGGTCTTTGCTGGCGCTGTCTACTCCAGAGGTAATCCAAGCTCTAGTTTGAGTTTTGGTGTATTCTTTCGCCGCAGCTAATGCACCTTCGGCAATCCCTAAATAAATGTAGGTTTTGGTTAATTGAGCGATGATTCCCAAAAATGTACCAAAAGCACTATCAGTAGGATGAGGATATCCCAGGATTTCATCTTTTTTTACCAATACATCATGAAAGGTGAATGTGTCGCTATCTGTACGACGTTGTCCGATGTTATCCCAATCTTGGTTAGAAACTACTCCTGGTCTGTCTTTAGGAATGACAAACAACCAGGGGACTTCTACACCATCTTGGAGGGCAGAGAAGACACGCAAATCTGCGATCGCTACACCAGTACCAAAGCTTTTTACCCCATCCACCCGAAAATTTTCGCCTTCAGGAGTAATTTTTAGCCTGGTATCGCGTGTATTAATGGCATTAGCCCAAAAGAGATTTTTTTCGGCTGTTTCGCGATAATATCTTTCTTTTTGCTCTGCTGTACCAGAAACATGAGCTAAAGCTGTCAAATTCAGGTGATTGCCATACAACTGACCAATAGAACCATCTGCTGTTGAAAGTTGTTGAATCACTTTAAAAGCTTCTGCCCAAGTTGCACCAGTACCGCCATATTCTTTGGGTACGACTAAAGGTAATAAACCACTTTCCCGCAACAGTTGAATTTCTATATCTGGAAGTCCCGCTTTTTGGTCTCTTTGGACTGCAGTTGCAGCCAATTCCACAGCCAGGGAGGATGCTATAGAAATCCAATCTTGAGATTCGTCTTTAACTAATAGTTGCACCATTGCCCCTCTTAATTACGAATTACAAATTACAAATCGTTCTAAGCTGCTTCTGAATCTAGGGCATAATCAGACGCGCGATCGCTTTCTTGTCTGGTCATTACCCGTTGTAAAATCTTCTCAACCGTCTTGGCAAACTCTGCATCTCCCCGAGAACGAGGACGGGGAAAATCAATCTTGACATCCAGACCAATTTGACCATCTTCAATCAAAACTACTCGGTCTGCTAACACTACAGCTTCTTCCACATCATGAGTAATTAACAGGGCTGTAAATTGCTGCTCCTGCCATAGATTCTCTAATAATTGCTGCATTTCAATACGCGTTAAGGCATCCAACGCCCCTAGAGGCTCATCTAGTAGCAATAGCGAAGGTTTGCTAGTTAAAGCTCTAGCTAACGCCACCCGTTGGCGCTGTCCACCAGAAAGGACTGATGGCCACTCATGAGCGCGGTCTTCTAATCCCACCGCCCGCAGCACTTGTAAAGCTGTCTGCCTCACATAAGCTTTAGAGTTAGAACCCAGTAAGCCTAGTTCCACATTTGCTATGACTCGTTGCCAAGGCAGAAGTCGCGGATCTTGAAACATCATACGGATGGTGGGATTAATCTGCTGGTGAGATTGTTGGTCATTTAAAAATACACCACCTGCACTTGCTGCATCTAAGCCGGCAATTAGCCGCAGCATTGTACTTTTGCCGCATCCACTACGACCAACAATAGCCACAAATTCGCCTGGCTTAATTTCTAAATCAATATTTTGTAGAACTGTTTTTGTCCCAAAAGACTTGCTTAGTTCCTTCAACTTCAAGTGCATTCCGCGTGTTTCCAATGCCATGCGATAAAACCTCCTAATCTATGAGTGATTGTCTGTGAATATAAATGTAGAAATTGTGCTTACTGCTATCTTGAAATCTCTACTCATTAGCCATCAATGTTGCATTTTTTGCGCTCTCAGATATATCTCTGAATAGAGATAACTATATAAACTACGCAGTCTCAAGCAATCACAATCGGCATTGTCACCCTGAGTTGTAAAAATGAGCTTTTGACCTACCATCCTGAGCTAAGGAATATTAATCTTTGGCATTTTTGCCATGAGATTTTATGCAAATTTACGCAATCTAATTAAAAGTACAGTAATTTGGTAGATTTTAAGTATTTTGTTAAAGAAAGTTTCACATATTGAAAAACAAAAAGCAAGGATTTTTGGTCAAGAGTCTAAAGCCATAAATTATTTCCCCTTCACCCATTACCCATTCCCCATTACCCAATTCCCAACCCCCACAGACTGACAATTACAAATTTTCTTTACTTCACCCATTGCTTTTGTCAGCTATTTGTGAAATTATTATATACCAATACTACGGTAAATTGGTCAAAAAACCGGAGTTTACTTTAATCAAACAGCAGAAAGTTCAAATTCCTGTCTCGCTGAAATTTCAGCAGAATTAGCCTCTAGTATAAGAGGGTGTAGAAATATGCCTCAGCCACGATACGGGATTTGGATTCCCGTTTACGGCAATTGTGGCGCGATGAACCACCCGTATGAACCCCGTGATGCTAGCTACAACAGAGCCAAGCAACTCATCCAACTAGCAGAAGCCTATGGGTTCACCACCACTCTCATCGCTGAACACATTATCAATCCGAGAAATCAAGAATTAGATCAGCTAGAGACTTGGACAACCGCAGCCGCCCTAGCAGAAGCAACTAAATCTATAGAAATTATCGCCGCCATTAAACCTTTGCTATTTCATCCGGTAGTTTTGGCGAAGATGGCATTAAATATTGATGCCATTAGTGGCGGACGGTTTGCAATTAATTTAATCAGCGCCTGGTTTATGCCGGAATTGCAAAAATCCGGCATACCTTTCCTACCTCATGATGAACGCTATCGCTATTCTCAGCAGTGGATGGAGGTAGTCAAAGCTTTGTGGAGTGGCGAAAAAGTTAATTATCACAGCGAATATTTTCAAATTAGTGATTTATGCTTGCGTCCGCGTCCCATAGCGCAACCGCATCCCCTTGTATATCTGGGAGGAGAATCGGATGCAGCCAAGAATCTGGCAATGGAAACAGCTGATGTATTCTTTCTCAATGGTCGTCCATTGGATGTAATCAGGGAAACCATTGCTGATGTGAGAAAGCGGGAACGGAAAAAACCTCATCCTCTGCGGTTTGCTATGTCAGCTTTTGTGATTGCACGGCCTACTGATGCAGAAGCCCAAGCCGAATATGAGTACCTGCGAGAACTCGCCCAACAAGACGACAGAACCGAACTGATAAAAGGCGTAGAACCAGATGTGGTGATGTTCAAGAATATGGCGAAATATCCAGGGGTAGGAAGTAATGGCGGAACAGCGGCGGGGTTAGTTGGTAGTTATGACACCGTAGCCGCCAGAATTGCAGATTTTGTAGCAGTTGGTGTAGATACTTTCATGCTGCAATTCCAACCGTTTCCCCCAGAAATGAAACGTTTTGCTGAAGAAGTAATGCCACGAGTGCGATCGCGAGAACTAGTAGCTTAACCTGCAATAATCAAGGAAGGCTTTATGACTGCAACCTTAACTCGCCCAGCTTGGACAACTGATTTTGAAATTGAAACCATCGATAAAATCATTGCCAAACACGCCCCAAACTTTCCCACTACTCGCGTTCAAGAACCGCGACAACTAACCACAGCAGAAGAGTTTGAGAAGTTCTATCGCTTCCGCATTGGTGGTGCAGCCCACGACTTGTATATTGTTCAAGTTTGTAGCAAGATTATTGACCAAATACCCGACCCAGACTTGCAACTATTTTTAAGTCGTCAAATTGGTGATGATGGCGCACACGCCCAATTTACTCGTCAGCGAGTTAGGGAATTATCTGGACAAGATCCCACGGAAAAGATTGTTAAAGAGGTACAACATCATTGGGAATTCATGGGAGATTTACCAATTCGTAATTGGTTGGGTTTCATCGCATTTGAATTGCACTATGAACTACATATAGTCGCCCAGTTAATTTTAAACAGCCGTACCACAAAAATTGTCGATCCAGTAACTTCTAAATTTGCCAGTCAGACAATTTTACCTGATGAAGCTGTCCACCGTTTTGGAGTTTTAGCTTGGTGGCAAAGTAAATATAATAAAGCCTCACAAACAGAGAAATCAGAAATTGCAGCCCAGTTATTAGAACTAGACGAAGAGGGACAACGGCGACGCAATCCTTATTTACAAAAGCATTGGCAGATTGTCCACGATGCGACTGGTGCAGAAATTGAAGGAATCGGAGTCATATATGATGCTTGGCGACGGGAAGTGTTGTCTTACTTTCTGGATATTCCCATTGCCGAACTTCCTCAGCTTGTGAGTGTGAGCGAGTGACGCGTACTGTTTTAAAATGTGTTCTCTTTGTTGTTCCCCCTAATTTTAGGGGGATTTCTCAAAATCTGTAATTAAGAAAAAAGAATACATTTTGTAGGGTGTGTTGTTGCGTAGTGCAACGCACCATCTGAGATTGTCCTCAGCTAAAAAATACATTCTATAAATATTGTATTTAATATTCAATCTTTAACCAATAATATTTTTTCAAAAAAATCTCATGCTAAGGACTATCTATGTTCAGTAAACTCACAAATAAACTCTTACCTTGGATTAACCAGAGAATCTTACGCAGAATATATAAGCCTAAAATAAATAATTTTCTTCTGTTATTTATGATTGGCTTGGGATTAAGTCTAACTCTCGCATCTTGTACCCCGCATAACTCTACCAACTCTGCCAATGCTGCAAAACAAGAACCACAAAAAAGCCAGTTAACAGTGCTAAAAATGGGTCATCAAAAAGGGATGGCACTTTTAAATATTCTAAAAGCACAGGGAAGTTTAGAAAAGCGCTTACAACCTCAAGGTATATCTGTGACATGGAGCGAATTTTCTTCTACTGCGCCACTTTTAGAAGGGATGGGTGTCGGTAGTATTGTTTTTGGTGGTGGTGGCGGTACAGGAAGCGTATTTGCACAAGCTAGCGATAAACCATTTGTGAGAGTAGCTGCTGGAATTGGTAGTACCAGAGGTTCAGCTATTTTGGTGAAAGAAGATTCACCTATTAAAACGCTGTCAGATTTGAAAGGTAAAAAAGTTGCTTTTGCTAAAGGTTCAGGACAGCACTATATTATAGTACGTGCCTTAGAGAAGGTAGGATTAAAATTTACTGATATCCAACCTTTGTATTTGACTCCAGCAGAAGCCTTACCAGCATTTGAACGTGGTGATATTGATGCATGGTTGATTTGGGACCCTTACACAGCACAAGCTGAACAAAAGCTGCGTACTCGTTTGTTAGCAGATAATTCTGCAGTATTTGGCGATCAAGCTGCCTTAGAAAGCCCTTCATTCTATTATGCTGCTCCCGATTTTGTGCGCGACCATCCTGATATTGTCAAGATAATTTTACAAGAATTAGAAAAAGCAGGTTCTTGGTCAAAAACTAATTACAAAGATTCTGCCAAATTGCTTTCTAAAGTCTACAAAATTGACGAACCAACAATGGAAATTGTGGAAAAGCGAGGAGGCGATCGCAGCGTGTTACCTGTAACTGATGAAGTGCTTTCAGGGTTACAGCGGATGGCGGATACCTTCTATGAGCTAAAGATTATTCCGAAAAAGATAGATGTCAAGGACAAAAATTATAACTGGGTTCCCGACCAGAAATGGTGAGTTTATCATTGGTCATTTGTGTTTAGATTTATCTATTCATTAAAGTCGGATTTTGTCAATATTTAAGAGAGGCGATCGCATGAATATTAAACGTCGATTCTTTGTTATAGCAGCTGCATCTTTTATAGCTACAGTAACTAGTTGTAGTTCACCCCAAAATAACGGTACAACGACGACAGCAACTAATCCTACTGCAACAACGGCTGCAAATACTGTTGCAACCGGAGTAAAAGAGAAAATCAAAGTGGGAGTTTCACCCGTTCCGGCTGGTGAGATTTTAGAATTTGTGAAAAAAAATCTCGCACCAGAAGCAGGGTTAGATATTGAAATTGTCACTTTTAATGACCCCGTGCAGAATAATACTGCATTAAAAGATGGACAGATTGATGCCAATTATTTCCAACATATTCCCTTTATGGAAGATTATGGCAAGCGCAAGAATCTCAAAATGTATGCTTTTACTCCCCAGATACATTTAAATCCTGTAGGGTTATTTTCTACAAAACATAAATCTTTGACAGAAGTTCCTAATCAAGCTTTAGTTACAATTCCTGATGATATTAGTAACGCTCATCGCGCCTTAAAAGTATTAGAAGATGCCAAACTAATTAAACTCAAACCCAACGCCCAACCTGCTAGTCCCAAAGATATTATTGAAAATCCGAAAAATTTGCAAATCAAAGAGATACCTGGAGCGCAAGCAATTCCCACTCTTCCTGATGTAGATTTAGCGGGAATTACAGGTAACTGGGTTGTGCAATCTGGGATGAAAACCGATAAAGATGCTTTAGCCATAGAGTCGGCACAAAATCCACTTTATGCGGTGACTGTAACGACATTAGAAGGAAAAGAAAATGATCCGAGAATTCAAAAACTATATAAATTGCTACGCGATGACAAAGTGAAGCAATTTATTAGAGAAAAATATCAAGGGGCTGTACTTCCTATTCCTTAAAAACTCTCTTCTCTTTGTACCCTTCGCGCCTTCGCGGTTCGGATCACACAGAGATGCAGAGGCGCAGAGAGGATGAGAATTTAGCTTTTATCTATGGAGAAGTTTGTAAATGATAGAGTTTATTGATATCCGCAAAATCTACTACCAAGGTGAGCAAAAAATAGTAGCTTTGGATGGTGTGAATCTGCACGTTAAAGCAGGTGAAATATTTGGTGTTTTAGGACAAAGTGGTGCAGGTAAAAGTACCTTAATTCGCTGCGTTAATCAATTAGAAAAGCCTTCATCGGGTTATGTTCAAGTCAATGGACAAGAAATCACAGCCCTGACTGGTGTAGCTTTGCGTCAAGCACGCCAGCGTATAGGAATGATTTTTCAACATTTTAATTTACTCAGTTGTAGAACTGTAGCTGAAAATATCGCTTTCCCTTTGGAGGTGATTGGTTATAGCAAATTGCGACGCAAAGCCAAAGTCGAAGAATTACTTTCGTTAGTAGGGTTGGAAGGTAAAGCCAATGCTTACCCCGCACAACTTTCTGGGGGACAAAAGCAACGGGTGGGAATTGCGCGTGCTTTAGCGGGAGAACCAAATGTATTACTTTCCGATGAAGCAACATCAGCCCTCGATCCCCAAACGACACGCTCAATTTTAGAACTATTGCGTGACCTGAATAAACGCATGGGACTGACAATTTTGTTGATTACCCATGAAATGGGTGTAGTCAAACAAATCTGCGATAGCGTGGCGATACTTCATGCTGGTAAGGTTGTAGAACAAGGTAGCGTTAGCGATTTAGCAGCACAACCTGATTCTTTATTAGCTAGAGAGTTTTTCCCCCGTTCTCATAACTATATACCTCGTCCTGGAACAGTTTTAGCAACAGTCGCATTTGCTGACGAAAGCGCGAGAAATTCTATATTTACTACCTTGGCGCGTCGTTTTGATGTTGATGTGAATATCCTTAATGGTAGCGTGGAAACTGTAGGCGATCGCCGTGTTGGTCAGTTTCAAGTTGAACTTGCAGGGATTAAGGTAACGCAAGCGTTGGAATACTTACACAACTCCGAATATGCAGTTGAGGTACATTAATGCAAGGATGGGAATTAATTAATAGTTTATTGCTTGCAACCCAAGAGACTTTTTACATGGTGGGAGTCTCCGCCGTTGTAGCGATACTTTTGGGTTTACCTGTGGGTTTATTGTTAGTAATGACTAGCCCTGGTAACGTTCTCTATGCTCCCAGACTCAACAAAATACTAAGTGCAATAGTCAACACTGGGCGCTCTTTCCCATTTATTATTTTACTTGTAGTCCTCACACCTTTAACGCGATTAATTGTTGGCACTTCTATCGGTAGTACCGCCGCACTTGTTCCCCTAACTCTCGCCGCCATTCCCTTTTTTGGACGCATTGCCGAAACTAGCATTCTCGAAGTTGATAAAGGGTTAATAGAAGCAGCAGAAGCAATGGGCTGTGACTATTGGCAAATTGTTTTGAAAGTTTTGATTCCGGAAGCGTTACCTTCGATTGTTTTGGGAGTAACAATTCTCATTGTGAGTCTCTTGAATTCTTCTGCAATGGCTGGGGCTGTTGGTGGCGGTGGTTTAGGAAATTTAGCTATTCAATATGGCTATCAAAGGTTTGATGTGGGAGTCATGTTTGCCACAATTATTGTGCTGATTTTGCTAGTACAAATTATCCAGTTTTTGGGTGATTTGTTAGCACGACAGTTGCGGAAGAAGTAATTTGTTAACGCAAATCACGCAAAGTTCGCGCGGAGGTACGCAGAGTTTTTTATAAATACTATGCTAGCTTCTCTGTGCCTCTGTGTGAGATTTTAATTTATTTTCCAAATATTTTTTTATGAAGCAGCAGCAGCATTTACTTACCTTCACAAAAACTAATCGCCGTTTCTTCCTGACAGCAGGAAGTGCATTTACCGCTTCACTTATTTTTGCAGGTTGTAGCCGAATTTCTGGAACTGTAGCCAAAACTGAACAAGAAGAAATTATTAAAGTTGGGGTTACTGGGATAGTTTCCGAAGATATTTTGAAATTTGTTAACAAGACTCTTGCACCTCAAGAGAAATTAAAAATTGAGGTGGTGAAATTTAATGACTGGATACAGCCTAATACAGCATTAAGAGATAAGGTAATTGATGCTAATTTCTTTCAGCATCAACCTTTTATGAACAATGCAGTGAAGGAACTGAAAATTAATCTGGTGCCGTTGAATACAATTTATCTCAATACTCTGGGGCTTTTTTCTAAAAATCTCAAGTCAATTAATGAAATTCCTCAAAATGCTACTGTGACTATTGCTAATGATGTAATTAATAATGACAGAGGGCTGAGATTATTGGCAGCTAATGGTCTCATTAAGTTAAAAGATAATATTGGCGAATTTGTGACTCAAAGAGATATTGCAGCTAATCCTAAAAGTTTGAAAATTAAAGAAGTAGAAGGTGTGCAAGTTGTTCGAGCTATTAATAATGTAGATTTTATTGTTTCCTCGGCTCAAACTGTGGCTTTAGCGGGAATAGAACCTAATTCAATGGGAGCAGAAACTGTCAAGGATAAAAAATATGCTCTAGCTTTAGTTACATTGCAGGGACGAGAAAATGAAGAAAAAATTCAAAAGTTAAATAAGCTGCTTGTTAATCAGGGTAAGAGCGTCTCAATTAGGCTTGACACAAGCAATTAGAAGAACCTAATGTATTGTCAATGAAACAACAACTGAGCACCCGAATCATATAATTGTT
>NZ_JACJQJ010000053.1 GCF_014696615.1 Nostoc linckia FACHB-104 | reverse complement strand
TTATTCGTTGGTTGGATGAGATAATCGCTTATTTCGACAATGGGACAACCAGTGGTGCTGTTGAAGGCGTTAATAATAAACTCAAGCTCATTAAACGCTCTGGTTACGGTTTTAGAAACTTTGAAAATTTCCGAATTAGGTGCTTATTAAGTTGGCATTTTAGCTGTTAGTTTAGCATAACAAGTCCTGAAGAACCAAATTTCTCGAGAAGCGTTATTTTTTAATGCTTCTAGTAAGTGGCGGGTACAAGCTAAAAGAATATCAGTATATTGGGCATCTTCTGGATCAATATCTTGTTCATCGGCGGGAAAATAAACTACAAAGCAACCTTGCTCATCTAAATATTTTTGTAACCGCAGCAATTCTGTAGATTTCCCCGCACCGCGATGACCTGCATACAGTTGCGAGGTCATTCTATCTGAATATAAAATCTCTCTGCCGACTTCTACTAATATGTCCCCATCTCCCCGCACTTCTGTACAATCAACATAAGCGGGGTCTCCTGCGGGTAAGGGGCGAAATGGGTCAAAAGCATTGTATATCCGCTTTAATAATGCAAAATCCTGCGTCATAAATCTGAGTTGCTGATTTTAGCGCCATATTATCGCAAACTTTCAGATATAGGTAGACAATGAAATTGTTGGGTATGTGATTGCTTTAGCTTCAAGTAACATGAGAATTTTCGGTGCGTTAGCCTAAGGCGTAATACCAATTCTCCAAAATTCAGCAACAGATCTAAACTCAAAAACCCTTGCTACATATAGTTTTCTTAATTTTGAATTTTGAATTTTGAATTTTGAATTGGTATAACGCACCCTTGTATATTGAAAGTGCTGAGTTCTGGGTAAAAATCCCATTCCAACTTTCACGTTTGGCGGTAAAATCTTTTCATTGAGACTGCTTCCTCAAGTCCCCTCATCTCCTCACTGCCAAATTAGTACCCATCCACTGACCAATGCGGAGGGTCATTACTCAACTTATACACCCCGTAGCTACTCCCTACTGTCCATAAATTTCTATTGAGGGCTGCATTTGCTGGGTCGCTGATAGTGACAGTTTTTCCATTAGCATCTTTAATATTAATCTGGCCATTCCAGGTAACATTCCAATCAATCGCCAATCTTTGAATATGGCGAGAATTTAAGGAAACTGGATTACCGCCTACTCCATAAGCTTCTACCATCTCTTTAGCTGCTTGTATCGAACCAGCATTGGTGTAATGTTCCCATTCAATGTTCACTCCAGCCATTTTAGGAACAAATTTAGCTGCTATCTCTTTTCTGTTAATTCTGGCTGCATAATGCATCAGGTAAGCACGTTCTTTCGGACGATGGGTAGCGGTAACAATTACTTGACATCCTGCATCAATCAGCGCTTTTTGAAATGCTTCTACTCGTTGGCGAAATGGTGAAGCTAAATCAGCAATCAATTTGCTAGTAGGAAAACTGTCAATCCAATGGGCCCCACTTAGGCAAAATCTCTGGATTTTGGCATAGCCATTCAAAATATCTAAGGCTGGTGTTAAATCTTGCCCTAATTTTTGCTTTGTTGCGTTACTTAAGGCATCTTCTATTTCACCACGCCAGCGTACATCTCTTTTTTTATATGCTTCTGCTAATGCTTTATTACTGGTAATACCGAAGTCTCCATCTGCTTTTAAAGGTGGAGTTAGTTGCCCAGTTTTATTGATAGAGGCTTGTAAATCTTTAACTTCTGCTTCACCAAAATTTAGGTAACTGAGTAATGTATTTGCTGCTAAGTTCAGTTTGAAAATCAACCCTTGATTTAATGCCTTAGCATAAGTCATATTGCCCACAACACCATCAGCAGTTAAACCATTTCGTTGTTGATAGCTACGCGTTGCTTGGTCAGTCTGTTTACCAAAGTCGCCATCAACCACACCTATGGGAAATTCAGCATCTTTGAGAAAGCTTTGCCAAGCAGTAACAACAGAATTATTTGAGCCAAGTTTTATGACTGGTAATTTCAGAACATTAACATTAAAAGCCATGATTTTCCCCTCATAAAAAATCATAGACTTCTTGTAGAAGTTAGGGAAAGTAAGAAGGGATATAATTTCTCTTTTTACTTGTTCTGACATTTGTCAGTTACTTTTACAAGAAGTCTATTTTCTAAGACGATATGAGCATAAAATACGAAAATTGCCAATCATCATAATTTAAGTATTTTTACATGATTGACAATCTCTACTTGCCTAGGGTTGCTGAGTTATTAATTGCTGATCATTAACCAATTAATTTCTGCCAGCTAACAGGCCCAATAATCCCATCGGCGACTAAATTATTTTGCTTTTGGAAGTTTTTGATTGTTGTCTCTGTTTGTGGGCCATAAACACCGTCAACCTCAAGCCCTAAACGATATTGCAAATATCTAACAACTGGGCCACCAGCGTGATTTGGGCGAATAATTCGTTTTGCTAATATGAGGTTTATAGCATCCCAAGTTGCTTTGTCAGCGGTTCCTGTTTCCTGAACTCCTGCAACTCTTTGAAATTTAGCGATCGCAGACCTTGTAGAATTACCTGATATGCCATCTTCTTTTAAAGGCTTACCATTTGTATCAGTTATTTTCAGTTGATTTAAGGCTTTTTGCAGTCTCAAAACTGTGGTATCTACATTCATCTCCTCATCTGGTACTTGATTCACAGGAGTAGTTGGTAATTTACCTGTTAAGCCTTTAACAATGGCATTAGCTACCGCTTCCGATTCAAAAATTTCCATATCTTTTTGAGAATCGAGGAAGCAGCATTCTATAAGAATGGCAGGCATATTTGTGTTTCTCAATACAAATAAGTGAGAACCACTTTTAATACCACGATTAAAAAAACCTAATTTGAGGAATTCATCTAATACTGGTTTAGCAATTCTCCTGCTAGTTTCACTCCCAGCAAATACTTCTGTGCCATTTGCTTTGCCGTTAAAGGCATTAAAGTGAATTGATACAAATACATCAACTCTGGCAGAATTGGCTCTATCACATCTTCTGGAAAGAGAGTCTCGTACTGAACTGGCCCTATCTGGTTTACATAGTACAATTTCATGCCCTAAAGCTTTGAGCTTGGAGACAACTCTGTTGCCAACATCTACGGTTAAATTATCTTCAAATTTGATGCCTCTAGCTCCAGTATCAGGGGGGCAATTGTGTCCGATATCAATGCCAAATTTCATAATTTTCTCCTCTACTTATTTTTATAATAGTTTAAATGAGTGATCAGAGTGAGACATCGATATTTGTGCTTTAAAGAAAGTCAAATATTTTTTGTGTTCGCTAACTCTAACTTATCCTTTAAATATTATTTAATTTTTAGTTGCTCTTAACCGTCTAACACATTTTGCTAACCCTATTTTATTCTTTCACGTAGATAAAAATAAATTTTGCCGTGCAAAAAATGGTAGAACTAGAAAAATTTTATAACATAAACGTTCCTCAACAGGTTATAACGAAAGTTATACAATAACCAGCGATCGCGTCCATTTAACTCAACACTTTCCACTACAACAAGTTGAGAACAATCAATTCCAGGAATTTAACAAAACTTTTTTTCACGTAACATCCCCTCAAAGCAGAGGTTGCTACCATTTCACTTGAGAGTCACTACTAAGCTAATGCGTGTCTAAATTGCATAAATACTAATCAAGGCTGTTGACGGTTGACGGTTGACAGTCCTCACGATGGATTGTGCAACTTAAAAGCAGAATAGCTTATGCATTAGAGAGGGGATGAGGAAACAGAGGAGAAATGCCCATTATCCATTCTCCAGTTCCCATACGAATATATACTGATTTAATTGACTTGCTCTGCGTATTCTGTCTTCAGTTTAGTACTTATCACCACAGACAGTTATGACAAATATATCAAGTTCGATGTTAGACCCCAAAACCCCACCTGATGTGGTTGTTCGCTTGCAACCACGGAAACCTGTGACAGATCCAACGCTGGGTATTTCTGTTACACTTTCCAAAGTTGGGACTCCTAAAAATCGGTTGGTAACCCTGGGTGACTCTATCACACATGGTTTCCAAAGTGGAGCAATATTTGACACCCAGCTATCATATCCAGTAATTATTGCTCAAGAATTGGGTTGGGGAGAAATGCGCTACCCGACTTACAGCGGGCCAAAAGATGGGTTACCGTTGAACTTGGAACGCCTAGCCAATGATTTGGATAAGCAGTTTGGTTCTAATATTAATCCGTTAGAGTTTGTGGGGGCTGCTCTATTTTTACGTCAACAGTTAGATATTAACGAAAATTATTGGGAGCGTGGTACAGGTTCGCTGTTCCCGATTCAACAAGGTATTAACCATAACTTAGCAGTTTATGGCTGGGATTTACGTAATACTATCTCGCGGAATGCAGATATCTGTCTCAACATCATCAAAGAGAATCCACCTAAGGATGATTTTTTGCGGTTGATTGTAGAGAATCACAACGAAAGGGCGGCGATCCGCACTCTTAACTCAGCACGGGATCAGAATGGTGTCGCACTTTCCCCTGTACAAGCAGCAGCAGCTTTGGGTGATGAAGGTACGCCAGATACAGAAGGAATTGAAACCCTAATTGTTTTGATTGGGGCAAATAACGCTTTAGGCAGTATTCTCACTTTTAATGTTGTATGGAGTGATACTGGCTATGAGGATATGGATATTAATGATAAATATACTGTTTGGCGACCGATTCACTTTAAAGCAGAACTTGATCAGTTAGTGGCTGAAGTCAAAAAAATCCGCGCTCGTCATGTGATTTTTGGTACAGTACCTCACATTACGATTGTACCTTTTGCCCGTGGGGTAGACCACAAAGTTAGGCAAGGTTCTCGCTACTTTCCTTACTACACCTTACCCTGGATTCATGATCAAGATTTTGACCCCAACAAACACCCAAATCTCACCGAAGCAGAAGCCAGGGCAATTGACAGTGCAATTGACCAGTATAACGACTATATAACTGATGCGGTGCGTCAAGCTCGCCTGGAAGGTAGAGATTGGTATTTATTTGAAGCGGCGGGATTATTAGATAGGTTAGCATCCCGGCGTTTTTTAGAAGACCCCGCAGCTAAACCAGTATGGTGGGATGAACTTGGTGGTGCTTATCCGTTACCTGCTGAGTTACAAGCTTTGAAGCCTGTACCAGATTCTCGCTTTTTTCTGGCTGGGGCAGACGGTCGTACCCAAGGTGGTTTATTTTCTTTAGATGGGATTCACCCCACTACCATTGGCTATGGGATTATTGCTCAAGAACTGATCAAGATTATGCAGTTAGCAGGGGTGAAATTTTATCAGCAGGATGGGACAACGGAACGTCCGGGTGAAATTCGGGTGAATTTCTCCAACTTGATTGCTGTGGATTCACTGATTTCTCAACCGCCGCGAAACCTGATTGAGATTATGGATATTATTGGCGAACTGGACAAGAAGTTTAATATCTTAAGCAGATTGCTGAAGCGGAATTATTAGGAACTTCCAGAAAATCAATTACCCAAGTTTACCAGAGAAATATTCTCTTTTCCCCCTGCCCCCTGCTCCCTGCCCCCATGCTCAGAAAGCCATAGTATATTTTTAGTTGGAAGTCCCTTAACTTTCGCCTTGAGGTAGATATTCTGCAATCAGCCTACAACCCCGTTTAAGATCCAAGTAAGTAAAGAAGAATTTCGTAGCTTACGGCATGAAACGCATCGTCTTGATTGCTGGGTTTGAATCCTTTAACGCTGACTTGTACAGAAAAGCAGCTTTTTTAGCTAACTCTCGTTGTTCTGAGTTGGACATTCGAGTATTTAGCGATCGCGATATTACCACTAAGCGCCAGGAAGTAGAAGCAGCACTCCAAGACGCTGAGGTATTTTTTGGCAGCTTGCTATTTGATTATGACCAGGTTTTGTGGTTGCGCGATCGCATTTCTCAAATTCCTATCCGCTTAGTGTTCGAGTCGGCTTTGGAATTGATGAGTTTAACCAAGCTGGGCGATTTTGCCATTGGCGATAAACCTAAAGGTATGCCCAAGCCAGTAAAATTTATTCTGGATAAATTTAGTAACGGCAGAGAAGAAGATAAACTCGCTGGTTATATTAGCTTTTTAAAAGTAGGGCCGAAATTACTCAAATATGTGCCAGTGCAGAAAGTGCAAGATTTACGCAACTGGTTAATTATTTATGGTTATTGGAATGCTGGCGGCCCTGAAAATGTTGCTTCTTTATTTTGGACAATAGCGGAAAAATATTTAGGCTTAAAAGTTGGCGATATTCCTGCGCCTGTAGAAACTCCAAATATGGGGTTATTACACCCAGATTATCCAGGATTTTTTGAATCACCAAAGGCGTATTTGGAATGGTATCAGCAGAAATTTAAGGTTAACAATCCAGTTGTTGGGATTTTACTGTACAGAAAACACGTTATTACAAAACAACAATATATTCCCCAATTAATTCGCAGTTTTGAAGCTGCTGGGTTAATTCCTTTACCGATTTTTATCAATGGTGTCGAAGGACATGTGGCTGTCAGAGATTGGATGACAACCGATTATGAAATTCAGCAAAGACAAATAGGCAATATTGCAACGCTATCGCTTTCCAAAGAAGCAGTGGAAGTGGATGCGATAGTCTCTACAATTGGTTTTCCTTTAGTTGGTGGCCCGGCTGGTTCAATGGAAGCAGGGCGACAGGTAGAAGTTGCTAAACGTATTTTGACAGCGAAAAATGTACCTTATTTTGTTGCAGCACCATTATTAATTCAAGATATTTATTCTTGGACGCGCCAAGGTATTGGTGGTTTGCAAAGTGTGGTGTTGTACGCTTTACCTGAATTAGATGGGGCGATTGATACTGTTCCCCTTGGTGGTTTGGTAGGGGAAGATATCTATTTAGTTCCTGAACGGGTACAGCGATTAATTGGTAGAGTCAAAAGCTGGATTAATTTACGGCAAAAACCTGCATCGCAACGGAAAATTGCCGTTATTTTATATGGGTTTCCTCCGGGTTATGGTGCTGTGGGAACGGCTGCTTTATTAAATGTGCCGCGCAGTTTGTTGAAGTTTTTAGATGCGCTGAAAAAACAAGGCTATGCAGTTGGAGATTTACCTGATGATGGGGAAGAATTAATTCGCTGGGTGAAGGAAGCGGATGAAGAGATTAAAACCGCAGATGGACGCGGATTAACGCAGATAGATATCGGCGTGCATCGGCGTTCATCTGCGGTTAATACTGTTAATGTTCGGACTCTGGAAAAATGGTTAGGCTATCTCCGCATTTCTCGTATTGAAAAACAATGGAAATCTCTTACTGGAACAGGAATTAAAACTTATGGTGATGAGTTTCAAATTGGGGGCGTACAGTTAGGAAATATCTGGATAGGTGTACAGCCACCTTTGGGTTTACAAGGTGACCCGATGCGTTTAATGTTTGAACGAGATTTAACTCCCCATCCTCAATATGCGGCTTTTTATAAATGGTTACAAAATGAGTTTCAAGCTGATGCTGTGGTGCATTTTGGAATGCATGGAACTGTGGAATGGTTACCTGGTTCTCCGTTAGGTAATACAGGTTATTCTTGGTCGGATATTCTGTTAGGAGATATCCCCAATCTATATATATATGCGGCGAATAATCCTTCGGAATCTATTTTGGCAAAGCGTCGCGGTTATGGGGTGTTAATTTCCCATAATGTCCCGCCTTATGGTCGTGCTGGTTTATATAAGGAATTGTTGGCGCTAAGAGATTTAATTTCTGAGTATCGGGAAGACCCGCAAAAGAATTACGCCTTGAAGGAAGCTATTTGTCAGAAAATTGTGGACACTGGTTTAGAGGCAGATTGTCCGTTAGAAGATGCGAAAAAGTTGGGGATTGCTTTTAGTTATGAAAATATGCGGATGTTTAGCGCCCATGTTTTTGATGACTATTTGGTGAAGTTATATGAGTATTTACAGGTTTTAGAAACTCGATTATTTTCTTCTGGTTTACATACTTTGGGTGAGGAACCGGATGAGGAAAAATTGGCGGCGTATTTAGAGGCTTATTTTGGAGAAGAACCGGAAAAAAGTGCAGAAGCACAAATCCGAAATTTATTAATGCAATCTACGGATGAGTTGACGAATTTATTAAGGGGTTTGAATGGGGAATATATTCCACCTGCGCCTGGTGGTGATTTATTAAGAGATGGCCCTGGTGTGTTACCTACTGGTAGAAATATTCATGCTTTAGATCCTTATAGAATGCCTTCACCTGCGGCTTATGAAAGAGGTAGGGAAATTGCTCAAAAAATTATCGCCCAGCATTTACAAGAACATGGCAAATATCCCGAAACTGTGGCGGTAATGTTATGGGGTTTAGATGCGATTAAAACTAAGGGTGAATCGTTGGGTATTTTATTAGAATTAGTCGGTGCTGAACCAGTGAAGGAGGGAACGGGGAGAATTGTTCGTTATGAGTTAAAACCTTTAGCTGAAGTGGGACATCCCCGGATTGATGTGTTAGGAAATCTCTCGGGTATTTTCCGCGATAGTTTTGTGAATATCATCGAATTATTAGATGATTTATTTCAACGGGCTGCTGATGCTGAGGAATCGGAAGCAGAGAATTTTATTAGAAAACACGCTTTAGCTTTAAAGGCGCAAGGTGTGGAAAATGTCTCTGCAAGATTATTTTCTAACCCGGCGGGAGATTTTGGTTCTTTGGTAAATGACCAAGTTGTTGATGGTAATTGGGAATCTGGTGAAGAGTTAGGTAATACTTGGCAAAGTCGCAACGTTTTCAGCTATGGGAGACAAGATAAAGGTCAAGCTAGGCCGGAAGTATTAAATACTTTATTGAAAACAAGCGATCGCATTGTCCAAGAAATTGATTCGGTAGAATATGGCATTACCGATATTCAGGAGTATTACGCCAATACTGGTGGGTTAAAGAAAGCCGCAGAAAAACAGCGCGGTAAGAAAATTACAACCAGTTTTGTGGAAAGTTTCTCGAAAGACACCACACCCCGCAACTTAGATGATTTACTGCGGATGGAGTACCGCACGAAGTTAGTAAATCCCAAATGGGCGCAAGCAATGGCTAATCAAGGTTCTGGTGGTGCGTTTGAAATCTCTCAGCGCATGACGGCGTTAATTGGTTGGGGCGGTACTGCGGATTTTACTGATGATTGGGTATATGACCAAGCGGCAGATACTTACGCCCTAGATGCAGAAATGGCGGAGAAGTTACGCAAGGCAAATCCAGAAGCCTTTCGGAATATAGTAGGCAGGATGTTAGAGGCGCATGGGCGGGGTTTTTGGCAAGCGGATAAAGATAAGTTAGATAAGTTACGCCAATTGTATGAGTTGACAGATGAAGAGTTGGAAGGTGTGACAGTATAAAGAGTGCTAAGTTGAAAGTGCTGAGTGCTGAGTAAGAAAAAACTATTCAGTACTCAGTACCGAGAATGATAAATTTAACTGTGAACTGACATAACTATGCTCTTTGCCTAGCATCGCCAAAATAGTAAATTTTGCCTCAAAAGCTATTTTGGCAACTCCCGAAATAGCAAATGTAGTATAAAAAACGGCAAATGTAGTGTCAGAAATAGCAATTGTAGTATCGAAAATAGCTTTTGCGATCACAAAAATAGCAATTGTAGTATAAAAAACAGCAATTGTAGTGTCAAAAATAGCAATTGTAGTATTGAAAACAGCTTTTGCGATCGCCAAAATAGCAAATGTAGTCTCAAAAATAGCAATTGTAGTGTCGGAAATAGTTTTTGTAGTGTCAGAAATGGCTTTTGCGATCGCCAAAATAGCAAATGTAGTATCAAAAATAGTAATTGTAGTGTCGAAAATCGCAATTGTAGTATCAGAAATGGCTTTTGCGTAGGCGTAGCCAGCTATAGGAATCACACTTTCAGATCATTACAAGCCAAGCGAAATTATGCTTGTACAGGTTATTCTTAAAATGGATATCAATCAATAAACACCCTTACTTAACAATGGTATCTACTGAATTAGTAGAACAATTACGCAAACTTAATCGCTTAGATAAACTCCAGGTTATTCAACTTTTAGCTGCCAAGCTAGCAAATGAAGAAAATAATCTGATAAAATCCGGTGCATCATATTCTGTTTGGTCTCCCTATGATGCGCTAGAGGCTGCCAATATCATGTTGGAAGCTTTGAATGCTTAAAACTCCCCTAAATCATGAGTAAAGCAGCTAAGATCAGATCATTGAGCCGATTTTATAATCCTTGGGAAGACTCCAAAGTATGAGTGAAACTGCAGAAAAACTTAAACTCGAACTTTCTCAACTTTCTGCAAAAGAACGTGCTGAGATTGCCTACTTTTTAATTCATTCTCTAGATGAAGATATAGATGATAATCTAGAAACTGCTTGGGATACAGAATTAAACCAAAGGTTGCAAGACATTAATTGCAAAACAGCTATTGGAGAACCATCATCTCAAGTATTTTCTGAATTACGAGAAAAGTATTCGTGAAGTTTATTATTATCCACACAGAAGCTAGAAAAGAGCTTGATGCTGCAATAGCTTACTATGAAGCTCAAAAAGTAGGCTTGGGACTAGATTTACTATCTGAAGTGGAAAAAGTTGTTCTGAAAATTCAGCAAAATCCTAATTTAGGAACGCCATACAAAATTGCAGGAATACGTCGTTATACTATTAAACGTTTTCCCTATATAATTTTTTATACAGAGTTGGAAGAAGTAATTTGGGTAATTGCGATCGCACATAGTAAGCGCAAACCAAATTATTGGAAACAAAGAAGTCTGGAAACCGAGTAAAATTTATTTCTGCCAAATCTATAATTCTCAATGGGAGTAGCTAAATCTACGGTATGGGCTTAATCTAAAATCCCAAATTGTTTAACCCCATCCCCCAATCTGCAAATTGCACAGCTATTGCACAGGCTATACGCCAAGGTAGGTTAATCCTATACTCAAAGAGAAGCGTATGTTGAAGTCTATGGAAGCGTCGTTGAGAAATCGCCAGCATCCCCTAATCCACAGGTTGGCGGATTCGATTGAAGAAATTTGGCAAAAATACCTGGATATCTCCCCTTACTCTGTCCCAGAAGGTTTAGGCTATGTCGAGGGACATTTGGAAGGCGAACGGCTGATCATTGAAAATCATTGCTATCAGGCTCCGCAATTTCGCAAACTGCATCTAGAATTGGCGCAGGTTGGGAATGGTTTAGATATTCTGCACTGTGTGATGTTCCCCAATCCTGAATACCCTATTCCCATGTTTGGTACAGATTTGGTAGGCGGGAAAGGTGGGTTGATTAGTGCAGCGATCGCGGATTTGTCTCCCATTAGTAGCGATCGCAGTCTACCGCCACGCTACAATCAGCATCTGTCTGCTTTACCTGAAATTGAGTTTTCCCAACCACGGACTTTACCTCCTTGGGGTGATATCTTCTCGCAATTTTGCCTGTTTGTGCGCCCAGACAATACTCAAGAAGAAGATAAGTTTCACAATCGCGTTCGCGAATATTTAACGATTCATTGTCAGATTGCTGCATCAGAGACACCTTTAACATCCAATCTTGACATCTCTAAAGTTTTGGCTGGACAACGCAATTACTGTACAAAGCAGCAGCAGAATGATAAAACTCGCCGCGTTCTGGAAAAATCTTTTGGTAAAGAATGGGCAGATCGCTACATGACTACTATGCTTTTTGACTATGTAGCTTAAAGTTAAATTCAATGAAATCTGTCAAACCAGGAAGGCAATTGCAATCCTGGTAATTTTTGCTGTTTGGGGATTTCCAGAAATTAAATTATCCAATTTTGAGGGCGAAGATGCACATGATAGTTTTTCTCCCTCTGTTTCCTCTAGCGACGGAATATTTATTTCCTTGGAACTCCTTAAGGAATCTAGCCTGAGGAAATGGCTGAGGTTATTGTTTTCCTTCAGGATTGGATAGACGAACGCTTCCTGTCTACCTCTCATATCACAACTTTTCCTGGCAAAGACAGTATGTGTACTTGTTTGTCTAGGAGTATATCTCAATGTAACCGAATGTAACGAATTGTAAGAATTGAGTTCAGAAATTTAATTTTGCGAGTAATAAAGTTTTGACTTCCTGAAAATGTGTCTAAATGTAACTAAATGTAACTATAATTTAAGTCTAAAGACAAAACGAAAATATAAACAATCCTTGCTATGAAAGGGTTTCAGCATTCGCTTAATATTTTTTAACCAATTATCTGGCAACACATTTGAATTTGCACAAAATTTGCACAAACGGATTGCTTTAATCATTTTCAGGTTCAAAAAACCGCTGAACACTCTGCCCTCGATGGAGAAGGTTCAGCAACTGAAAAACTGATAGGCAGCCATTTTATTAATTTCGGCTTGTGGGCCTTAAGAAATTGGTTGTCGTGGATATTAGCAGTATTAATTTATAGCTGTACCGTTAGTAAATTGGAACTAGCTAACAGATTGGGGGTAAATTACCTCCAATTGCCAAGCAAGTTAAACTTGTTGGTCACTGTTTGCCTGGTTTGTCATGGCGGAACATCTCTAAAATCAATAACTCTGCTCAATGCCAATCAAGAATCAGCTTTTGAACCAAATTTGAATCCACAGCATAGTAATATTTTTAGGAGATGCTGGAATGCTTGACGCTTTTACCAAAGTAGTTTCCCAAGCTGATACAAGAGGCTCTTACGTCAGCGACGCAGAAATCGATGCATTAAAAGATATGGTCGCTGCTGGTTCCAAGCGGATGGATGTTGTAAACCGCATTACCGGCAATGCATCCACCATCGTTGCTAACGCAGCACGTGCGTTGTTTGCAGAACAACCCCAGTTGATTGCACCTGGTGGTAATGCTTACACCAACCGTCGTATGGCTGCTTGCTTACGCGACATGGAAATCATCTTACGCTATGTAACCTACGCAGTATTTGCAGGTGATGCTAGCGTTTTAGACGATCGCTGCTTAAACGGCTTGCGTGAAACATACCAAGCACTGGGCGTTCCTGGCGCTTCCGTAGCAGCTGGTGTTCAAAAGATGAAAGAAGCTGCGATCGCAATTGCAAACGACCCCAATGGTGTTACCCGTGGTGACTGTAGCTCCTTAATGGCTGAATTAGGCAGCTACTTCGATAAAGCTGCTGGTGCAGTAGGCTAAGACATCGCTACTTAATTATTTCTTCTTTCGGACGCACACCTTTACATATTTGTTGAGAGAATATCAGCATGAAAACACCTTTAACCGAAGCCGTAGCTACCGCAGATTCTCAAGGTCGGTTTCTCAGCTCCACAGAACTTCAAGTTGCATTTGGTCGCTTCCGTCAAGCTGCTGCTAGCTTAGATGCAGCTAAAGCATTAAGCAGCAAAGCTAACAACTTGGCTTCTGGTGCTGCTAACGCAGTTTACCAAAAGTTCCCCTACACCACCCAAATGCAAGGTGCTAACTTCGCTGCTGACCAGCGCGGTAAAGACAAGTGCGTACGCGACATCGGTTACTACATCCGCATCGTTACCTACTGTCTAATTGCTGGTGGTACCGGTCCTTTGGATGACTACTTAATCGGTGGTTTGGCAGAAATCAACCGCACCTTCGATTTGTCTCCTAGCTGGTACGTTGAAGCTCTCAAGTACGTTAAAGCAAATCATGGCTTAAGTGGCGATCCTGCTGTAGAAGCAAACTCTTACATTGACTATGCCATCAACGCTCTAAGCTAGAGGTTTCCTTTTGCCCAGAACAACTCAAGGCTGTGAATGCTAATTCTCTTCTAGCATGGGCAGTTTTAAGGGGTTCTGGGCATGTTTTTTTCTGATTGAAATTAAGGAGATCGGTCATGACTAGTTCTCTGGCAGCCAGTCAGTTAGGATTTGAGCCATTTGCCAACATTGCTCCTACAGAGTTGCGGTCAAATGATGATGTAAAAGCAGTGATTAATGCTGCCTATCGTCAAGTGTTTGGTAATGACCACTTGATGCAAAGTGAACACATCACAAGTGCAGAATCGCTGTTACAGCAAGGCAACATTAGTGTTCGAGATTTTGTGCGGACACTAGCACAATCTGAACTGTATCGCCAAAAGTTTTTTTACTCTACACCTCAAGTCCGGTTCATTGAATTGAACTACAAGCATCTGCTAGGTCGTGCGCCCTACGATGAAGCAGAAATTGCTTACCACGTAGATCTTTATATTCAGAAAGGGTACGAGGCAGAAATCAATTCTTATATTGATTCAGTTGAATATCAAGAAAACTTTGGAGAATCGATAGTTCCATATTATAGGGGATTTTCGACTCAAACGGGACAAAAAACAGTCGGTTTTAGCCGGATGTTTCAGCTCTACCGAGGATATGCCAACAGCGATCGCGCCCAAGGTAAAAACAAATCTGCGTGGTTAACCCAGAATCTTGCTCTGAATTTAGCTACTCCTATTCAAACCCCTACCTTTGGTAAAGGGTTAGCTGGTAATGTCGCGGGCGATCGCGGAAAGCTTTACCGAGTGAGAGTTATGCAATCAGATAGCGGACGGACTCCCCAAATCCGCCGTAGTATCAGAGAGTTTTTGGTAACTTATGACCAACTTTCTCCCACCCTGCAAAGACTGAATCAGCGGGGTAGCCGGGTGGTAAATATTTCTCCTGCTTAAACTGATCAATCTTGCAACAAAAAAAGTCTACAAGGAGAGCTATTCGTGCCAATTACATCCGCAGCATCTCGTTTGGGAACTACGGCTTTTGACCAAACAAGTCCTGTTGAACTGCGTCCAAACTGGACACCAGAAGATGCCAAGCTTGTGATTCAAGCAGTTTATCGTCAGGTATTAGGCAACGACTATCTGATGCAGTCAGAACGTCTCATCAGCTTAGAGTCGTTGTTGACCAATGGGAAACTGAGCGTCAAAGATTTTGTCCGCGCAGTAGCTAAATCCGAACTATATAAAACCAAGTTTCTTTACCCTCATTTTCAAACTCGGGTAATTGAATTAAACTTCAAACATTTGTTGGGACGTGCTCCCTACGATGAGTCGGAAGTAATTGAGCATCTCGATCGCTACCAAAATCAAGGTTTTGACGCAGATATCGATTCTTATATCGACTCTGCTGAATATGATGCTTCCTTTGGTGATGCGATCGTTCCCTACTACCGCGACTTTGTGACCACAGGCGTTGGTCAAAGAACCGTTGGTTTCACTCGCTTATTCCGCCTTTATCGTGGCTATGCTAATAGCGATCGCTCTCAGCTAGCAGGTAGCGCTTCTCGTTTAGCTGCTGACTTAGCTAAAAATAGCGCCTCTGCAATTATTGCTCCTTCTGGTAGCAGCCAAGGTTGGTCTTATCTACCTGCAAAACAAGGGACTACACCCAGCCGCACCTTTGGCAGATCCTCTCAAGGATCAACTCCACGTCTCTACAGAATCGAAGTTACCGGTATCAGCTTGCCTAGATATCCTAAAGTTCGTCGTAGCAACAAAGAGTTCATTGTCCCCTACGAACAGCTATCCAATACCCTTCAGCAAATTAATAAGCTGGGTGGTAAGGTTGCCAGCATCACCATTGCACAATAGGAGATAGAACCATTATGTTGGGGTCTGCATTGACAAGAGGGTCAAGTTCAAACTCAGACAATCGCGTCTTTGTTTATGAAGTAGAAGGATTGCGTCAGAACGAGCAAACTGATAACAATCGTTATCAGATTCGCAATAGCAGCACGATTCAGATTCAAGTCCCCTATAGCCGCATGAATGAAGAAATGCGTCGCATCACTCGCTTAGGCGGCAAAATTGTTAACATCCGTTCTGCAAGTGACAGTACCACTGAAGCTGCATCGGAAAGTTGACAGTACTTAAATATGATATCTAAGGGCGTGGAAAAGCTTACTTTTCCACGCCCTTTTTTATTCACAACTCAGCACTCATTTATGTCATACCATTTTGAAAAAATCATGCGACAGATACGTAGCGATCATTCTTCAAATTGGTATCAGTCATAATAGATCCATGTCCTTAGTCATTTGTCATTGCTAAGGATTTCAAACCTATTTACGTTTCTTAACATAGTTGGGGTGATTTCCACCGACTTACTAAGGTTTTCAAGATTTAATATTTAGGCTGGCAAAATTGAGCAAGCGCAAACTGCTTTTGAGTGTATTTGTTTGCAAAAGAGGAGAAAGCCATGACTGAGATACCAACTGGCGGTCAAATGCTCTGGAAATTAGAAGGGAACGAGCGAGTATTATATCTGCGGCATAATTCATCTGAGCCGTGGCGACATTATGAAGAGTTTCCCGAGTATGTTCAACCAGATCCACAAGGATTTTCTAAAGGAATTGCTACTTTTTTGGCATTGCTAAAGAAAGATTGGACAGCTACTAAATCTTAATTGGGATGTAGGACGGTGCAATTAAAGCTAACTGGTGACGGCTGTCATTTGTCCCTAGTATCGCTACGCGGAAGTCAAAAGTCAAAAGGTTCATATATCAAGGTTTTTGACTGTTTTAAAGGGTAGCTTTATTTAAGCCGCGCTGTACTAGTCATTTATGGATCTGTTGTGTTAGCTAACTCAGGAATTGCGATCGCATTTCGTCACTTAGCTATTGAACGGGGTTGGCGATCAGATTCTGCTTCCTCTTGGAACAATCGAACTCAATTAACCAAACAAAACTGTCCCAGTTATGTAAAGAAAAAACTCAGACTCTTAATATTTCTTCATATCTTCTATCATTTTTGACTGGGCTTTAAATCAAGGATATCTGGTTATGCTGCGGTAAGCAGGAGTTAAACATGGCTATGTGCAGATTAACCAGTAAATAAAGAAATATATTCCCTATAATCATTACAAAAAGCTGATTTAATCAGTCTTTCCAGCCATAGAATTATCTGCTTGACAATTTGTAATATAAAATCGATCCAACGATATAGTATAAACAACATAGTATGAACAACAAAGAAGAACTGTACACAACAGATGACAGGTTAGCTATTCATCTGGGATGAGTCAGGCTCTTCAATTGTTAAAAAAAATTAAGAATCTTCCAAGTTTCCTCAGGGGAAAAATCGGAAAGGTTTAGCAGTTATTCAACCTACTGCTTTAAGTTGATCGGGATATTAGGGCAGCTTTGTTGCCAAGCCGAATCAAACTGGGTTGTAACCTAATCCAAGCCATACTCGACTAAACAAATTAGGATATTGAGTGTATGTTTGACGCATTTGCAAAAGTAGTCTCCCAAGCTGACGCACGTGGTGAATATCTGAGTGGTTCTCAAATCGATGCTCTAAGCGCTATGGTTGCTGATGGCAACAAGCGCATGGACGTTGTAAACCGCATTACCGGTAACTCTTCCTCAATCGTTGCTGATGCAGCACGCGCATTGTTTGCAGAACAACCCCAGTTGATTGCACCTGGTGGTAATGCTTACACCAACCGTCGTATGGCTGCTTGCTTACGCGACATGGAAATCATTTTGCGCTATGTTACCTACGCTATCTTCACAGGTGATGCCAGCATTTTAGACGATCGCTGCCTCAACGGTTTGCGTGAAACCTACCAAGCACTAGGCGTTCCTGGCGGTTCCGTAGCAACTGGCGTTAGCAAGATGAAAGATGCTGCACTAGCGATCGCTGGCGATACCAATGGTGTTACCCGCGGTGACTGCTCCAGCCTGATGTCTGAAGTTGCTGGCTATTTCGATAGAGCTGCTTCTGCAGTTGGTTAAGAGAGCAATTGATCGATTTTTTGCTCACCTTCAGATAGCTGAAACGATTGCTAAAAGCTATTTCATCAAACAAGATTATTTGGGAGAAAATCTAAAATGAAAACCCCTTTGACCGAAGCAGTAGCTGCTGCTGATTCCCAAGGACGCTTCCTGAGCTCTACCGAAATCCAAACCGCATTTGGTCGTTTTCGCCAAGCACAAGCAAGCTTAACAGCTGCAAAAGCATTGAGCGAAAAAGCTTCTAGTTTGGCTACTGGTGCTGCTAATGCTGTTTACAGCAAATATCCCTACACCACCAGCACTGCTGGCCCAAACTACGCTTCTAGTCAAACTGGTAAAGATAAGTGCGTTCGTGACATCGGTTACTACCTCCGCATGGTTACCTACTGCCTAGTTGTAGGTGGTACAGGCCCATTGGATGATTACCTAATCAGCGGTATTGCTGAAATCAACCGCACATTTGAACTTTCTCCCAGCTGGTATATTGAAGCTTTGAAATATGTCAAAGCTAACCACGGTTTGAGTGGTGACCCTGCTGTTGAAGCAAACTCCTACATCGACTACGCCATCAACGCTTTAAGCTAGTAAGATGGTTTTGCCCGGAGGGGTATACAATGACTGACAGGAGTTAGTGATTGTATATCTCTCCGGGCATTGTTATGTATAGGCATTTGTCAGAGGGAACAGGAACAGAAAGTGGAAAACGCAGCTAATATCCAGGATGATAATCAATTAACTGTAGAACAAGCGATCGCTAATCTCCAAGGCGAAGATTTAGGATTGCGCGTGTATGCGGCTTGGTGGTTAGGGCGGTTTCGAGTTGATGCTCCAGAAGCCATTGATGTCTTGATTACAGCATTAGAAGACGAAGACGATCGCACTAATGCTGGTGGCTATCCCCTGCGGCGCAATGCAGCCAGAGCATTAGGAAAATTAGGAGAAAAACGAGCCGTTCCCGCATTAATTAAAGCGCTGGAATGTTCTGATTTCTATGTGCGTGAAGCTGCAGCCCAATCTCTGGAAATGTTAGGCGACTCATCCAGTATTCCCAGGCTGATCGAGTTACTCAATGATCAAATTCCGGGAACCCTACCAGCACCAGAACCACCCCAACTAACCCAACCCTTCGATGCCATTATAGAGGCATTGGGAACATTGGGGGCAAGCGATACAAGTCACCTGATTCAAGGATTTTTAGATCACCCGGTTCCTCGGATTCAGTATGCCGCAGCTAGGGCAATGTATCAGCTAACCTCCCAAGCGAATGAAGTCTACAACGAGTATGGCGATCGGTTAGTACAGGCACTTGCTCAGGATGATTTGCAACTACGTCGGGCAGTACTCTCCGATTTGGGGGCGATTGGATATTTGCCAGCAGCCGAAGCGATCGCTGATACCCTAGCAGAAAATAGCTTGAAGTTAATATCTCTCAAAGGTTTACTTGAAAAGCAATTGCAACCGACAACGCCACATGAATTATCTCCTGGTGCAATTAAAGTCATGCAACTAATGGATGCATTACTGTAGCAGAAAGAGCGAAAATGGAAAAGGTAGAACTTATCGCTTCTCTTCTTCCCCATGCCTGATTCCCTCAATACTCTAATTCGTGCAGTAGAAGACGCAAATTCTTCTGTCCTTTTGCAAGAAGCTGTTAAAAACCTGGCAGCAGCTCGTTTAGAAGGAGCTATTCCTACCCTAATTGCTACTTTGAGCTATAACAATCCAGGTGCAGCAGTTGCAGCTGTCGATGGGCTAATCCAAATTGGCGAACCCGCAGTTCCATCTTTGTTGGAACTGCTCGATATGCATAACTACACAGCCAGATCTTGGGCAATCCGTACCCTAGCAGGAATTGGCGATCCTCGAGGATTAGTCACCTTGTTAGGCGCAGCCACCGCTGACTTTGCCCTGAGTGTTCGGCGGGCAGCTGCTAAGGGGCTTGGAATGATGAAATGGCACTGGTTCCCAGAGGAACTGCTAGAAATTGCCCAAGCAGAAGCAATGGAAGCCTTGCTATTTGTAGCTCAAGAAGATGAAGAGTGGGTGGTACGCTATTCAGCCATCGTCGGCTTACAGTGTCTTGCCAACGCAATTGCTGTGAGTCATCCAGACTGGCGATCGCAAATTCTGTCACATTTTGAGCAAATTGCAGCTAAAGAGGAGAGTTGGCCAGTACGCGCCCGTGTCTTAATGGCACAGCAAGAACTGCAGACAGCAACAGCTACCACTCAAACCCAACATATAGACAATCGCCCTTCCCCCTTGTCTTCTATGGACTGGCAGAAGATTATGGAAGAGCTTTATGGACGCAAAGGACAAGAGCGGTTAGTGTTTGCAGAAGGCGATCCACGCCGTTATCAAGACCTAGCAGTCGCGATCGCTCAAAATACGGATGAATAATTTCTTAGTCAGGATGTTAATCCTGAATTTTTGCTTGAATCAGGAATTAGCCCATACTAACTTCTCTGAGGTGTAGTGCGAGTTAATTTTTGGTTCAAGCTAATTATTGATGTAAGTATTGCAGACATCAGTTTCCATAGGCACTACTACTGAAGAACAACTCATTTATCGGTTAAGGGGTAATGGGGAATAGGAATAGGAAAAGGGAAGAAATCCCAAACCAAATTTACAGGTCAAACGCTTCACTGAGTGGGATAGAAACCTTTAAGGGACTTCCAGAAAATAAATGATCCAATTTATCAGAGATAATATTTTATTTTCCCCCTGCTCCCTACCCCCTTGCCAAGAATGAAAGTCCCTAAGCAGACCAAGCTTCTCGAAAATCGGCATACAGAGTTAATCCCCCATCAATAAACAGGGTTTGACCTGTGATGTATGTTGCTTCATCAGAAGCTAAAAAAGCTACCGCCGCCGCCATTTCTTCCGCAGTTCCCGCACGATTCATGGGAATATGACTTTCTACAACAGCTTTCTTTTCTGGGTCATCAGTCCAAGCTTCATTAATAGGTGTAATCGTCGCCCCTGGTGCTATGGCATTAACACGAATACCTCGGTTCGCATACTCTAAAGCTAAAGTTTTAGTGAGATTTTCCATCCCACCTTTGCTAATAGAATAACTTATATACATTGGTCTGGGAATAATTTCATGAACGCTAGAAATATTGATGATTACCCCAGAACGGTTTTGTGAAAGATAATGTTTAATAGCCTCACGAGCGCAGAGATAAGCACCTCGCAAGTTTACTGCTAGTACTTGGTCAAAATCTTCTGTTTTTAACTCATGAGAAGGACATTCTTTTTGAATTCCCGCATTATTGATCAGAATATCCAAACTACCAAATTTTTCAATAACAGTATTTACCATCTCAATGATGTCTGCTTCTTGAGAAACATCGCCTTGAATTGGTAATGATTGAACACTGCAATTCGTAATATCTCCACAAGCTTTTTGAATCGCCATTTCTTCAGTATCTTCCGCTTCTGCCAAACTTTTGCGGTAATTAATAGCGATGTTACATCCTTCTTGAGCTAGGCGAATAGCTATTGCCTGACCAATACCCGAACTAGCTCCAGTGATTAAAACATTTTTACCTTTTAATCCTTTCATAGTAATCCTTCCTTGTACAGAGATTCCTATTAGCTGAAAAACGCCGTCATCATAGGATGGACAGTACTAAAATTTCCTATCCACCCTACAAAAACTGCTGCAAAACTAAATAATTTTGGCTATTTACCGCAGGTTAGCAGGAACATTTTCAGGAACGATCCAGAGGTAAATAGTTTTACCGTCTACTTCCTGAACTTGTTGCGGTTTCCAATCGCCCATATCAAAAGCGTGGGAAACAATGCGGGTACCTGGTTTAAGTTCTTGTAATAACTTGGGTCTGAGTTTTAAATTGATATCTGGTAGTAAATAGAGGGTAACTACCGAAGCTTTGCTTAAATCTGTTTGAAATAAATCTTGTTGGCGGAACTCAACGCGATCGCCTACTTTAGCACTTTGGAGATTTTGTTTTGCTTCTTGTACGCGTTGCGGATCGATATCTATACCAACACCACGCGCCCCATATTTCTGTGCTGCTGTAATGGGAATTCTGCCATCGCCACTACCTAAGTCATAAATCAAATCGTTACCATTCACTTTTGCTAGTTTTAACATCGCATCCACTACAGGCTGTGGAGTTGGCACATAAGGTACATCGGGTTGAACTTGTTGTACTGGGGTAGTAGCCGGAGTAGATGTTTGGGCATCTGCTTCAAAATCACGTACTGAAGAACATCCTGCAACACCCAAACTAGCAACGCTAACGCTGGCGATCAGTAAAAGCACAATTCTTTGTAATTTCATAGTTTTCTCCTTTGTCAATTGTTAGTTTTTCCAGCAAAAGAATAGATAGAAAATGAAAATTTTATTCAGAAGCAGAGTCAAAACATGGCAGATGGATTAAGCAGTAATTTTGATTTATTAGGGAAATTCCTACAAAAAAATTCACCAATTTATGCAGATGAGTTTTGTAATTTTCCCCCTGCCTATTTATCGCCAGTCTCTTAGCGAACGTTGTCGGTAGTTACTCCACAACAACAAGGGAATACCTGCACCCACAACTAAAACCCCAACTATTGCCCCAATGCCTGTATAAGCCAAGCTGGAGTAAAGCAAGTAGCCACAAATAATGCAAAACAGCAAGGGAATCCAAGGATAAAATGGCACTTGGAAAGGTCGATTTATTTGGGGATCTCGTTTGCGTAAAACAAATAGTGAAATTGCAGACAGTAGGAAAAAGAACCAAAATACTGGTGCGGTGTATTCCACCATTGTTTCAAAACCATTGCGGGCAATTGTGCCCAAAAACACCAGTGAAAGAGCGATCGCACCTTGGATGATTAAGGCTTGAGTGGGCGTTTCCTTTTGCTGTTGCCAACCTCCCATGAAGGAAAACATCGAGAAATCTTGCCCTAGGGCGTAATTACTGCGTGCGCCTGTCAAAATGGTGGCATTAATTGCTCCTAGAGTACAAATTGCTACCAAAATACTCAAAAATAAAGCTCCAGATGTCCCCACAGTCCGATCCATTAAAGAGGCGGCGACAGCTTCAGACTTTGCCATTCCTGTTAATCCTAAGCCTCGTAAATACGCCAAATTAATGAGCAGATAAATAGCGGTGATGATACCGATACTCCAAACTAGCGATCGCACTATATTGCGCTTTCTATCTTTTATTTCGGCTGAGATATAAGCTGCTTCATTCCATCCTCCAAAGGACAGCAAAACAAATACCATTGCCAATCCCCAGTTTGTTGAAGTTGCAGAAGTGGTAGGAGTTGGGAGTGGTGTAGGGTTATTAGCGGTAACTCCAATCATCACCACTAGGAGTAAACCCAGTATTTTAGCCGCAGTCAGCCAATTTTGCGTCCATTTACCAGGGTATAAACCGAGAATGTTCAAACCTGTTAGCAGGATAATTGCGATCGCCGCATAAATGGAAGAAGAATAAGGCCCTAACAGCCATAACCCAGAAAAATAGTCACCAAAAACAAACGCCAACAAGACAATTGAACCAGTTTGAATTACTGTCATTCTTGCCCAGGCAAACAGAAAAGCAACTGAACGTCCAAAAGCACGTTTCAAATAATAGTAAGTTCCCCCAACATCAGGGTAAGTAGTTGCTAATTCTGCGTAGCACAATGCCCCAACCAAAGAAACCGCACCACCAAGTAACCACAGCAGTAAGACATTTATATCGCTACCTGCATTCGCTGCGACAAATGCCGGAGTTTGAAAAATTCCTGCACCAATGACAATCCCCACAATTAGAGCAACAGCATCTAATAAAGCTAATGATTGCTTTGGTGCTGCAACTGAGGCTATAGCGGTATGTTCTTGTAAATTGCTGTAGTTTTGTTGTCTCTTCACATCAGTTCCCACGAATTGTAATTTGAGCTTATGCAACACTTAGCAGTACTCTTTAAAGAGCGCTATTATCGCAATAAGCCGAGGAGTTAAGTTGCTTCATTGATAATTACTTTTAAACTCTGCGTTTCTTTCAGTTTGACAAGCAAATGTGATTTAAAAGTGACAACAATCTCAATAATTGTGAGAGAAATGGGAAAAGGGTAATGGTTAAAGGTTTTCACCTTTTCCCTTTACCCTTTCACCTTAAAAAAATCTATCCTTTGCAGTATTGACAGGAATGTTATAGTTTCATATCAAAGGTAAAATAATTTGAAAATTTGACCCTTTCCCGACTACACTAGAAACGTGAATTTGACCGCCATGAGCTATTACTATTTGTTGAGCGATCGCTAGTCCTAATCCAAACCCACCAGTCTTACGAGAACGCTCCTTACTAACGCGATAAAATCGCTCAAAAATATTTGGTAAATCGCTTTGTGAAATACCGATACCATTATCTGTAACTGCAATCACAGCTAGGCAATGTTGTTTCAACAACCGTAACTTGACTTCACCACCAGCAGGAGTATATTTACAAGCATTATTTACTAAATTAGTTACAGCTTGACGCAGCAATTCAGGATTTCCGTAAATATTTACACGCTCTATAGTAAGTTCACTTTTGAAATTAAGATGCTGTGCAATCTCATGTTTGGCATAGTCATCTATTAACTGCTGCACTAAATTTTTTAAATCAAATTTTTGTAAGTTTTCCTGAGATAATCTACCTTCATGACGGGCTAAAAATAGTAAATTATCTACCAAATTACTCATTGACTTGGCAATATCAACTATTTTTTGAAAGCGTTGCTGCTGTGCTTCTAAATTATGAGTAGTAGATAATGAACCATACTGAGCATTACTAATGACTGCTGCTAAGGGAGAACGCAGTTCATGGGAAGCATCTGCTGTAAATCGCATCAGTTGTGAGTAACTGTGGAGAATTGGTTGCATGGCTAATCCACCCAACCACCAACCTGTTAGTGCAATAACTCCTAAAGTTGTTGGTACTGCAATAGATAAAACTAACCGTAACTGAGCCAGATTATCTTCCATCCCTGTCATTGGTATTGCAGCTTGTAAATAACCAATTAACAATCCATCTTGGTAAACAGGTAAAGTTACTTGACGCAGCCAAATGCGATCGTTTTCAGTTTCTAATGTATGGAAACCATTTGTGATAGTTATTTGCTGTTTTGGCAGTTCTCCAAAAAATTGGACTAACTGCTTTTGCTCATCATACCAACGCACATAAACAAATTGGCTATCTGGTGGTAGTTGCGCCCGACTTCCTAATAAGGGAACATTTTCTAAATCTACTTTCCGTTGAGCATTGTTAAATTTATATTTAACATTAGCTGCCATTACTGTTGTTTTTTTATAAATTAATCTATCAAGCTCCTCCAGTTCATCTTTAACTTCCATAGAATAAATTAGCGCCGCAAATACTATTAAAATACTCCCCATTGCCAGAGTAAACCAAGTTGCAATATTGCGACGGCTACGATTAAACATAATTCAAATTGGGCATAGGGCATTGGGAATTGGGCATTAGCGAAAAGGCAAATCATAAAAAATTGCACTAATCACTACAACTTTTATGCATTAAATCAATAATATTTTGGATTAAACCGTTACCGTTTCAGGTGATTTTAAACTGTATCCCATACCGTAAACAGTTTTAATCCAATCTCCTGCACCAATGATTTGTAACCTATGCCGCAATTTACGTACTAGCACAGTTAAAGCATTACTTTCTGGTTCTGCACCCCATTCCCATAATGCTTGTTCAAGTTGGTCACGGGTTAAAATTTGGTTGGGATGTCGCATTAAATATTCTAGTAATTGGGCTTCGCGGTGAGATAACTCTACAGTCTTAGAGCCACGCTCAAGAATCAAGCTATTTAAATGTAATTGTAAATCTGATACAGATAACGAATCACCTTGCCAAGAAGGAACTCGTCTTGCCAACGCACGTACTCGCGCCAATAATTCTATCAAATCCGCTGGTTTTACCAAATAATCATCGGCTCCTGCATCTAAACCCATCACTTTATCAACTGTAGTATCCTTAGCCGTAAGCATGAGTACAGGTGCATTTTTGCCAGCACGTCGATACTGTTGGCAAAGACTTAAACCGCTAACATTTGGTAACATCCAATCTAAAATTAATAGGTCATAATCTTTGTGCGCCAATAGCCACTGAGCTGTTTCACCATCTTCAACACCATCAACGGTATATCCAGCTTCGGTTAAAATCCCTTGTAATGGCTCTAACTGTTCAAGGTCATCTTCTACAAGTAAGATTCGCATATATCCGTCGGGTGAAATTTATTTAGGTCAATTTCTTCTCAGAAAATCATAGAAAAGCCTCAATTTCTTTACATCATCCGATGGTGATAAAGTATATTCATTCTTAATGTTGATATTTGATGTTAAGTATAAAATTTTGCTTTTGTAGGATGCGTTAGCGATAGCGTAACGCATCCCACTTGAACTGATAAAAATTAGATTTTTTGTTGATTTCAGTTTAATTTTGAAATGTAAAAATGCCTAAATTTAAGGTTAAATACTTACTGGTTATACTGCCTTTAGTAATGATTGGTATTGCTTTTTGGTTGTTTAGTGGTGTAACAACTAAGCAGTTATTGCGACGCAGCTACGGAACAGTAGATCAACTAGAAGCTGATACCAGATCTCAAGTGCATTTAAAGTTAAATTTAACAGTAGTTGCCACAGAAATTGACAAAGAGCCAAGTTTTACTCAAGTTGAAGTCAAAACAGAAGCCTCTAACTATAAGAAATTAGAGTTTGAATTATCGCATCAAGCATTAACGCCAGAAGAAGCCATAATTGCACAAAAACTGGGTTTAGCTAATTCATCAGCTAAAAAGTTTAACGGTAAGAAGCAAATTTTGATAGAACTACCAGTTATTTTGCGAGTTATGAAAGCTGAAATTGATAGAGTAAATAATTTAACTGAGGTTGAAGTTAGCACTACTAATTCTATTCTTACCAAGTTTAACTTAGAGTTTACCTCTATAGATATTGACCAGGTAGAGGCAATGATTGCCCAAGAATTAGGCTTATCTTTAGCAGAAGTCAAGAAATTAATCCGCTATCGCATTAAATAATAAAAACTCCACCTATAAAGGGGCGGAGTTTTTGGGCATAGGGAATGAGGTATTATGCTATCAAATAATAACGACGAATATCTGGTGGTGCAGCCACCAAACTTTGCAGTTTTGCTGCTGCTGCTTGCAAATGGGCTGAATTTAAATGAGTATCCAAAGCATCGTTAGAAGCCCATTCCTCTACAAAAGTAAAATCTGTGGGATCGTTCTGGTTTTGCAAGAGTTCATACTTGATAGCACCTGCTTCTTGTCGGGTTGGTTCAATTAATTCCAACAGAACTGCTTTAATTTCTTCTAATTTTTCAGGTAAAGCAGTTACATGGGCAACAACGCGAATAGTTTGGGTAGTCATTTGGTTTTTGGTGTTGGGTTTTTGGTGTTAGGTGTTTGGTATTTGGGATTTGGGGTTTGACATTTTTTATTTGTCCCCTCTTCCTCCGCCACTTATCATACGCTCAGTAACCATGTAGCGAAAGATGTATTCTAATATCTCAATATAATTACGGGCTGCTGCGGGAGAAGATGCCCAAGTTGTGACACCATGATCTCGAATCAGGAGGGCTGGTATTTGCCCAGAATTAGCCGTGAAGTGCTGTTGAATTTCTGAAGCAATGCGTGCAACTTGTAAATGATTGGCAAAAATGGGTAAAAAACAACAGGGGTTTTCTTGGTAAACTCCTAAACCTTTGAGCATTTCTAAGGGTGGTAAAGGGAGATTATCTTCTAAAACAAAGCGGGAAACTAAATTAGACTCAACAGAATGAACGTGGTAACAGGCTTGTGCTTCTGGGAAGAGGGTATAAATTATTTGGTGAATAGCAGTTTCCGCTGAAGGCTGTAAATCTGTTGAGGCTTTTTCTACTCTTCCATCTGGATAAACACGCACAAAATCGCTGGGTAATAATTCTCCTTTAGACTTACCGCTAGCTGTAATCCAAAAGCTACCATCGGGGAGGCGAATCGAAAGATTACCTGCTGTGCCCACCATCCAACCTTGTTGGTAAAAGCTGTGGGCAGTATCAATCAGTTGAATACGGGCATCGTCTATGATTCGGCTAGTCATAGAATGGACTTACTTCCATAATTTCACTAGATAATCTCTAATTTGCGAGAAATCATTCCAAGGAATGTAGGGTTTTTGATGTTCATCTAGATATTCTGCCAGGCGATCGCGCGCAAAAACTAGATTAGCTTCCAGCGCCATATTTAAATCAGTCAGCGAGTCACCGATCGCAATCTTCTGATATGCCGGATATTTTGCCATGACTTGCACTTTGGCAATCAGTTCTGTACCTCCTTCATACTGAGAATTGACTTTTAGAAAATCATTACTAGTTTCTACATCCACAGCATGGATTGCATGAATTCGCTGCACTAGGTTATCTAATACAGTTTCTACCATTCCCCGCAATCCCCCTGAAACTACAACTAAGGGAACTCCTTGAAACTCTAGGAAATCTAAAAGTTCTACAAATCCCGTGCGGATTGGCTGGGGTTGAGTAAATTCTAAAATTTCGCTGTAGCGTGAAGAGGGAATTGATTCCAGGATTGTTTTCACTCCTTCTCGGAGTGTCACCCGTCTTGCATACATTTCGGGAAGTAATTTGGCAGATAGTTGTGGTGCAAACTTCTTGAGAACTGCAACAAAGGTTTCTTCAGCTGTAATTGTGCCATCAAAGTCGCAAAAGATAATTCGCCTCACATCCTCTCCTCTGAAGTCTAGATTTCTCTGCATTTTTTAGGCCACAGCCTGAGGAATGCGAATTTGTCTAGCTGTGTATTCAGGAACCCAGCCTTCAGTACTAATAAAATAGCGTACTGCTTTAACTCGCTTTTTTGGAGTCAAATGAAACCAGTGTTCGGTTTTAGCTGGTACGTTGATGTATTCTTCTGGCTGCACTGTCAGTTCTACTTGGCTACCATCAGGACGTACAAAGCCAAAAACTGCTTCGCCATCAATGATGTAGCGCACTTCATCATCTGCATGGGTATGGATGCTGGCAAACTTTGCCATCAAATCATCAAGGTTAGTAATTCCAGGATGTAAGACAACCAGATCCCGTGATTGATAACCTGCTGTTTGTTGCAACTCCTCAAAATAGCCATCTAAGGCTTGAAGTACTTGTTCTTTCTCATCCTCATTGAGGCTATCTTGTGCTAATAAACGATGTAATTCTGGATTTTTGCCAACATTCCAGTGATTGAGTTGAATATTTAGTGATGCCAATTCGCGTGTAATATCTGCGATATCTTGATATTCTGTACCTGTTTCTAATCTTAAAATTGCCATAAATACTCCTGATACAAGACAATTACATCGTATTTGTACTTGTTACGTTTCATGGAAACTATATAACAGTGTAGCGGAAGCTCTCTGAGTAATTCTAAGCTGTTCCACATTTAACTTGCACATTGACTCGATTAGGCTGTTGACCGTTGACAGTCGAAAGTTAACAGTTAATAGTCAACAATCACTACAAGTAATTATGCAATTTAAAGGTGTATTAGCTTAGTAGTTTTGCTTTGCTGCAACCAAGCAACTCATTTAATTTTTAGTTCTTTTTTAGAACGTTTTAATTGTTTCCACAATAGATGAATTTGATTATAAGCTTCTTCTGGAGATAGCTTTCCACCTGTTTGTAGGTCACAAATATAGCTCACACGTTGAGAAAATTCCTGAAGAGTAGCGTTAAAAGCTAGATATTCTGGCTGACACTGACCGTAATAAGAATTACGCGGATATAAAAAATCGCATAGTTCGGAGAGGAAATCAGATTCTTTTGTCATATTTACCTTGCTAATTTTCCACTGCAATCATTTCAGGCATATAAGAAAAGTAGTAGGTAGGTAAAAATTACCCATCTACTACAGGCAGAGGTTAGGAGAAAGCTTCCAACTTTATGATAGGGTTAGCCATTTTTTTCTCAGCATAATTTCATTTAAGTAAAAGTTTAATTATTTGAGTTAATAATTAATAACTTGGTATCAATCACAAATTTTAAGAAAGGTAGCAGATGAATATTTTTACCCATCTGCTAGGTAGAAACGGAGGTATACACTTGATTACATAATTTTCAGCAGTGGATTTTATGAACTGCTTACGCAAAAACGACAAAGCAGTGAGCCAATAGCAACAGAGGGTAGGGAACATCCACAATTTTTTGGCATATCAAATATCTTACTGGTGCTGTGCCCCTACAAAGAATTTATCTATTCTCAAGTAGTATCCGTTGCTATAGGTGGGAATTAACCATAATGTTTGCATCATTGATTTGGCTTAACTCCGGTAAGTCGATAGATATAGTGTATTTATATTGGTTCATGAATTATCGCACATGATGCTATATGAAGCAAGGGTTTTTGAACAACAAAATTTTATCTATCAATGCATAAAACCCCATGTACTTGCTGAGGTATTAGTATATTTATTGCTAATTGAGGACTAATATTTATGCTATATCACTTAGATTTCCATGTAGAGTACCCTGATGAAATGTCTCAGGCAGAACTTTTTAAAATTTGGGCTGAGGAAGCAGATGCAGCTTTAAAAGCTAAGCAGGCGGGGATAGTTGTCGATTTATGGAAGTGTGTTGGTGTGCGGCGTGTGATTGCAATTGTTGATGTTCCTACTCCTGATTTGGTAGATCAAATTCTTTTGGATTTACCAATCATGCAGAAACTTGGTCACTCGGTACAAGTGCATGTAACTCCTCTACGGAAATATGAGGACTTTGCTGATGATGTGAAAGCTCGTTTGGATAGAAAGTAAGCTGTTACGCATTTAAATTGTATATTTCGCACTCAGGTTGTCAAAAGGAGCCAGTGCGTTGGGCGGCTTTGCCGACTTGAAGCAACTGGCGTTCAAGAGTCCAAAGTCCAAGCTAGCCTTTGACTCTGGACTCTTGACCCTTGACAGTCCTAACGCCAGAATATTTGATTTAGGTGCGTATCAGCTTAAACTGTTACGCATTTAAGTTGCATTGTTACTCATGAGGACTGTCCAGAGTCAAAAGGAGTCAGTGCGTTCTGTCGCCAGACTTGTACCGCTAACGCGGAACCTGCAGGGTAGCAACTGACGTTCAAATGCTAGTCCGCGTAGAATCAGCCTTTTCCCCAGAAGCCGCCTTTGAAGGTGCAGCAGTCATGGCGCGAGTTTCCGGTTGCGATATGCAGACAGCCAGAACCCTGATGAAACAACTACCAGCAACGTTACAGTTTCCCCTCTACAAACACCAAGCACACCGTTTAGTCAGCGAATTGGGTAAATCGCAAGTTTTAGCGCATATAGTTTAGTTGCACAAAGGGCATTGGGCATGGGGCATTGGGCATGGGAAAAATAGGTTTTAATGTCTTTTTTGATGAGGGGCAATTTTGAAGTTTGAATTTCCCACGGGGGTTGACTCCAATCCCACATTAATATCACACTCATATATTGCAACAGATAACATTTACCCCCATGATTGGAGCGCAATACCTTGGGAATAGAACTACGCAGTTTCGTATTTCTCGACAATCTGCAACCTCAACATGCAGCATATATGGGAACAGTAGCTCAAGGTTTCTTACCATTACCTGGGGATACATCGCTGTGGGTGGAAATTTCTCCGGGGATTGAAATTAATAAAATTACGGATATCGCCTTGAAGTCTGCTTCTGTACGTCCGGGAGTACAGGTAGTTGAAAGACTTTATGGCCTTTTAGAAGTTCATTCTAGCTCTCAAGGAGAAACGCGATCGGCAGGTCAAGCAATTTTGGCAGCTTTAGGAGTAAGAAGAGAAGAATGTCTGAAACCACGGGTTGTTTCTAGCCAAATTATCCGCAATATTGATGCATACCAAACTCAACTAATTAATCGCACCCGCCGGGGACAACTCTTATTAGCTGGTCAAACTCTGTATGTGTTAGAAGTTGAGCCAGCTGCTTATGCGGCGCTAGCGGCGAATGAAGCTGAAAAAGCTGCGTCGATTAATATTCTAGAAGTGCAAGCTGTTGGTAGCTTTGGCAGGTTGTATTTAGGTGGACAAGAAAGAGATATTCTTGCAGGTGCAGCTGGCGCATTAGCTGCGATTGAAGGTGTTGCAGGTCGGACAAATCCCCAGGGTCGTCAGGAGTAAAGGAGAAACAATGGCGAATCGAGAGCATTTGGCTTTACTGAAAGCTGGTGCAGTTATTTGGCTGGAATGGCGAAATCAAAATGCCCAAATTGAACTAGACCTCAGTAGTGCAAACCTCTCTGGTGATAATCTCAGGGGTGCAAACCTTGCAGGGGTAAATTTGGCTAGAGCAGATTTAAGTCATGCTTTACTAGTGCGTGCCAATCTGAGTGGTGCTGACTTGAGTAGTGCTAACCTGGAAAATGCCAAGCTAATTGAAGCTAACCTGAGTGCAGCTAACTGCAGCGTTGCTCACTTTAGTGGTGCTACCCTCACACAAGCGGAACTCAACGATGCAAATTTGATTGGTTGCGATTTAAGCGAGGCGAATCTGCGGGGTGCTGCGATCGCAAATGCTAATCTTATTGGTGCTGATTTAACTAATGCTAATTTAAGAGATGCTGATTTAGGTTCAGCCAAGCTCATCCGTGCTAACTTATGTTTTGCTAACCTCATTGAAGCTAACTTAATTGCAGCTGACCTCAGTGAAGCCAACCTCTACGAAGCTGAAGTTATCGGCGCTTACCTTTACAAAGCTAATCTCAGCAAAGCTAATCTCAGCAAGGCTCACCTAGCTTGTGCATATATGTTTCAGGCTAATTTGAGCGAAGCTGATTTGCAAGGAGCAAACTTAGCAGCAGCTAACCTTAAAGGCGCTAACCTCGCCGGAGCAAATCTTAGAGGCGCTAATTTTAAAGGTGCTAACCTCAAAGGCGCGAATCTCAACGGTGCAAATCTTCAAGAAGCAATTCTCTGAATTATGAATTTTCAATAAAGAATTAGAAATTAAAGATTATCTATCAGAAAAACACCCAAACCAAGTTGTAGAAGAGTTTAGATAAAATATCTCTCTCAAGACCTGCTTTTTAGGGGAAAAAGGAAAAGATATAAGGAGAAGCAAGCAGCTTTAAACCTTAAGCTTTCACTTTTACCCCTATTAATTGATATTTACCCAAGTGAAAATCAGCAGATATTTCTTCTTCACATCATTAGATATGTCAATTTATAAAAATATTTTTTTGTTTAATAGCCTGTGTTTATTATTAGTAATCGCTTTTATTATTTACAACAAAGCATTTGACGTATCTGTGGGAGGGTTATTCTTACCACCTCCTCCACCAACATATCCAGGTGCAGGATTGTTTACACATGGTTTTCAACTATTATGTTGTATACCACCTGTGGTTTGTGCTTTTAGTTTTAGCTTGATCAAAGCAATTACACCTAATAATAAATATAATAAATTTCTGCTTTACTCCGCAATTTTAACAGCAGGTTATTTAATCAACGGCATTTATCGAGTCCATATCATTCTTTTAGGATTTGGTATACCTAAACTATTAACTATCTTCATGTACGCAATTATTGCTACATTATATGGACTGACTTTTAAAAGACAAATTAAATCCACACCTTACATTATACTGATAGCTGGTTTAGCCCTTTTATTTATTGCTATTACGGTAGATTCGCTACATTTAAGCGGTGATGGTACTCCTAGCTTATTAGAAGGTATTCCTAAGCTATTGAGTGGACTAAATGTTGCACTTTATTTTTGGTTTGTCTCTTATCGAGAAGTACTGCTCTCTTTGCAGTCTGCTAAAAATTGAGTTTACACTTTCTCTTTTGACTGGAGAAATATGTATAAATGTTACACAATTCAATTACTAGCAACTAATTTTTTTAAAAGGGACACACTTTTGACGAATTGAACGTCAACATATAAACCGATAGTGTGAGCTGATTATTATTCACTTATTTAGGGACGGTGAAAGCAATCTTATGTAGATATCAATAGAATTGCCTTCATTGTTTTTGGGACTGATATTTTACCTGTATTGAGGAGGAAATATTATGATGCCTCACAGAAGATTGCTACCTTATTTATTAGGAATTACTGAGAACATCTACCCCCATACAGCTATTTCAGATATTTCTAAGTTTATCCTTAGACGAAAGAGTACTCAGAAGTTTTCAGTAATTAAATCTTGTCTATTATTAGCAGCCGCATCAAGCATAGTAAGTTTTTCGTTTGTGGTAATTTCCCCCGAAATAGCATTCAGTAGAGAAACTTTCCAAATAGCTTCTTGGCAAGATGTGTTTAATCTTAATACCTTATTCAAGCGCCAACGCCGACGTTCAGCTGCACGTGGAGTTAACAATTTTTGTCCCATTTCTCCTGGGATAGCCAATGAAACTACCCAAATTTGGAGCGATCGCCCTTTATTTGTTTGGCAAGGTCAGATCCAAACCATTATAGTCCGCGCCTCTGGTAGCGATACAGATAATTTGTGGAATCAACCGATTGTGGAGAATCAGCAGAGTACAACTTACGCTGGTGAAAAACTACAACCCGGTCAAACCTATGATTGGATAGTATATCGCGGTGACAATCCCTTTCCATCTGTATCATTTCAAGTGATGGAGACGCAACAGCGCGATCGCATCACTGCAGAATTACAAACTCTAGAACAACAGCTTCAAACCAAAGGCGTAACAAAAGAAGCGATCGCTTTAGCTAAAGCTAAGTATTTTGCTAATCTTCAGCTATGGTCAGATGCTTTGCAGCAAGCCTACTCCGTACCAGAACCCTCTCAAGAATTGCAGCAGATTCGCAAAGACATCGCTCAAAATTTATGTAAAGCAAATTCCGCAAATAATCAATAGAAGGACTTTGTAATTCGCCATTCTTACTTACAAGTTATTTATCTTTGTTGTGCAGCATAAGTGTCTAGCAAATTTCCGTTAATTAATACTAATTCAAACCGGAAATGCCGCCGATACTTAGAGACACAACATTGTTTATTGGCATTAACTAAACTTTAAACTCATTCAATATCAAAAGCCTAAGCTTGCTCTCACCAGAATTTAGCGAATTATTTCGGGTGGGTAATAAAATATAATTTTACTCCCACCCTCAATACTGCTCGGTTAAGGATTTTAAACTTGGAATTTGGTTTGGGTAAAAGGTGAAAGGGTAAGGGTTAAAGGTTTTTTCTTACCCCTTTTCCCCTTCCCCTTTTACCCTTAACCGACAAGTATTGCTCCCACCCTAATTCATTGAGAGTAGCCTTAGCAACAACTTAAATACGGTGATTCTTCTATAGGTTGAATTGTCGGATTACCAATATAAATACCAAGCGATCGCGCTGTTTGCACCAGATAATTATTTGGGTCTACAAGTGCAGGACTTTGACTCAAAACTGTCTCTAAAGGAAACGCCACAACTTCATTGTTTTGCCAAGCCACCATTTTTCCCGATTGTCCGTCAGCAACTAAATCTACTGCGGCTTTACCAAAGGCTGTGGCAATTAATCTGTCTAAAGCTGAGGGAATTCCGCCTCTTTGGATATGTCCTAAGACAGAAACACGAATATCGATGTGCTGATTGCTGTAACTGCGAATTTCTTCCGCAATCTGCTGACCGATACCACAAGTAGGTTGTCCACAGGATGCATAAGAAAAGTCTATTGCTGTTTTCGCACCTTCTGCTACCACAATAATTGCAAATCTGCGTCCCCAGCGATTGCGTAATAACCTGAGATGGTCGCAGACATCTTTAATTGTGTAGGGAATTTCTGGAATGAGGATGACATCTGCACCACCTGCAATCCCAGAATGTAGCGCTAAATGACCGGCTGTACGTCCCATTACTTCCACAATCATCACGCGATCGTGACTGGCTGCGGTATATGTAAGACGATTGAGCGCATCAACAACTGTATTAACTGCAGTATCAAACCCTACTACTCTTTCTGTTAAAGCAACATCATTATCTATAGTTTTGGGAATACCGATGAATTGCCAATTTCCCTTTTTACTGAGTTCGTTGAGAATTGCTAAACTACCATCACCACCAATCCCAATTAAAGCATCCAATTCTAATGCTTGGTAGCCAGCTAAAATATCATCAACCTGAGTCATAGTATCACCTTGGTTGATACTACCGAGAATAGTACCACCCATGCTGAGTAAAGGATCTATACCCCGCAAATCTAAACAGTGCAGAGACAGAGGAATCGCCTTCGTTTCTAGCAAACCCTTTGTTGCATAAGGAATACCCAATACCTGCCAGTCATAGGTGAGGGTTGCATTGCTGACAACGGCACGAATTACTGTATTCAGTCCCGGACAGTCACCACCACTAGTAAGAATACCTAAACGTTTTTGTGTTTTCATACAATTTAAATTTAAACACTCCTCTTTAAGGAATTAAATCTAACCAATCAAAAATACGGTTTAACTGGCTTTATCTCACCAGTCATACAGCAGCAGAATTATTGCTCATCAACTGGGAGGGAGTTTGCTCAGGATGTCAAAACGCCAGGTGCTAACCATCTGCCATAATTGCCAAGTCTTTCAGTAAAAAGCTGAGTAATTGTGCCTTTGTCCTGGTTGCGAGAATTTAACCCCTATTTTTAGTTCTATACAAAGGTTATGTAACAAATTTGAGGAACTTGTGAGGATGGAGTAATTCTATATACAAGCGATCGCGCCTGCGGCATAGCTTCACTGAACGCGTAGCGTCTCGTAGAGAGGAGGAACGACGTAGGCGCAGCCTTCCCGCAGGGTAGCAATCGCATTGACTTGCTCTTAGTGGAAGATTTTGCGATTGCTTCGCTTCACTTTGTTACGCTCGCAATGACAAGTTTTCAACTGAGCATGATAAGCTCATACACCTTTAAATTGCATAATTACTCGTGATGATTGTTGAGATTTATATTTACAAAATCTTGATGTTTATTCTTTTGAGCAAAACTTTGCGATTTCCTGAAGGTGCGTTACGGCAGAACCTAGATATACGTGAGGTTGCAAAGATTTTCGCTGCCGTAACACACCCTACGGTTATGGGACAATATGGGGGGCGATCGCACTTTGAAAAGCAGCTTTGGTTACCAACGAGCGCTCATCCATAGAGAACATTGGCTCCTTCATAACCAACGTGATCGGGTTGTCTATCAATGAGCGCTCATCCATAGAGAACATCGGTTCCTTCATAACCAACGTGATCGGGTTGTCTATCAATGAGCGCTCATCCATAGAGAACATCGGTTCCTTCATGACCAACCTGATCGGGTTGTCTATCAATGAGCGCTCCTTCGTTGAGAACCAGATCTCCTTCATAACCAACCAGATCTCATTTGTGACCAGCCAGATTTATCTGGTCTTGTGTTTGTTGATTCTCACAAGAGATTGGAAGTTAAAGGTGCTTTACTTAATTAGGAATTACGAATTACGAATTACGAATTCTCCCAATGCTGCTACCAGATGATCAATATGCGTTGCTTGATGGGTTGCCATTGCAGATATGCGAATGCGGCTGGTGGGGACGGTTGGCGGACGAATGGCTGGGGCAAAAATCCCCGCCTCTTGTAAAGACTTACCTACTGCTAACGCTGCGGCGGCGCTGGGCAATTGAAAACATAATATAGGTGATGCTGAAGGTAGTAATTTTAATTCAGCTACCTGTTGTTGCATTAACTTTTTTAAATAATCGACATTCGCCCATAATTGGGTGCGGCGTTGTGGTTCTTGCTGTACTATCTCAATGGCGGCTAAGGCGGCGGCTGTGTCTGCGGGTGAAAGGGCTGTGGTGTAAATCCAAGTGGGGGCGCGATTGCGTAGAAAGTCAATTAAGGTAGCGCTGCCGGCAATATATCCGCCTAAACTACCTAAAGCTTTACTCAATGTCCCTATTTGAATTAATTGCTTGCCTGTACAGCCAAAGTGTTCTACACACCCTGCGCCAGTTTTACCTAGTACTCCAGTAGCGTGAGCTTCATCCACTAGCAGCATACAGCTAAATTCATCAGCTAAATCTAATAGTTCAGGTAAGGGACATAAATCACCATCCATACTAAAAACGCTATCGGTGAGGATTAAACAGCGTCGGTAATTTTGTCTGTGTTCAATTAACTGATTTCTTAAAGCTGTGACATCACAGTGGGGATATTCAATTACGGCTGCACCACTGAGGATTGCGCCATTTTTCAGGCTGGAGTGATTGTACTGGTCAGATAAAATTAAATCGCGCTTACCTACCAAAGCAGCGATCGCACCTAAATTGGCTAAATACCCTGAACTAAATACTATGGCATCTTCTGTTTGTTTTAAAGATGCGATCGCACTTTCTAATTGTCTATGTAATTCTCGATGTCCGCTAAGTAATCGAGAACCTGTGCTTCCTGTCCCAAATTTTTGAGTAGCTGCAACCCCGGCATCAATTAAGCGCTGATCCCCTGCTAATCCTAAATAGTCATTGCTGGCAAAATTAATTACTTCTCGCCCCCCTAGTGACACAGTAGCACCGGGAATTCCGTGAATTGTTTGTACTGAGCGATACCAATCTGCCTTACGAATAGTTGTTAAAGACTGCTCTAGCCAAGCATAAGGATCTGTCACCATATTTACACTCAGTACTCACAATTTAGCACTCAGCTTGACTGCTCAGATGAGCGATCGCTTGTTTAATCCAGTCTTCCACATAAGCGTCTTTTGGTAGCCCAATGTCTTCGCTAACGACGTGCAAGGCGTGGCTAACTTCGTGGGGGGTATAACCCAAAGCAAAGAGAGTCATTTGCACTTCTTCGAGAATACCTGGTGCTGGCCCGCCTGTAGCGACGAAGAAACCAGCTGATTTGCGCCATTCGATTAGTTTGCTTTTCAGTTCTAAACAAATGCGTTCAGCGGTTTTCTTGCCGACACCAGGGGCTTGAATAAGAATTTGGATATTGGCAGCGATAATTGCTTGGACTAAATCGGGTAATTCCAAGGTGTCTAATAAAGTAATCGCTAACGCTGCACCAATACCACTGACGCTTTGCAAGTGCCGAAATAAGTCCCGTTCTGCTGGGGAAGCAAAGCCATACAGTAACGGTACTTCTTCACGGACTTGATAGTGGGTAAAGATTTGCACCACTCCTCCCGACTCTGGCAAAGACTTAGTCAGTCGTTGGGGAATTTGCAAATCATACCCGATGTTATTGACCTCAAGAGTCAAGATAACGCGATTACTTCCAATTGTTTGAACACCAGCAACGATACCTTTGAGATAACTAATCATTCTAAAAATCCAAAATATTTTAGTCCTTCCAGAATGCCACCTGCACAAAAATCTCGTGCTAGGTAACGGTGATCAGCGGGATACTCATTGTGCCACTGAAGTAACTCAGGGCGCGCATTCCCGACAATAATTCCCCGTTCGTTGCCTACAGCAAATAAAGCAATGTCATTACCTGAATCGCCACAGACAACAGTTTGTTCGGCTGCAAATTTCCACTTTTGACGCAAAAACTGCATTGCCTGACCTTTATCGCTGGTTAGGGGAACAATGTCAAGATCCATTCCACTGCTGTAGATTAACTTTATCTGTAAATTATGTTTTTGCAACTGTAGCTCAAGTTGCGATAAAATACCAGGTGCTACTAGTTGTTCTAAGAAAAAACTGACTTTAAAGGGCCGCTGTTCGGAATTTGGTTGTAAAATTAACTCAGGATAGTTTTGCGTGATAGATAATACCACGTCTCTATCCCAACCAGGCGAGAGAATTGCTGACCAACTGGAATCTGGCGTATCACTACCATCAAGATAAATTTCCGTACCCACAGACGAGACCAGGGCATCTGGTTGCATCAAATTTTTTTCAATTTGCAGTTCTCGGTATAACTGTGGCGATCGCCCTGTGGCATAGACAATTTTAGTACCGTAGGCTTGGCGATGTTGCTCTAGGCGATCGCTTAATTCTACAAGCGCGTCATCATTGCCGACAAAGGTATGGTCTAAATCAGTTACAAATAAAAAACTAGTCACAGCAACTCCTTAGGTTAGATTTTCCACCAACAACTAAGCTAAAACATAAGGGACTGTGAAATAAAAAAATATCTATCGCTTTCCATACTTTTGGCGCTGACGTAGCACCAACGTAGGATGCGTTAGCGATCAGCATAACGCATCCAGCCTCTGTTAAGAATTTTCGCCATGATTTCGGGATTGTGCAGACGCGATGAATCGGTTGTGCCGCAGCAGACGCGATGAATCGCGTCTCTACAAGATTTATACGTCTATTGATTACTATCCCAAAAACAACTTGTAGGCGGGGTTCTTGTTTTCATCCCAATACTGGTAGCCAAGGGTATCTAAAAATGCTTGCCACTCTGCCATCTCTTGCGGTGGAACTTGGATACCGACGACAATTTTTCCGTAATCTGCCCCATTATTGCGGTAATGGAACATACTAATATTCCAGTTAGGACTCATGGAACCGACGAATTTCATTAACGCCCCTGGGCGTTCAGGGAATTCAAAGCGGTAAAGTAATTCATGTTCTGCTAGGGGTGAATGTCCGCCAACCATGTGGCGCAGATGCAGTTTAGTCAGTTCGTCGTCGGTGAGGTCGATGGTTTGAAAACCGCAACCTTCAAAGGTTTCTCGCATCTTTACCGCATCAGCGCGGTTTTGAATTTGCAAACCGACAAAAATATGTGCTTCTTTTGCGCTGGCAATGCGGTAGTTAAACTCAGTTAAATTACGATTGCCGATACATTCACAAAATTTCCGTAGACTTCCCCGTTCTTCGGGAATGGTAACTGCAAAAATAGCTTCCCGACGTTCCCCAAGTTCGGCGCGTTCAGCGACAAAGCGCAAGCGGTCGAAGTTCATGTTCGCACCGCAAGCTACAGCTACTAAAGTTTGTCCCTCAATTTGTTCGCGTTCAGCGTAGGCTTTAGCAGCTGCGATCGCCAATGCTCCCGCTGGTTCTAAAATGGAACGGGTATCTTCAAATACATCTTTAATCGCCGCGCAGGTATCATCGGTGTCTACCAAGATGATTTCATCTACATATTGCTGACACAGGTGAAAGGTTTCCTCTCCCACTTCCCGCACTGCTACCCCATCAGCAAATAAACCCACCTGAGATAATCTCACCCGATGTCCAGCTTTCAGCGATTGACTCATCGCATCTGCATCCACTGGTTCCACACCAATGATCTTAATTTCTGGCCGCAACCGCTTCACATAAGCCGCAATTCCCGCAATTAAGCCGCCACCACCAATGGCGACAAAAATTGCATGGATGGGTTGTTGATATTGGCGTAAAATTTCCATGCCGATGGTTCCCTGTCCGGCTATGACATCGGGATCATCAAAGGGGTGAATGAAGGTAAGTCCCTTTTCGGCTTCCAGTTGACGCGCATAAGCATAAGCATCATCGTAGGTATTACCATGCAATACCACATGTCCACCCCGGGCTTTGACTGCATCCACCTTTACCTGGGGTGTGGTTACAGGCATGACAATAATAGCTTGTGTTCCCAAGCGACTGGCAGATAAAGCGACACCTTGGGCATGGTTTCCCGCCGATGCAGCGATTACACCTTGCTTTAATAAATCTGGTGGCAGGTTTACCATCTTGTTATAAGCGCCACGCAGCTTAAAAGAAAATACTGATTGCATATCTTCCCGCTTCAGCAACAGCTTATTGTTCAGTCTGCGAGAAAGATTTGGGGCATACTCTAAAGGCGTTTCCTGGGCAACATCATATACACGGGCAGTGAGAATTTGAACCAGGTAGTCACAATACATGAGCGTCAAGGGGGTAGCAGATGCCGGATGGAGAATAATTGTACGCTAATTTATTGCGCTTCGCGTGTTATTTGTCAGTTGTCATTGGTCATTTGTTATGAATGAGTCTTAGATACTTGTGAATGAATTAAGACTTATGCCAATTGAAACCAAGAATGGGATAACCGGGTAGGGGCACGGCATTGCCGTGCCCTCTAGAATATCTCTACAATATATAGATGTGTCGTAAACATTAAGTCAGTCAGTGGAAATCAACCCAACTATGTTAAGAAACATAAATCGGCTTGAAATTCTTACCAATGACCAATGACAAATGACCAATGACAAATGACCAATGACAGCCTCAGCCAGTTACCTTTAATTTCGCGATAAATATTAAAGTGGTATACAGCAAGGAACCACAATACATCCACCCTCAGCTTTGGTTTGGAGAGTTTGCGCTGCTATTTTACATGATTGAAATCGCTGGGGAGCTGTTTTAATAGCCGTCATCAAGTCTTTGTTAACCAGAATGTACTTCACGTAGTCTGAGCAAGATTCGCTTCCATATAGCAAGCGATGAGGACAGGAGAAACCTTTACGTGGGGAAAGATGTTTTTGATATATATTCAAAGATGCGATCGCAACCTGGGTAGCCAAAGTTTCCATCGTACTAACTGCCATAAAACAAGCCGAATCAGAAACTACGATTTAATCTTGTACTCCAGCTAGCAATGATGACTCTATCAAAAGGTCTAACTTCAAAATTCCTGCTTCCTGACCAATTAGGGACTTCCAAGTAAAAAAATACTATCGCTATATTATTTATCCCAGATAGCAAAATAGTTTGTAAGGTGTATTACTTGCATCGGTGCGTTGCACTACGCGACAAAACACCCGACATTTAAACTCAGATAAAATTTTAATATTAATTCTCAAAACCAATGATACCAGCAATAATTGCTTTCCTCATTATTGGCATAACTATCACCGTAATTTTAATCAGTCCCCTTTTAATTAAACAGCGCCGTCAACGTTTAAAGTCTCGTCCTTTTCCACCTCTATGGAATGCCATTATTGAAAATAACCTACCGATTTATCTCCAACTATCGCCCCCAGAACGCAGAAGACTTCAGGGACATATTCAAGTATTCTTAACCGAAAAGCAATTCATTGGCTGTAAAGGATTACAAGTCACAGAAGAAATGAAATTAACTATTGCATCTGTGGCTTGTTTGCTATTACTCAATGAACGAGGTGAATACTTTTCAAAATTGCGTTCAATTTTAGTTTATCCCAGCGCTTATTTAGTAACTGAAACAGTCGCTACTGGAGAGTATGTAGTCGAAGAAAGGCGAGAAGCCAGATTAGGCGAATCCTGGAGTCGCGATCAAGTCGTACTTTCTTGGCAACAGGTGGAACAAGACACGCAAAACTGGCAAGATGGACATAATGTCGTGCTGCATGAATTTGCCCATCAATTAGATCAAGAAGATGGTGACACTCAAGGTGTACCGATTTTACCTAATAAATCAGATTACCCAATTTGGGCGCAGGTAATGACCGCAGAATATCAACAACTCTGCAATGATGTACAGCAAGGCGTGAAAACTGTGATTAATAGCTATGGTGCAACTAATCCCGCTGAGTTTTTCGCCGTCGCCACAGAAACCTTTTTTGAGAAGCCTCATCAGTTGTTGCATCAGCATCCGCGATTGTATGAGTTACTCCAACGTTATTATCAAGTTAATCCTGGGCAATGGGGATTTAATTTGTAATTGAGGTTCCCATATTGGTGAGGTACATCCATAAAAAATTAACCGCAGATGGAAGGGGATAAACACCGATATATTTTATTTTCTCTCAGCACTCAGCACTCAGCACTCAGAACTGTTTCGGCTGCATTGATAGCAGTTGCGATCGCATTCTCAATGGCAATATCTCTCTTGGGGAAGATGATATTTTCGGAAACAGTACGTTGAGCAACTACAGCGCAAACAGCAGCAGCGGCAAATTGGTAAACTCCTGCCATTTTAAATAGTGTGCCGCATTCCATTTCATAGTTCAAGATATTGAGGTGGCGATATTCTGCGGTAATTCCCTGTAGCGATCGCATTAAATATGGATTGGCTGAATCCATGCGTTCCTGTCCTTCATAAAAGGTATCTACTGAGGCTGTAATGCCTAAATGATGCTCAAAGCCTAATTCTTGCGCTGCTTTGACTAAAGCGACTGTGAGAAAGGGATCGGCTGCGGCTGGATACTCGATAGGTGCAATATCATTTGCTGCTCCTTGGCGACACAATGCTGCATTGCTAATTACAATACTACCAACGGCTACATGAGGCTGAATTGAGCCGCAAGTACCAACGCGAATAATTTGCCGGATTCCTACCTGGACTAATTCATTGACTACAATACTTAAGGAAGGCGCACCCATGCCACTGGTCGCTGATAAGATAGGGCAACCATTGGCTAAATATCCTAAATAACTATTCAACCCCCGATTATCTGATAACAATTTCACATTTTGCAAATGATTGTGGGCGATGAGTGATGCACGTTCGGGATCGCCAGATAATAGCGCTAATGTGGGTGGTTTTGCACCCAAATCTGCTTGTTCAAAGCCAATGTGGTAAAAGCGTTTACTGCACATAAGGCAAAAGAGTTGAGTTTAGAATCATCTTAAGTAACTAAGTAGGCACTATGATGATGTTCTTTGCAATTCTTGTAAAAGTTCAGTGCTAATAGGCGATGTTGCTAAAATTGGATGCTTAATACCTCCCCAAATACTTCCACTGCGGAGACGATGTAAAGCTAATATCTCTGGAATTTGAGGAGAAATGATAACTTGGGGCGGTGCAAGTTGACCAAGCGATCGCGCCCGTTGATAATGATATGACTGCGATAATGCCTCATCTAGTTGTTGAGCAAGTATTTTTGGCGTTTCTGGTGCTGAATCGAGTAGTAGAATATACTGTGGTGGCTCGGCAAGACTGACTAAGCTTTTAAAACAGCCTTCCGGTAAATTCATGCTAAGTAAAGCGTGATGCACAAAGTTTGATTGCAACTTCTCCCCCACCAAATCGCTGACAGCTTGATGTCGTCCGAGAAACTCTAAGCAGGGAGTTTGGCGATAGTAATGTGTCACCCGGACGCGATCACCTATGCGGTAACGATACAAACCGCCTTTCTGAGACAAGATTATTGTGTATTCCTCTCCCTGATTGAGTTCATGTAGGCGATACAGCGAACCGCTATCATTCTCAAACTCAAAAAACACTTCATCCAAAACCGGAACATAACCCCCAGCCGCGATTAAGGGAATCGTCATCGGTGCTTCGGTGGCTAGCAGTCCCTTACCTTGAACTAACACACCCGGAAACTGCGATCGCAACCCTTTAGCTTGATCGGCGGCGTTGGCGCTATCCCAACAAGAAATCAGTTTTAAATGTGGCCATAGTTGCGTCCAAGGTATCGGATTTTCGCCCAAAATTTGCAGGCGATGTCTACGACGGGCTACGCCTACGCGTGATATTTTATGGTGTAATTCTTGCCGTAATAAATCCTGATTTTCTTGGATGTATTTTAAATGTACTTGCAGAAAGCTAGGACTCCAAATCGAAATAATTTCTAATTTTTCTGCCTGTAATAAAGCCAACGCTAGCTGATGTTTAAATTCTTGGGCATTGTGTAGGCGATTGAGGTTATTTGGCATTACCAACCAAGGACGCAGCAACCACTGCAACCAGCCATCTAAATAATCTAAATCGTCTTGTAAAGATAAGGTATCTGTGACATTTAATTGCGGCGATATACAAGCGTAAATTTTGCCAGTAGTAAATCTAGGGCCGTTTTTAATTAAATCATAAGCCCAGACACAAAACATTTGATTAAATGAGCGTCGCAAAGACTGAGTGTAGGGAATCCATTTGATCGCCCCACTACTACCAGAGGTTTTTTCATAAAATAAAATCGGTTCGGAAGTTAGGGGTATTTGCTGACGCTTTTCTTTTCCTAAAATCCAAGGTTCTAGTGTATCGTAATCAACAATAGGCACATCTTGCCAATCAGCTACAGAGCGAATTTTTAAAGCTTTGCCATAGTCGCTAGCAATCAGGCGATCGCAAATCTCTTGCTGTACAGATAGCTGTGTTAACTCAGGAGATGCTAATGCTGTATCAAATCGCTGATAAGCATTTGCCACAAGCTGCCCAAATGCTTTAATAATGGGACGCATAATAAAAATTAAAAATATAATATTAGAAATTAATCGTAGCCGGAAAATTCCATAACTAGAAGTATTAAAAGGTAACAAGATGTAGATAAGTATTGCAGCTAAACATACTATATCAAGCGGTCTAATTCAGCTTTTAAATCCTTTGTTAACTGACTTACAGCTTGTCGAGTTGCTTGGCGATCGCCTTGGGAATGGAAATAGCGATCGCTTACCGAAATTGGTTCACCTATAGTGATTTGGGCTTTTCGCCATCCTAATCGGGGACGGGCGGGCATTTTTTTGCGATCGCCAATTCGAGATAGCATATCGAAGATGACTAATAATGTTTCGGCAAATCGTTCAGCAGTTGGCTGTTCTTTAATATAGTTAGCGGTAACAGCAACAAAACTTTCCACCAAGCGCATATGTCGCATCCGCAAATCTGCTTCTTCCGCAATCCAGTCTGCTAATCCTCGTTTGAAAGGTGGTAAAGCATGAATATCAGCTATATCTTCCCGATAAATATAACTCCAGCCTACCTCTTCCAAACGGCGACAGCGATCGATAAAATTTCCCTGTGACTGAATATTAAAATATTGCTCAGTTACTTTTAAACCAGTATCCATCAGGCGATGTAGTCGCTCAATGATTTCTAGTTCCGGTACATCTGGTAAATTTTGATGATAGAAACGGCGATAAAACTCTTCCATCTCAGAAATCACATATTCCGCGAGGCGATAGAGACGTTGATAGTCAATTTCTTGTGGTTGATCACCACTCAATTGATCGACTGACTGCACTGACAAACCACTATCAATTTCCAATTTTCTCAACAGTCGATGCAGTTTTGCCCAAGGTGGATTAATGAAGCGATACTGAAGAGAAACCGGGACAATAAAAACAGTCTCAGAACGTTGGGCTTTGAGTAAATCTTCTACACACCAAAACCCTAATTGCGCCACACCAGGTTCCAAAGGGCTAACAATCTCGCTATGACCATTATTTCCGCCTTCTGGTGCCACTGCGATCGGTATATTGCTATTAGCAAACAACTCCCGTGCTGTTTGGATAGCTTGTCTGTCTAATCGCCTACCCCGACGAATTGGCAAACCTCCCATTCGCGAGAAAAACCAACCCAGCCAGTCCCCAGCCCACAAAGTCATACCGCGATCGTAAAGAAAGTGGGAGTGGACGGGGTATTGCAACGCTATCCCTTTCTCTTTCGCAACCTTGGGTACAATCCGAGACAATAAATAGAGCATACACAGAGGATCGTCTACCTCTGGATGTCGAAACGCCAACAAAAAGCGAACTTTACCAGCTTGAAACTGTTGATAAAGCTGGGCTAACACCTCAGCATTTTTAGCTTCAATCTCAACAATACCCGCAACTAACCAGGGGCGAGTCCGAAACCTCAGAAAAAATGGTAACAACCACTGAGCAATCTGGAGGAGAATGGGGTTCAAGCTTTGGGGGATAAATTTAAGTGCTGGTTGAACAGATTGAATCGATTTAGGCAATTTGCCCTCCAGAGTTTGCCTTGAGTAACACTACAACCGCAAACAAGTGCGATCGCTTCCTCGATTCTGACACTTTTTCCCCTGAGCGTAGACTAACAATAGGGAGAATGCTTTTTCCTGTTTCTTTGGTAGTGCTGGTCAGAAGCGAATCGCTCCCCAAACAGCACGTAAACTAGAAAGTAAGATGTTGAGGTAAGTTTATGAACGCTGCTACAATCACTTTGCCTACTAGCCTCATATTGAAAATCGACTTGACTGACGAGCAATTTTTCCAGTTGTGTCAGAAAAACCGCGATTATCGATTTGAGCGCACAGCATCAGGGGAGTTATTAATTATGCCACCTACAGGTAGTGATACTGGTAGACGTAATGTCAAAATTACTACTCAAGTTGACATTTGGAACTCTGAGAGTAATTTGGGCGAAGTCTTTGACTCTTCAACTGGCTTTATATTACCCAATGGTGCAGAACGTTCTCCCGATGTTTCTTGGGTAAAAATTGAGCGTTGGAATGCTTTAACCCCAGAACAACAAGAAAAATTTGCCCCCATTTGTCCTGATTTTGTAGTTGAGTTGCGCTCTCCTAGCGATTCTTTAAAGGATTTGCAGGATAAAATGCGGGAATATATTGAAAATGGTGCGCGACTAGGTTGGTTAATTGATCGCAAAAATAAGCGGGTAGAAATTTATCGTCCTGGAAAAGATGTAGAGATATTAGATAATCCTGAAAGTTTATCAGGTGAAGATGTGTTACCTGGATTTGTATTGCATTTACAGCAAATTATGTAATCCCCATCAAGATTTTACGCTAAAGCAATAATGAAAATATTCTATCTAGGCGCGTATTAGCTTATATAATTTTGATTTTTATTATGTTAACAAAGCAAACTCAGATTTAATATTCCAACGTCTACCATCGTGCATTAATAATGTTAACTTATCCGCAATAAACTCAAAATGTAATTGACGACTTTCAAATTCTGGCCAAGCTGCTTTAAAATTCTGCCGTGTTAAGTCCCGAAATGCAACTGTCATGTGGGGTGTAAAGGGGTGAGTTTTACCAACCTTGTCTACAATACCCAAAGTTGCTTCTACATAAGCCATTAAATCGGCTTGCAAATTCAACAATTCTGGAGTTTTCAATACATTTATATAGATGACACGGGGTGCAAAAGCAGCAAACCCACTGAGAGTAATCGGTACTGGCTGTTTTCTCATCGCCAATTCTGCCACAGATGCTTCTAACCGTGATAAATCGCTATTAGGCCATTTAAACGGTGGTTGCAAAGTAATGTGTGGGGGAGACTTTTGCGCGTGTCGGCTAGCATAATTATCAGCAAAATATTGCTTGACTTGGTTAGCGTAATCTTGAATATCTTGCGGTGGTAGCAGAGCAATAAAAAAGAGATTCATTTACAAGAGTCAAAAGTCAAAGGTTATCGGGCATGGGGCATCGGGCATCGGGCATTGGGTAATTGGTAATTGGGTGTTTGTCATTAATTATGTCTCCCCCTGCTCCCTGCCCCCTTGCTTTTTCCAGTCTCCCTCATCCCCCTCATCCCCCTCATCCCTTGCCCTCAATCTCCCATCCCTACTAAATTACGATACAGAAATTCTAGAGGTCGCAAGGAAATGCCAACTTTTGTGAAGATTGAAGAAGGTACAGTTGATAAACCTACCTTTGATCAGTATGTACCTGCCCATAAAGCTTACGTTCAGGATTTAATTGCCAAAGGACACAAAGCCAAGACAGGTTATTGGGCAGAATTGGGAGGTGGGATGATGCTATTTGAGGCAGAATCGATGGCAGAAGCCCAAGCTATTGTAGCCCTTGACCCCTTGGTAAAAAACGGCTGTGTAAAATATCGGCTACATGAATGGCGAATTGTTATGGAATAACATTAAATTACTGAATTTTAATGTTATGATGATTTACAGACCTGGACCTATGCGACTTCAACGCCCAAACTTTGTCAGGACCGGAAGGTAGCAGCAATACGGGATGCTTGTGGTAGGCGTAGTCTCCGGGTCGCCCTATTTTTAGGAGCGTTCAGCAGCAATGCCTGGTTTTGGAGATATTGTTCAAAAAGCTTTTTACCTCGGTGTTGGGTTAGCTTCTTACGCAGGTGAGAAAGCAGGGGGAAAATTAGCCGAAGTGCGATCGCAAGTCCAAAAACTGGCAGATGAAATGGTGGCACGCGGCGAAATGAACACGGATGAAGCCCGTCGCTTTGTCGAAGAGATGATGAAGCAAGCTCAACAGCCGCCGACATCTGGTGCCGATTCAGAAAAAACACCACCTGCTGAACCTCGCCGCATCGAAATTTTAGAAGACGATGAAGAGCCAACAGTGAAAAACACTGCAACCTCTGCAACTAATGATGTAGATGCATTGCGCGATCAAGTCTTAGAATTGCAAGAAGAGTTAAAACGGCTGCAACGTGACGAGTAACAGTAACTAGTGTAGTTTAGTAAAAACGCAAAACATAGCAATTTTTTGAATATACTTGGCCTAGGGTATAGTCTATTGCTTCCAGTCAAGTCGTACTGAATGCTCTATTTATAGCCAGAAAAGGCGTAAAGTTTATGGACCAGTGGCAAAAAGATTTGATTGACATCATCGAAACCGTGGCTGTGGAAGTGGAGCAGTTTTTCCTAGGAATGAGTGAAATGGTAGACTCTTTTCTGGAACTGACAGAAGAAATTACAGAACAAGTACAGACAACAATTGCCACTGAGGTTGACCAGTATTTACATGACTTGGCTGAACCCATGATGGAAGTTTATTGGGAACTAGAAGATGTCATGGCAGATGTAGATCCAGGTTTTCCTTATCCAATGGAAGCCACACCCGAAAAAAATCCCGCTTGCATCGGTTGCACTAACTACCACGGTCAAGTTTATGGTGGTAATCTATTAGTCTGTGCTATGCATCCCCACGGCTGGGATGATAATAATTGTCCAGACTGGGAGCAGTAATGAGGATGAGGGAGATAAGGAAGCAGGGGGCAAGAGGAAGCAGAGGAGAAATTCCAATTACCCATTACCAAACGACAAATGACAAATGACAAATGACAAATAACACTACAGAAATGAAGTATGGCGAACGCGAGATTGCGGAAGGACAGCTGATTACATTTCCCAATCCGCGTGTGGGTAGAAGATATGACATTAATATTACGTTGCCGGAATTTACCTGTAAATGTCCGTTTTCTGGGTATCCGGATTTTGCCACAATTTATATAAGCTATATCCCTGATGAGCGCGTAGTTGAATTGAAAGCACTCAAGCTTTACATTAACAGTTACCGCGATCGCTATATTTCCCACGAAGAATCTGCTAATCAAATTCTTGATGATTTTGTTGCAGCTTGCGATCCTTTAGAAGCTACAGTTAAAGCAGATTTTACTCCCCGTGGGAATGTGCATACAGTAGTAGAAGTGCGTCATCAAAAGCCAGCGAAGTAATATCTTTTAGTGAGATATCTTCTTTGCTGCTGACTGCACCTGAACTACAACTTTTTGAGACAATGGAATATATCCCAGTTCTAAACTAGACTTTTGTCCTTCAGTCACAGCCCAGTCAACAAAATTTTTCAGCACTTGGGCTTTGACTGAGTCTTGATATTTTTTATAAGTTAACAGCCAAGTATAAGTGACAATTGGATAGGACTGAGCATGTGTAGGATCAGCAATAAAAGCAATCAATGTATCTGTGGGCAATTTTACCGATTCTAAAGTTTTAGCTACTGACTCCGGTGTCGGTTGAATATAATTACCAGATTTATTTTCCAACGTTGCCACAGATAATCTATTTTTTGTGGCATAGACATACTCAACATAGCCAAAAGCTCCTAGGGTTTGTTGTATCTGAGCAGTAATACCTTCATTACCCCTGGCAGCAATCCCTACTAGCCATTGTATAGATTTACCAGCCCCAACTTTGTTTTTCCATTCTCGGCTAATAGCGCTTAGGTGTTGCGTCAAAACGCTAGTTGTACCACTACCATCGGTTCGGTGTATTACTTGAATTGGGAGATTAGGCAAAGTTACCTCTGGATTAGCTACTGCTATTTGAGGATCGTTCCAATTGGTAATTTTTCCTAAAAAGATATCTGTGTACACTGAGCGTGATAGCTTCAACACAGTTGGCAGATTGGGAATATTGTAAGCTAGCACTATTGAACTGGCAGTCATGGGTAAAGCAACCACTTCCCTTTCTACCTTAGCGGCTTGTTCCTTTGTAATACCCACATCACTGGCGGCAAAGTCTACAGTACCTTGAATGAGTTGTTGTATTCCTACACTGCTTCCTAAAGATTGATAGTTAATTTCTACATGGGGATTTAGTTGATGATAATCTGCAATCCAGCGCTGGTATAAAGGTGCTGGCAGGCTGGCTCCAGCACCCACTAGAGAAACAGCTTTGACACTTCTAGAATCAACAGCGCAGGAAGCAATACTCAACGAAACAGCAATTATGGCTAGAACACCAGCCGTTCGCTTAAATTGAAGTTGAGCAGACATAGAAATATGAGTTTTTAGCTTGAATGAATAGTCTAGACAATTTTCTAGTTGTGTAGCCGACTACTCAAACAGAGATTTACGCTGAACTTTATTAATTTGATGCTATTGATACTTTATATTTAGCCTGTTCTCAACGATTTAGCTATTTTGGCACGATCGCTCTTCTACTACCTAAAAGATAGGGGCTTAGCGCAGTTTTTCGGACTAAATACTAATTGCGGAGCTCTCGATAGGATGGTTGACAACTTTGAGTGAAATTCTTTCTGGAGCTATTTCCACTGAAACATTGTACTTGAGAGCCAGCCCAGACAATTTGCCATACAGGAGGTGAACTTACTAACAGCGATCGCCCGAAGGTAGCCATCTCAAACCGATATTTAACTGCACCAACTAAATTATCACTATGAGAAATTTGTGTAATTGTGACTAAAGCCTGATTGCGTTGCGGATATACTACTTCTACTTTACGCGTTCCTACATCTGATGCCGTTTCCTCAAATGCATTCAGGGCCAATGTAGCCGGATCGCTACCTTGAAGATTCGAGTTAATACTTTCTAGAGGTATAGTTTTATAGTGGATACGCTCTGGTTCAGTTGCAAGATTCTGAGATATCTGAGTTGCCGCTACCTGCTGAGTTTGTTCATGACTTATATCAACACTAGTTGCAAATTGCTGGTTTTGGAAAATATAAACTCCAGCGCCAGTAGTGGCAAACATACCGAGTATCAAAATCAAGAACAATTTCCACTTTACTGACATAAAATTAAACAAGAATTTCAAACAGTAAATTATCAATTTTGAATTGTAAATGGAAGCCTCACCGCTGAGCTTCTACCTTGGGATTGTGAGCAAACTTCTTGCCCTAGTGAGCGATCCCACTGAAAATAAAGATATATAACCAACTCACGCGATCGCAATTGCATCATATAGGAACCCTTGAGAATTGCATTTATATATAGACCTTCGTCTTAGCTTTAAGTTCCTGGAGATGGGTAATGGGTAATGGGTAATGGGTAATGGGTAATGGGTAATGGGTAATGGGTAATTAGCTTCTCCCTCATTTCCCCAGTCCCCAGTCCCCAGTCCCCAATCCCCAATTCCCAATCCCCAATCTCCAAAAATCCTGAACCGAAAATTCTCACACCAAGATACAATTCGATCTGGTGAAAGCTGTTAAAGTCCATAAAATTCATTGATTCTGAAACCACCCTATGAGCATTTACGAAGTATTTATGCCGGCGCTGAGTTCCACCATGACCGAAGGCAAAATTGTCTCTTGGGTAAAGTCTCCAGGCGATAAAGTGGAAAAAGGCGAAACAGTGGTGGTTGTCGAGTCAGATAAGGCAGATATGGATGTGGAATCCTTCTATGAAGGATATCTGGCTCACATTTTAGTGCCAGAAGGTGAAAGTGCGGCTGTAGGAAATGCGATCGCTTTCATCGTAGAAACGGAAGCTGAAATTGAAGCTGCTAAAGCGGCTGCTAATTCTAGTGGCGCTGCTAGTCCTGCTCCTGCTGCACCTCAACCAGTCGCCGCCTCTGTTTCTGCTGGAACACCAGTCTTAGCGTCTCAAAACGGCTCAAACCATAAAGAAGGAAGGCTCGTAGTTTCTCCACGGGCCCGCAAATTGGCAAAAGAGTTAAAAATTGATTTAAAGACGCTTCAAGGCAGTGGCCCCTACGGTCGTATTGTTGCTGAAGATGTGGAAGCTGCTGCAAATAAAGGTAAGCCAGCCGCTAGCGCACCAGTTACACCGCCACCATCTGTACCAACAACCGCCCCAGTGGCTCCACCATCTAAGACAGCTGCACCTGCACCTGCCCCTGTTCCCGCAGCTGCTAGCGCTGTCCCTGGTCAGGTAGTACCTCTAACTACCTTCCAAAATGCAGTTGTACGGAATATGGTAGCTACCTTATCTGTACCTGTTTTCCGTGTGGGTTATACAATTACCACCGATGCACTAGACAAGCTCTATAAGCAGGTTAAGTCCAAAGGGGTAACAATGACAGCGCTATTGGCAAAAGCCGTAGCAGTAACGCTGCAAAAACACCCACTACTCAATGCTAGCTATTCCGATCAAGGAATTGTTTATCATTCTGACATCAACATTTCCGTAGCTGTAGCAATGGATGATGGCGGATTGATTACACCTGTATTAAAGAATGCAGACATAGTAGATCTTTATTCCCTATCCCGCAGTTGGAAGTCTTTAGTAGAACGTGCTAGAGCAAAACAACTGCAACCAGACGAATACAACAGTGGCACATTTACCGTGTCCAACTTGGGGATGTTTGGTGTAGATACATTTGATGCAATTTTACCCCCTGGGCAAGGTTCAATTTTAGCGATTGGTGCATCCCGTCCGCAAGTTGTAGCAACCGCTGATGGTTTGTTTGGGGTACGTCAACAAATGCAGGTAAATATTACTTCAGACCATCGCATTATTTACGGCGCTCATGCTGCTGCATTCTTGCAAGATTTAGCTAAGTTGATTGAGACTAATCCACAATCTTTGACTATGTAACAAAGATTCTTTAATAAAAGAAAATTACTTTTAAGACTTGGAGATAAATTATTTAACTCCAAGTCTTTTTATGTGTATTCAGTAGAATACGGATTCACTATTCGGTTAAAAAATTGTTTTTTTGAAGCGATCTGGGGGAGCAGGGGTGGCTGGCAAAAATAAAAGGCATTGAACAATAAAGCTTTTACTTCTCAGCCTCCCAATAATCTGGTGTTGATGAAATAGTGACCAAACCAGGTTGATAATTCTAAGCGTTACCAACAAACAATCCTTGACCAGCGTTGCTGAAGATTTCTTGAGCGTTAACTAAGGTGGTAGTACCAGCACCACCAGGCCCAGCAAATGTTTGTTGACCAACTGCAAGATTCTTTTGTTCAAAGGTGCTGCCAGTAGTAAGTCCTAGGGTTTGACCGCCACCAATCACAATTCCACCAAAACCACCAGCAACGTTATCTAATTCATCTTCAGAAAGTTCAATAGCAGCGATATTTTTGATTTCGTGAGACATGACTTTATTCCTTGTAATTTAATGAGTTAATATGTGATTTCCAATGTGATGTAGAAGAAATAACCTGGCGTTGATTTAGTGTTGAATTATGACCAAGCCAGGTTGTTAATTCTAAGCGTTACCTACGAACAAGCCTTGACCAGCATTGCTGAAGATTTCTTGAGCGTTAACTAAGGTGGTTGTACCTGCACCACCAGGGCCTGCAATTGTTTGTTGACCGACTGCGAGATTTTTTTGTTGGAAGCTGCTGTTGGTAAATAAATCAAGATTTTGACCGCCACCAATCGCAATTCCACCAAAACCACCAGCAACGTTATCTAGTTCATCTTCAGAAAGTTCAATAGCAGCGATATTTTTGATTTCGTGAGACATGACTTTATTCCTTGTAATTTAATGAGTTAATGTGTGTTTACGAATGTGATGTAGAAGAGATAACCTGGTGTTGATTAAATATCTAGTTGTGACCAAACCAGGTTGTTAATTCTAAGCGTTACCTACGAACAATCCTTGACCAGCGTTGCTGAAGATTTCTTGAGCGTTAACCAAGGTGGTTGTACCTGCACCTTGAGGCCCAGCAAATGTTTGTTGACCAACTGCAAGATTCTTTTGTTCAAAGGTGCTGCCAGTAGTAAGTCCTAGGGTTTGACCGCCACCCAGAATAATTCCAAAACCACCAGCAACGTTATCTAATTCATCTTCAGAAAGTTCAACAGCAGCGATATTTTTGATTTCGTGAGACATGATTTTTCTTCCTTGTTAATTGTGTAATGTTTTAAGATTTAGCAGCTTGTTTTAACCAGGTTATAATTTGTTTTATCTTGGTTATTTTCGCTGCGCTTTTCGTTTCGCTTCATGTGTTCATAGTAGGCAATCTGCCCAAGGAAAGCCATCGGCAAATAGTTTGGATTACCAAAAGACGGATCTCAATCAAACTGTCTCCAACTAAAGTTGGATATCGAAAGATGAGGAATTGGTGAAGCGTAAACACGCAGTGGCTTGTCGTCAGACATCACTCTTATGGTTGCATTACCACCACACGCACAGACTCACAGGCTAGAAGCAGTAAAGCATACAACCCACATTCCGCAGGTGCGATCGTAAATGCTGTATTTTTGAAAATGATGTAAATGCTGCATTTTGGAAGCATGACAGCTTCACCATTAGATATTAGAGTAC
>NZ_JACJQJ010000052.1 GCF_014696615.1 Nostoc linckia FACHB-104 | reverse complement strand
AACTAAAACGCCCAAGTATTCTTATGTGCTTGGTTTGATTTGAATTGTCACGGGGTAAGGCGCAGCCCTACCCGCTCTTTGTGCCAGTTGCGTAAGTCCTGAAAATAATGCCATGACAACAACTACAGCATTCATTAAACGACTAAATAGTTTTAACCGCTGAGGTTAGACTTAAATTTGACTCAGGCTGCGTGTCATATTGTACAACTACAGATAACTCAGTGGTATTTCCATTGCTGCTACTTAGTTGCTTGTGCATGAATTGAGATACTACCACTTCACACATTTATGCATAATGACCCCAGTCCAGACTTGTTTCGCCCCATCAGCAGCGATCAGTTTCTCCCAGCAATTAGTCTCTGGACAACTCTAGGGGGTTTATTTCTCGTCGGCACTGTGGGCACAGCCTTGGTTTTGGCTGCGGTAACTCACTACAACGTCACTGTTACAGCACCAGCTACAGTTCGCCCTGCGGGAGATGTACGCTTGGTGCAAGCAAGTAGCGAGGGAATTGTGAAAAAGATTTTGGTGAAAGAAAATCAGGTGGTGAAATCAGGAGATGCGATCGCCTACATTGACTCTTCGCAAATTGAAACTAAAAAAAGTCAGCTTTTAGGCACAATTCACCAAAGTAATTTACAATTATCACAAATAGCTGCCCAAGTCAAGACGCTACAAACTCAAATCGCTGCGGAATCTAATTCTATGCAACGAGCGATCGCGGCGGCAGCAGCTGACTTGAGGCGCAACCAACGAGATTATCAAGACCAAAAAATCACCACTTTCACACAAGTGCAAGAAGCAGAAGCCTCACTGGAATTAGCTAAGGAGGAAATGAAGCGATATCAGCAACTAGGAAATACAGGTGCGATCGCTATTCTGCAAATTAAAGAGAAAGAACAGGCTTATAAAGCAGCATTAGCTAAACTTGAACGTGCTAAAGCTGGACTTAACCCCAGTAATGCGACTGTAACAATCGCGAATGAACGCATTGCCCAAGAACAGGCTAAAGGGCAATCGACACTGGCGACTTTGAAGAAAGAACAAGAAGAACTAATTCGCCGTCAATTTGAAATCCAAAACCAGATTAATAGTGACCACAAAGAATTAACACAGGTTTCTACAGAACTGCAAAAAACCGTCATTCGTACCTCAGAGGCGGGTACAATTTTGAAGCTAGAAATTAGAAATACTGGGCAGGTGGTACGTGCTGGAGATGCGATCGCGCAAATTTCTCCTAATCAAGCGCCTTTAGTTGTGAAAGCCCGTGTAGCGGCTGCTGATATTAGTAAAGTGCGCCTATGTAAAGCTACTCAGGTAACGCAATGTACCCAGGGTAAAGTCATCATGCGGGTTTCTGCCTATCCTTACCCGGATTATGGCACGCTCAATGGTGCTGTTCGAGGTATTACATCTGATGCAATTACACCCCAAACTAATAGCAATGTTGCAGCTGTACCTTACTATGAAGTAACAATCGAGCCAGACAAACTAGAGCTAATTAAAGGTAATCAATCCTATACCATTCAACCAGGTATGGAAGTAACAGCTGATATTATTGCCAAAGAAGAAACGGTATTGACATTTATGTTAAGAAAAGCCAGGTTACTAACAGATTTGTAGGCTGTAGTAAGAAATTTAGCATCTGATTTATCAATACAAAAATACTTACTACAAACCCATCAAAATTTATAAAGATTTTTATGGTTTTTGGCTTGCTAAAAATTGCCGCAAACTCAACAAACTGAAAGTTTGTCCTAAATTTAAGGGCAACAATGACACTCCTTCTAGGCGGGACTGCACCCAACCTTCTCCCCAATACCATTCATGAAAACCATCAATTCCGCCACTCAGTAACAAGCGTAGGCAATTAGGCTTAACCACACTTACTTGATGATGAATCTGGATGGGCCCAGTCCAGGTAGTAAACTGAAACCCTGACTGTAGTTCTTCTGGCATTCCAGAAGCAAAGCGTTGCCCTAAAAGCCATTTTTGTAATTGCGCTGGACGTAGCAGACTGTCATGGATGGCATTTGCTGATGCTTCGATTTCTATCCGCAGTTGACTTTTTTGAAAAGTACCTAGCATTTTTTAGGATGACACTTAGCCAAAATTAATTACTATTTTAGTAGTATGGCAAATATAGAATAAAAAATCAGAAAATAATTAGGGTTTTTGCATTTAGATATCAAGCTAGGCAATCAATAATTTATTTAATTTATTTTTCAATAGCAGTTAAATTTGATTTTTGAAACCTGCTGCAGATAGGCAGAGTTTATATATTGATGTACTGTCGGGAAATCCCTACCTACAGAACTTAGTATGAGAAAGATGTTTAAGTTTAGTTTAGATATACTAAGTTATACTAAATAAGACTTTTATGTCCCAGCCTCATAGCAGAGGCGTTTAGTAACATACTATTTGGTAAGGTTTTTCATGGCGGATCAATTAATTCGCGCCACGGCAGCCGACGGTGGGATTAGAGCCGTAGGTGTGATCACTACGCGCCTCACAGAAGAAGCAAGACAACGTCACAAGCTATCTTATGTGGCAACAGCAGCACTGGGGCGGACTATGGCAGCAGGCTTGTTGATGGCTTCTAGTATGAAGCGGCCAGGCTCTAGGGTAAACGTCCGAGTGAAAGGTGATGGCCCGTTGAGTGGCATTTTGGTAGATGCTGGGTTAGATGGCACAGTGCGTGGCTACGTAGGTAACCCATCTATAGAATTACCACCTAACGCTAAGGGTAAATTAGATGTTGGTGGTGCAGTAGGTAAGGGTTTTCTCTACGTTGTCCGGGATATCGGTTATGGCTACCCTTACTCTAGTACGGTAGAACTGGTTTCTGGTGAAATTGGTGATGATGTCGCCCATTACCTGGTAAGTTCTGAACAAACACCTTCAGCTCTGGTTTTAGGTGTATTTGTGGGAGCAAATGGCGTAACGGCGGCGGGTGGATTGTTGGTGCAAGTTTTACCCAAAGCCGCTAGAGATGAAGCTTTAGTCGCAACATTGGAATCACGGGTAGCTACTTTATCAGGATTTACACCATTATTGCAAGCAGGCAAAACCTTGCCAGAAATCTTCACAGATTTGCTGGGAGACATGGATCTGAAAATATTTCCGGAAAGCCAAATTCTGCGCTTCCATTGTGGTTGCTCCTTTGACCGGATGTTGGGAGCATTAAAAATCTTGGGAGAAGCTGAACTACAAGATATGATCGTGAAAGATGATGGCGCTGAGGCAACTTGCGACTTTTGCGGCCGAGTTTACCAGGCAAGCAGCGATCAGTTGGCTCAGTTAATTGTCGATTTGCAGACGGAATCTTCGGTCTCTGGTTAGGGTGTAAAACCACACTGATTTTTCCAATTGTTGATGGTATCTGTGGCGAAAGATAATAAAAAATGTAGCTTTTTAATTATGAGAAAGTTACTATGGCAACAATGGAATTATCGATCTACAACAGATCGCTATTCAATTATTTTGGTGTGAGAGATGACAGAGCGGGATATTACAGACAGTTGGTCCCGAGGCAGAGCCAGAGATCAGGATGAAATGGCGAGATTATCCGAAACACAACAATTCGGAGAACCTCATTTATTTAATATTCCAGCTACTGGTTCTAACTCTAAGTCAGTGAAGCGGCAAACAGATAATCATTCCGAAGAATTACCTTTTAATAATCAGTCAGAGAAAACTATTTCACCCAATTATGTATTCAGTAAATTGCCCCGCTGGATGCAAAATTGGGTGGTGTGGTTAGTATTATTAACTTTGATTCCTGGGGGAATAGGATTCCTGGCAATGGCAATGCTGTTAAAGTTGCCAACAGCCCCTAACTGCCCCAAAATCTTCTGGCCTTTAGCTAGTGAGTCGGTACGGTTGCACTGCGCACAATTAGCGGCTTCTAAACAAACAGTCACCGACTTACTGCAAGCAATCAACTTAGTAAAGCAATTGCCAAAAAACCACCCCTTGCGGGGAGAAGCCGATCGCTTTATCGAGAGGTGGTCTAAGGATATCTTGCAACTAGCCGATCAAAGTTTTCAATCAGGAAAATTAGATGAAGCGATCGCCACTGCCCGGAAAATACCTAACGATTTGCCTGCTTATAACACTGTAGAAGAACAAGTGGATAAATGGCAGTCGATTTGGTCAAAGGCAGAGGGCATTTATCAAGAAGCCGAAGGTGAACTGCGGCAAAGACATTGGCAATCAGCTTTTATGCTGTCTGCAAAATTGCTGCGTGTTGATAATAAATACTGGGCAACTACTAAATACGACGAATTAAATCGCATTATTGCCACAGCTAGGGAAGATGGCGAAAAATTAGCAAAAGCCGATAATTTAGCCAAAAGTGGGGTAGCCGATCAGATACTCGAAGCGATCAAGCTAGCGGAGTCAGTTAGTCCCACTAGTTACATTTATCAAAAAGCTCAAGAGTTAATTCCCGAATACGGGCGCAAGATGCTGGATTTGGCTCAGGCTAAGTTAGATAAGCGAGATGCAGATGCAGCACTAGATATCGTCCGCCAAATTCCAGAAAATACTGGATTGCAAACGGAAGTAGAAGATTTTATTAGCTTGGCTGAAGCCCAAAGAAGTGCTTGGCTAGGAACCATTGATGGTTTACAGACAGCAATTTCCCAAGCGCAACAAATTGATGCTTCTCGAGCTGTGTATGATAAAGCACAACAATTAATTGCCCGCTGGCAGTTGGAAATTGAAGATGTCGCCCGTTTAGACAAGGCGCGGACATTAGCTAGCCAAGGCACAATTAGCGATTTAAGTGCGGCGATCGCCCAAGCTCAACTTATCCCTAGTGGTAACCCCCGTGCTAGCGAAGCCAGACAAGCAGCCGGACGTTGGCAAGCCGAAGTGGAGACTATCCAAGATAGACCTTTCTTGGATCGTGCCGATCAGATTGCATTAATGGATGATGTCAACTCCTTGCAAGCGGCGATCGCAGAAGCTAGCCAAATCCGTAATGGTCGGGCATTATACTTGGAAGCACGCCGAAAAATCCGCAATTGGACAGCAAAAATTCAGCGAATTGAAGACCAACCTTATTTAGATCAAGCAAAAGACTTAGCACAAAGAGGCGATTTAACTGGGGCAATTAACGCGGCTCAATCTATAGCATCATCAGGACGCGCCCTTTCTGGCGAAGCCCAAGAAGCGATAGACGACTGGCGAGTACAAATCCGCGCCAAAGAAAACTGGCAAAAAGCGCGGGATGCAGCCCTACCTGGCACAGCAGAAGCCTTGGCAAACGCCATACAGCTGGCACAACAGGTTCCCCGGCGGAGTGTTTTACGTTTGGATGCTAATGTTGCCATTGACCAATGGAGTCAGCAGTTGTTAGATATCGCCCGTTCTCAGGGACAGTCTGATATGTATCAAGGCATTGAGACGGCAAAGTTAGTTCCTAGAGGTACTTCTGCTTATAGCGCTGCACAAGAGCAAATCAAGACTTGGCGGAACTTTCTCAATCCTGAACCTGCACCAGCTGTGCCGGAAATTTTGTCACCTTCCCCAACTACGACAGGTCAGTAGGGATTGGGGATTGGGTACTGGGGACTGGGGACTGGGGACTGGGGACAAGGAGGACAAGGGGAAGGAGGAGAAATCAGTAATGACTTTTGACCCTTACCCCTTAACCCTTACCCCTTAACCCTTACCCCTTGACCCTTAACCTTTGACCCTTGACCCTTGACCTTGGACTCAGTTATTTAATATTTGCCGCACGACAGTTAGCGCTGAGTAACTTACCCCAGCTGTTCCTTCGCCGGGGTGGGTGGAGTCACCGACTAACCAGAGATGCTTGATTGGTGTACGATTGGCAAAACCAAAGGGGCCAAAGGTGGGGATGCGTTGTCCAATACCACCCACAATACCGCGATCGCGTGCTGTGAAATGGGCGAAAGTGCGGGGTGTGGCGGCTTCTTGATGAATTATCGTTTCTGGTTTGAGGTAGAAGAACTTTGCTAGGCGGGCGATCGCTTCTTCTGTATACTGCTGCTTGAGTTCTTCATAATTCTCAGTCTGCCACCACCTACGTGTATCTACAAAGGATGAAGCAATAATTGTGGCTTTTCCTTCTGGGGCGCGACCATCACCAGGATGGCTAACGGAGACAAATAAAGAATTATTTTCGCCAATTGTCCCGTCGGCGTTGTATAAAAATTGCAGGTGTGGCGGGCATTCAGGGGGAATGGCGCTAGCATCTACGCCTAAATAGACAACAAACGCCCCTGATGATGGAGGTAATTTTTCGACTCGCTGTTTATAACCTGCTGGTGCTGCGTCGCCTAAAAGCTGCACGAGGTTCTGTACAGTGACATTGGTAATAATATGGTCGGCTGTTTCTGTCCAGACTTCGCCGCTTTGTTGATTGCGGATGGTGACGGATGAGGCTTGATTATTGGCGACAGTAATTTTTTCGACGGTGTGACGCATCAACAACTTACCGCCATCTCTTTCCAAGGATTCTACCAGGCGATCGCTTAAGACTTGCATACTACCCTGGAGGTGAAATAATCCTTGGGGTAGTTGGGAGACACTTAAGGCGGTGGCTGCATAAAGTAAGGCTGTTTCTTCTGCATTGACTTGGGAATACAGCTTCAGTTGTAAATCTAAGAAAGTCCGTAAGCGTTGGTCGTTACCTAATCCATATAGCCGTAAAGCATCGCCCACAGTAAATAAAGTGAAGGGCACAGTAATTAATGTACTGGGACGTACCGCCTGAGTTAGCTGCCACAAATCCCATATATTACGTGGTGGTAGAACTGGATCGCGTCCTTGAAATTCCCAGCTAGCTTGAAATAGAGTTGCTAACAATTGCCAGAATGGTTCGCTACCAGGAAATTGTCGTTGGCGTTCTTCTCGCCATTTTTCGCGATCGCGCCAAACGTTGATGGGTGTCGATTCCCCAGGGAGATAAACCGCACAAGCCGGATCGCAAGGTGTGGCTGCAGGTAAATCTATTCCCAATTCTGAGAAAATCCGGTGATGAACCCCCCCAGGTTCTAAACCAGCAACTTGGGTTGCGCCGACATCAAAAGTAAATCCTTTGCGTTTAAACGTAGAAGCACAACCCCCAGGTACAAGGGCTTGGTCTAAGATTAAAACGCTGTAACCTTTATGGGCTAATAATGCGCCAGCAGTTAGCCCACCTATTCCTGCACCGACGACAATGACACGAGATGCTTTTTTGTCAAGTGATAGACTGGGCATTGAGACTTTAGTTTATATTTCTTAATATTATTCTTAATTTTAACAAAAGTGGTTCTTTCGCCAAGTCGTAACCCAAGGTTGTATCAGCTGCAATTTGCTAAGGAACAGCTATTGTGACCTTAAATCAGCTAATTGCCTGTTTTACTTTGGGAATACTGGGAAGAGTTATCCCAGAGGAGTGATAAAAATGGCTGATAATCGTCTCAGTGCTAACTTTTCTGCTGCAGATCGGGAAGCGGTAATGCAGGCGATCGCAACAATTCGCGAAAAGTTACCGTTTTTGGTAGATTTGACAACGGAAGATCGACGCACAATTTTAAAGATGGGTGATAAAAGTCGGGCTTTTGTCAGCAAGGCGTTGGAAGTAGCGACACAAAACCCAAATTTTTTACCCCGTTCCTTTGATGTAGAAGAAATGCGCCGGGATGTAGCGCTGTATGAGGCTTTGTATCCAGTACTTTTATCCCTAACGCAATTGCAAGAACTCGTGGATGATACCTGTATCACGGCGGGTAGTGAAGCATATACAGCAGCTTTAGCAGTTTACAATTACGCCAAAGCTAGCGGTGATGTTGCTGGGTTAGATGCAGTTATAGATGAGATGGGACGCAGGTTTACTCGCAATTCCAAGAAGAAGAAAGCTGCAACAACGGCTAGTTAAAGGGCTTGCGATTTAATAAATATCCTATCGCGTTTGAGGCAGGGGGGCAGGGAGCAGGGAGCAGGGGGAAAAAGCAGTGATACTAAGACTTTGAGGCTGAAGCTTGAGGCTTTGAGGCTGACGTTTGAGGTTCTGAAGCTGACAGTTGAGGTTTTGAGGCTGACGTTTGAGTTTCTGAAGCTGACAGTTGAGGTTCTGAGGCTAAAGTTTGAGGTTCTGAAGCTGACAGTTGAGGTTTTGAGGCTGACGTTTGAGGTTCTGAAGCTGACAGTTGAGGTTTTGAGGCTGACGTTTGAGGTTCTGAAGCTGACAGTTGAGGTTTTGAGGCTGACAGTTGATGTTCTGAGGCTGAAGCTTGAGGCTTTGAAGCTGACAGTTGAGGTTCTGAAGCTGAAACTTGAAGCTTTTTAGTATCAATAACACTATTTAAGAGTGAATTTGCGTACAATTACTAGCAAATATCGTCTCAATATCTTATACCGTTTCACTTTAATCATGATTCCTATAAATGGGTGAGGGTTTAGCAGTGCTAAACCCCTACAAAGACGCTATATGTATCAGAATTTTTGGGAATTGGTATGAGCTAACCATATCTACCAACAAAATACAACAGCTATGAGCAGCAAACCTGGAATTCTCATCAAGCAGCCTGTTTCCGTTTTCAGCAAGCGTCTTAATGTTAACTTCGGGAATGGTTTTACAGCGCTAACCAAAGCTGTGGTGAATGGGTTGACTGGTAATGTTAGCAACGTTCCTGAAAATTTGGTAGAGATGGGTGCTGCTGTTGGCTTGGCTAAAGAACCAGGAGAAATAGCTTGGTTGTTAATTTTTCGTTCTTTAATTCAAGCAATGGCTAGTTTAGTAGATGATAATCAGGATTTACTCAAAAAAGTTGACAATGATGAAATTGAGACTATAGTTAAACGCCGTTTAGAAAATTGTCTCCAAAATTTAGAAGCCACAGAGTTAACAATTGACAGCAATTTTTTTGCCCATCCTGAAGAATTAGCTATTGTTCCAGCTATCAAAGAACCTTTTCGTCAGTGGTTAACAGAATTTGTCGCCACCCCAGCACAAGCAGAAGCAATTAGTAATCGTCTTCCTACAGAGTTTGTCTATTCAATCATTGAAGAATGGAAGAAAAATAGCGATAAATATACAGTTTTACAAACTGACCTAAATACCCCGTTTATTAAAGCAAGTGAAAGAGAACAAGCTTGGCAACGTTACTCTACATGGTTACAAAAACAAGTTAATGAACGGATGTTTTCTGAAGCTTTTAGTTTGGAACAAGTTTATGTTCCTCTCCGCGCTTACTATGAAAGCAAAATATCAGGTGAAGATGATGATGATTTTTTGATCGGGGGAAGACAGAATTACAAACAAGATAAAAAAACTGAACGGATTGTGGTTGAGTTACAAGCAGAACTACAAGATTGGTTAGACAAAGCCGATAAAAATGATGCTATTCGGGTAATTAGTGGCGGCCCGGGAAGTGGAAAATCTTCCTTTTCTAAAATTTTTGCAGCTACACAGGCGAAGATAGGCAAGATTTCAGTTTTATTTATTCCCTTGCATCTTTTTGATCCAGAAGATGATTTAGTTAATGGCATCGCCAAGTTTATTAATGACTTGCGCGATATTCCTTTACCACCTAATCCTTTACATAAAGAAAACAAAGTAGAAAAATTACTAATTATTTTTGATGGTTTAGATGAATTAGCCATGCAAGGCAAGATGGGAGAAGAAGTTTCCCAGAAGTTTGTAAGTGAAGTCCAAAGACAAATCACTACATTTAACCATGTTCAAACTCGTTTGCAGGTTTTAATTAGTGGAAGAGAATTAGTTATACAAAAAAATAAAAGCGATTTTCGTAAACCCAAGCAAATCCTGCATGTTCTTCCCTATTTTGTACATGATCAAGAAAGAAGGCAGAATAATTACATTGATGCTCAAAATTTATTAGAGCAAGACCAAAGGCAAATTTGGTGGAGTAAATATGGTAAAGCTAGCGGTCGGGGATATGACAGCTTTCCCTTAGAATTAAACAAGGGACATTTAAAAGAAATTACGTCTCAGCCGTTATTAAATTACTTGGTTGCTTTAAGTTTGATTCGCGGTGCAGTTAAATTTTCCGATGATAGCAACCTCAATGAAATTTATGCAGATTTACTCACAGCAGTTTATCAACGAAGCTGGGGTAATGATAACCCAGTAATTAAGGGAGTTGCAGAAAAAGATTTTATCCGTATTCTAGAAAGTATAGCTGTTGCTGCTTGGCATGGAGGCGATGTTAGGGTAACGACGGTTTCAGAAATTGATAAGTATTGTGATAGCAACATTCTGGAAAGAATATTAAATATATTTAAGCAAGATAAAAAAGCTAGCTTAACTCGTCTATTAACTGCTTTCTATTTCCGTCAACGGGGCTTAAAAGGTCGTGAAGAGACTTTTGAATTTACTCACAAAAGCTTTGGTGAATATTTAACAGCAAGACGTATTGTCCAGGAATTAAAACTTATTAATACCCAGCTAAAAGCTAACCAAGAAGATTCAGATTATGGATGGAATAAGTTACAAGCTTTAGAACGCTGGGCGAAGTTATGCGGCTCAAGCGCTATGGATAATTATATTTTTAAATTTATTGTGGATGAAATTCAGTTACAGCAAGATAAATATCAAGTTGATGTTGGTGAATGGCAGCGGACAATGTGTGACCTGATAAGTTATATGTTAAAAAATGGAATACCAATGGAGAAATTACCGCTACCAAATTTTCAGGAAGCAAATCGTCAAGCACGTAATGCAGAGAAGTCGTTGTTAGCCGTTTTAAATGCTTGTGCAAGGGCGACCAAAAAAATTTCTCAGATTAAATGGCAAAAATCAGTAATTGATACTATATATGAAGATAAAAAAATATATTTTAAAGATTTTGCTGATTGGATATCTAGGCTGCGTTGGCAAAGAGATAATTTCAAGAGTGATGTTTTTTGCTTAAACTGGTTAAGCTTTTTAGATTTACAAAACTGTATTCTTATACTCCAAGATTTTTACAATGCGAATCTTGAAGGTGCAAATCTTGAAAGTGCAAACCTTGAAGGTGTAAATCTTGAAAGAGCGAATCTAGAAGATGCAAATCTAGAAGGTGCAAATCTTAAAGGTGCAAATCTAGAAGGTGCAAATCTTAAAGGTGTAAATCTAGAAGGTGCAAATCTTGAAAGAGCGAATCTTAAAAAAGCGAATCTTGAAAGAGCAAACCTGAAAAGAGCGAATATTGAAGGCATGAATTTTGAAGGAGCGAATCTTGAAAGAGCGAATTTTGAAAGAGCATACCTTGTACACGCAAATCTTGAAAAATTAAATCTTAAGGGAGTATATTTTGTACAAGCGTTTCTTAAAGAAGCAAATCTTAAAGAAGCTTATCTTGTACGGGCAAATCTTAAAGGAGCTTATCTTAAAGGGGCTTATCTTAAAGAGGCAAATCTTGAAGGCGCGCATCTTGAATGGGCAAATCTTGAAGGTACACATCTTGAAGGTGCAAATCTTGTAAGGGCGAATCTTGAAGGCGCAAATGTTCGCGATACTATTCTGGAAGGCAAAATCTAAATCCACTCAATACCCTGTGCAGCTAAATATTTCCTCGCTCCTTCTAAAGCCTCTTTCCTCAAAATAATCTTTACATCTGGCTCAGTGAGATACAACCGAAAGCGCTGCACAAATAATTGATTAGCTGACTCAATTTTTCTAATCGCACTCCAAGGAATCAACAACGCTGGAAGCCCAAAGTTAAACAAAACAAAAATACTCAAATACAGCCCTTGGGGAGACACACCAACATTTAAACTTCCCTTGTAATACGCCATACCCACAGAACCATATTCAAAGCGTGAGAGATTTGCGGGTGCTGGTTCATTGGTGCTGTATAGTTTCGCCAGCTTATTCCAATCAAAGCTGAGTACAAAAATCAAAAATACCCAGAACAATATAGATATAGGAATAACTAACAGATAAATGTCTTGTTGCATTTGTTTGAGAAGGATAAAGGATGAAGTATAAAATTAACCCACTAATAAAAAAATGGGTGATGAATAAGGAAAAATTTTATTTTTTGCCCATAGGAGGCGTTAGGGTAACGAGACGTACCCTTATGGGGAAGCAAGCTAGGCAGTAGCATCTTGTAAAAAAGTTCAGTTTGTAGAGATTCTTACTTCATACTTCACCCTTTATCCTTCTTCCTTCCTAGATAAGATAGAGAAGTAAGCAAGCTTTCTCTCTGTCCTCTTCACCACTCACTACTAGCAATGACCTCTACCCTGGTAAAATTTCCTCGTCTCAATGCTCCAACGCTACACCAGCTACCCAACGGTTTGACAATAGTAGTGGAGCAAATGCCGATTGAAGCCGTTAATCTGAGTTTGTGGATTAAGGTTGGCTCGGCGGTAGAATCGGATACTATTAACGGCATGGCTCACTTCTTAGAGCACATGATTTTTAAAGGCACAGAACGCCTAGCTAGTGGAGAGTTTGAACGTCGCATTGAAGAACGGGGAGCCGTTACTAATGCCGCTACTAGCCAAGATTACACTCATTACTACATCACTACTGCTCCCAAAGATTTTGCCGAACTTGCACCGCTGCAAATAGATGTAGTATTAAATCCCAGTATTGATGATGACGCTTTTGAACGGGAACGTTTGGTAGTGCTAGAAGAAATTAGGCGTTCCGAAGATAATCCCCAGCGGCGGACTTTTCGCCGGGCGATGGAAATGGCGTTTGAACGCTTACCTTATCGCCGTCCAGTGTTGGGGCCAGAAGCGGTGATTTCTCAACTCCAACCCCAGCAAATGCGGAATTTCCACGGGAGTATGTATCAACCCCAGTCGATTACGGCTGTGGCTGTCGGAAATTTACCTACAACAGAATTAATTGATATTGTTGCCCAAGGAATTGCTGAGGCTACTAGTAACAAAAATTCACCACTTCCTACTTACCCAACGCCGCAGCTTCCCGAACCTGCGTTTACAGAAATTGTTCGTCAAGAATTTACTGATGAAAGTCTCCAGCAAGCCAGACTGATCATGGTATGGCGGGTTCCAGGGTTGCAATATATCCATGAAACTTACGCACTGGATGTTTTAGCGGGAGTTTTAGCCCACGGACGCACATCAAGGCTAGTGCAGGATTTGCGAGAAGAACGGCATTTAGTATCTTCGATTTCTGTCAGTAATATGAGTAATCAACTACAAGGCACATTTTATATTTCCGCTAAGTGTACAGTAGAAAACTTACAAGCAGTAGAAGAAGCGATCGCCCAACATATCCGCCTTTTACACACAGAACTAGTCAAAGAATCAGAAATTGCCCGTGTACGCCGACGTGTAGCCAACAGATATATTTTTGGTAATGAAACACCAAGCGATCGCGCTGGCTTGTATGGTTATTATCAATCCATGCTCGGAGATTTAGAACCAGCCTTTAACTACCCAGCCAATATTCAAGCCCAAGAAGCCACCGACTTAATGCAAGCTGCACAACAATATCTTTCTCCCGATGCTTATGGTGTAGTTGTGCTTAAGCCAGCGTAGGGTATTGGGCATGGGGCATAGGGCATGGGGCATTGGGCATTGGGGATGAGGGAGATGAAGGGAAAAGGGGAAATAACAAACACCCATTACCCATTACCAAACGACAAATGACAAATGACAAATGACAAATGACAAATAACAAATGACAAACACAATGTGGACAGAAATTGATGCCCATATTAGCCGGGTGAGTGGTGAAAAATTTCAGAGTCAGCAAAAGCGTTCCGTGAGTGGTGGGTGTATTAACCAAGGCTATGCTGTCTCTGATGATGAACGTACCTACTTTGTCAAGCTAAATCAAGCATCCCAAGTTGCCATGTTTGAGGCTGAGGCGCTGGGGTTGGAGGAAATGCTCAATACAGCCAGTATTCGCGTTCCTCAACCCTTGTGCTGGGGTACGGCTGGCAATTCTGGCTACATTGTGTTGGAGTGGCTAGAAATGGGCGGAGGTAATACCAAATCTTGGCAAGAAATGGGGCGGAAGCTAGCAGCAATGCATAAAGCAACTAGCAGCCAAGGTTTTGGTTGGAAAATCAACAATACTATTGGTTCTACGCCCCAAATCAACACTTGGACAGGAGATTGGGCAGAATTTTATGCGAAACATCGCTTAGGTTATCAATTTCAATTAGCGAGGCGACGAGGGGGGAGTTTTCCTAAGCAAGAGAAGTTATTAGCCGCTATTCCCGAATTATTGGCAGATCATCACGTAGAACCCGCCTTAGTACATGGCGATTTATGGGGAGGGAACGCTGGGTGTACGGTTTCGGGAGAACCAGTGATATTCGATCCAGCAACTTATTTTGGCGATCGCGAAGTGGACATCGCCATGACAGAATTATTTGGTGGTTTCCCAGCCGCTTTTTATCAAGGTTATAACGAAGTTTTTCCTTTAGATGCAGGTTATGAGGAGAGAAAAACTCTTTATAACCTCTATCACATTATTAATCACTTCAATTTATTTGGTGGTGGTTATGCTTCCCAAGCGAATCGCATGATTGACCAAATTTTGCGTTAGAGTTGCATAATTTGTAACAAGGTAGGGGCGTGACAGCTTAGAGAATTCTTTTACCTAAAATTACATCTCTATCTGGCTGAATTAAAACTACTTCACCATCATCAAGAACTACGCCTAATACCAAAACTTCAGACATAAAATCTGCGATTTGGCGAGGTGGAAAGTTAGTTACAGCTAATATTAATTTGTTGAGTAAATTCTCTGGTTGATAAAGTTTAGTAATTTGGGCACTAGATTTTTTAATGCCCAAATCACCAAAGTCTATCCAAAGTTTATAAGCAGGTTTTCGCGCTGCGGGAAAATCTTCTACTTGAATAACTTTACCAACACGAATTTCGACTTTTTCAAAGTCGTCATAGGTGATTTGTTTAGGTTTGTCATTTGTCATTGGTCATTTGTCATTGGTCATTTGTTATTTGTCAATTTCCAATGCCCCATGTCCTATGCCCTATGCGCCTCCCCAATCACTTCCCTATAACCTTCACTAAACCAATCCCACCAAAATAAAGCCCTAAAACTGCGCCAGCTAGCAAACTTTGGGTGAGGGGATCAGTAGAAGGTGTAAGGACAGCACCTAAAACTACTGCACCCATAATTACGTAACGCCAACCAGAAAGCATTTGTTGGGAAGAAACAATTCCTAAAGCACCAAGTAATAGTTGAATGACAGGAATTTGAAATGCTAAACCTGTGCTAAATAATAGCAATAAAACAAATTCAAAATACTTTTCAATTGACCAAAGTTGTTCTACTACATCTGCACCGTAGGTAATGAAGAAATTCAAAGCAGCAGGGATAAGTAGGAAATAGGCAAATACTAACCCTGCCACAAATAGCACACTGGAACCTAAAACTACAGGCGCTAATAAGCGGCGTTCACGGCGAGTTAAACCAGGCAGAACAAACTGGATAATTTGGTAAAGAATGAAAGGAGTAGCAAGTACTAAGCCACTATAGGCTGCGACTTTCAGAGAAACAAAGAAATATTCCCCAGGCGCAAGTTGGAGAAATTTAACTTCCCCTGCTGGGACTTCTAATAGCTGAACAATCGGCCTGACGTATAAGAAACAGCCAACAATACCCACTGTCACAGCAATTAGAGCATAGAAAATCCGCTGGCGTAACTCCTCTAAGTGGTCGAAAAAGGACATTTCGACTTCACCAGGTAATTCATCAAGCGGATCAGTTTCAGAACCGCTATCTACTTCTGCGTCAATATCTGATGGAGTAGCAGCAGATACATCTGGGTATTGTTCCGGTAAATTGGACTGAGTTTCTGTGTCTAAATTTTGTGGCGACATGGTTCAGCAATTAGGCAACATTTGCTAACTATTTTACTGGGGCATGGGGCATTGGGCATTGGGCATTGGGCATTGGTAATGGGTAATTGGTAATAAATATGTCTCCCCTGCTTCCTCATCTCCCTTGTCCCTTTTTTCCTTTTTTCCTTTTTACCTTTTCCCCAGTCCCCAGTCCCCAGTCCCCAGTCCCCCATCACTGGCTGGGCAATTTCGGGTGTTCACTGGAGTATTGGGCGACTAGGGCGGAAATTTCTGGGTTGTATAGTCGTAAATAATTCCAGTAGTTGCCTAAGACTTGACGCACGTAATTCCGGGTTTCGTCGAAGGGGATTTTTTCGACAAATTCATCGGGGTCTTGTGTGGGGAGGGTTTGCAGCCATTTGGCTACGTTACCGGGGCCAGCGTTGTAACTAGCGATCGCTAGCAGGGTGTTGTTGCTATATTGCTGATGGGTATGATCCAAATACCAAGTCCCCAACATGATATTGTCGTTGGGATCTTCGAGATTTAAGGTTTTGCTATCAACTTTGATTTGTGGGGCGATCCATTGGGCGGTGGAGGGTAATACCTGCATTAAGCCCATAGCGTTGGCTACGGATTTGGCCTTGGCTTCAAAGCGTGACTCTTGACGAATCAAAGCAGTTACTAGCAAGGGGTTGAGTTTGCGTTCTTTTGACCACTTTTCAATCTCTTGGACATAGGGGAAGGGATAACGGGCTTGCCAGTAAGTGATCTGTTGGCTAAGAGTTTGATATTCGGCTTTTTCTTCGGGAATTTCTCGGTCTTCTAGTTTAGAAATTGTATCAATTCCTAATTTATTTTCGCCTCTGGCTAGTTGCATTAAGCCTTCGGTGAATTGTTCGGCTACTGTGGGTTGGTCTTTATTGAGAAATTCTGTTTCCCATTGCAACCAAGCATCTCTATCTTGTCCTAGCAAATACAATTCTTTGAAGGTTTCAGAACCAGCTGGGGGGACGGGACGCTGGGGTGGGGCGACTTCCGGCTGCATTTGCCGCAGGTTATTAAAGTTACCGACATTTAGCCCTAAGACTGCTGCCGATCGCCAAGCATAATATGAGTAAGGAAACTGGCTAATGACATATTCATAAGCGGTTTTCGCTTCTTGTTGTTTCCCTAACTGAGTTGCCCATTTACCAACCCAAAAACCTGCTCTAGGAGCCAAAATACTGGTAGGGTTGTTGGTAGGAATTGGTTCTGCCCATTGCCATGCTCCTACGTAATCTTTAGCGTTAGCTTTTTCTTGGGCGATTTTCCAGCGATATTCTGCGGCTTCATCGGAATTTCCGTATTTAGCAATCAGTAATTGCCAGGCTTGGGCAGCTGATTTATTATCTTTGAGGGTTTGGTATATTTTGGCTTTTTCTACTACTGCTTGACTGGCGACATTAGGAAATTTGGCGATCGCTTGGTCAAGATAAGGTAAGGCATCTTTACGGGTTTTCGCCATTTCTGCTAACCGCAGTAAGGCTGTGCCGCTTTCTGGGGCTTCGGGAAATTGTTGTACTAATTGTTTATAAGTTGCGATCGCTTTATCTTTCTCTTTACCTGCTACTTGCAAACCACGTCCAGCACGATAAAGGCTACGGGGTGTCTTGGGTGCTTTGGCGTAAGCTTTTGCGGCTTTCTCAAATTGATTGTTTGTCCAGTAGGCTGTACCAATAATTTCCCAATCTTCAGGTTTAAGAGTTGACTCCTTAGCTAAATCATCCAGCACTCCTACAGTTCCAGGTTGATCAGCCGCGTATTGGGCTAACTTTAACTGCAATTGTGGCTGGTTGGGATTTTGGTCTAAGCGCTTGCGAATAATTTCCCAGGTTAAGGGATGGGTGGGAAATTGGGCGATCGCAATATCTTGTTGTTTTGGTTGGGCAATTAAATAGATGGCTTTGACTGCGGCTGCTGTTTTGGGATGCTGTTTCAACACTTTCTGCCGCAAATCTGAGGCTTTACCATCTTCACCCAGCAAATCCTGAGCTTGTGCCTGTTTCAGTAATATATAAGGGGCGAGAATCGGATAGTCTTTCTCTAGTCCTTGGAGTAAAACTAGGGCTTTTTTCCCTTGCGTTCTTTCAATGTAGTCACTCGCCAATAGATAGCGCGCCCGTTGGCGGTCTGGAGAACGAGAATTTTCGGCGATTTCTGCTAATTTTGCCGCCCGTTCTGGTAGAGATTTTGATACCAACGGATAAACGGCTGACTTGGCTTTGCTAGTCTCCGATATTTGTTCAGTTTGATTATTACCGTACTTTAGCCATTGCCCTAGGGATTTTCCAATCTGAGGCGCTGAAACCATTGCCCCCGCTAAGAAAGCACAGAGTCCAGCGCCGGCAATTACAGGAATTGGATTTTTTTTAAGCTGCTTCAGCATGAATACTCGCTGAAATTTTCAGATGAAGTCTTTGAAACTTTAACATTACTAGCGGTCAGTGTTGCCACTTTTGCATTTTTGATTTTTAATCTGATGCACAAAGCTGTAAAGCTTGCTAATTATAGGTTTATCCAGGGTTGTTCTGAGTTTTAGCTCATAAGCGATCCCATCAAATCTACCTTTCAGTATAGGATAGGCTATTTTCATCGAAAATTTAGCAATTAAATACACTTAATAAAAGTTAAGTTTTATTCTTTGGCTGCTCTCAATTTCCTGTCATTCGGCTATTTTTTTGCCCAGAACCTATTTGATAAATGAATCTCCCAACTTTTGCTTAATGTTGTGTTCACTAGACTGTAGACTGAGAAGACAATCGTCATCAATAAATTTCAGCTAATTTAATAGATAATTACTATGAACCCTATTTTGGTGGAAAAAATTTCTATTTTTAGATGACAAACTCTTGAGTAAAATCACTATATTAATATTTGGTAATAATTCGTTATCTTTCTCAATAAAATATTTTGCTAAAACGGGAAAATATTTTATTTGGCAATTTTGGCAGCAATGAATTTATGCATATTTAATTAACTTTATATCAGTAATTTTAGAAATAATTATCTATAAGATGGGAGTAATTTTCTAGATATCCAATCTTGATTAACTTGCTAAATCGTATCTTATCTTAAAGATAGCTTCAATTTTAATAGTTATAAAATTAAGCTAAAAAATCCTCATGACTTTCACTTTGCAAACAGCCTCTAATCTCTTATGTCATCGGGAATATACATAATTAAGAATGATATTAATCATTAAAATATTTCTTAGGTAAGAGACCAGTAATCCACAATTTGTTTTAATCTTCAATCTATATATAAACATAAAAAAATAAGATGCCTGTAATAAAACATCTGAATTTTTCAGATTTAGGTTTTGTTCTGCAGCAGAAATTTTGTCTGTCTGCAGAACAGTTAACCACCCAATTAGGAGGTTCTCTCGAAACAGGAAACTTTCGGCAGAAGAGATGGAAACAACCATTCCAGTTGCCTTTGACGCAGATTGAGGAGTTACTGCACTCCTAGTCCAGATACTTTTAATAATTAGGAGCTGAGACTGTGACTTGGGAAACAAAGGTAAAGACCCCTGCCGCTAGAATTTTCTTGGCTGACAATGGTACTGAAATGCGCCATCGGTTACAGCAGCTGTTGAGCCAACGGTATGAGGTGCAGGTAGGAGAGGGAATAAACGCCTTAAGTACAATCCAACAACAGCCGCTTCCTGACTTAGTCATCGCGGATGTGATGCTAGCAGGAAGTAATGAATGGGAGTGGATGCGATCGCTACGTTCCCACCCGCAAACACAAAATTTGCCTGTCTTTTTGTTATCAGCACAGGCTGAGGAAGATATTTTTACAGATGCATTGGCGGCTGGTGCTAATGATTATCTCAGCCAACCATTTTCTGACTCTCAATTATTGGCAAGGATTGAAGTCAATTTGAAGATGCGCCAAGTGCATCAAGCTACCCGGCTGCGCCAACAAGAATTAGCAGCGGAGTTAGCAGCCACCAAACAGCAAGTTACCAACATTTTAGAAAGCATGACTGATGCTTTCTATGCCTTAGATCGTAATTGGTGTATTACATACATTAACCGAGGTGGAGAGTCCGTCATAGGTAAGCCTCGGCATGAATTATTGGGTAAAAATCTCTGGGAGTTGTGCCCAGTATTAGTGAATACAGAAGTTGATTGGCAATATCATCGAGCTGTAGCAGAAAACCTGCCGATTCACTTTGAGTTTTATTATCAACCTTGTGACTGCTGGTACGATATTCATGTTTATCCCTCAGAACAGGGAATAACGGCATATTTTCACAATATTAGCGACAAGCAGCTGGCGCTACGCGATCGCCAACAAGCAGAATGGGCAAAGCAAAAAAGTGAAACTGTACTCAAGGCTTTTTTAACTAGCTCCCCTACAGCACTGGCTTTTTTGGATCGCGATTGGCGTTATATTCATGCGAATGAAGCCTTAGCAGCGATGCATGGTATTCCTGTGAGCAAACATCTAGGACGCACATTATCAGAAGTGCTACCCCAGAAAGCATCCCAAATCATGCCGATTTTGGAACAGGTGATTCAGAGTCAACAACCTGTGTTAAATCAGGAAATTAGTCAGGAAAGCAATTTATCAGGCTGCTGGCAACACACTTTAGTGAATTACTACCCAGTTTGTTTAGCTGATGGCTATGTATTGGGAGTTGGGATTACCGCTATTGATATCACTCGCCTCAAGCAAGTTGAGCAAGCCTTGCGAGAAAGTGAAGTCAGTTTGAGACAGGCGAATGAGCGTTTTGAATTAGCAGCTAAGGCTGTTAATTGTCTAATTTATGACTGGGATGTGCCAAATGATATTGTAGAGCGAACTGAGGGCTTAACCCGAATTTTAGGCTATCAGCTAGGAGACACTCAACCTACCGGCGAATGGTGGCGAGATTTAGTGCATCCAGAAGATTTAGCCTCTGTGCAAACACAAGCAGCAGCAGCTTGGGCAAATCATCAAGAACGCTTTGCTGTGGAATATCGAGTTCGCAAGCAAGATAGCGAATATATAAATGTACTGGATCAAGGAATCGTTGTAGAGTGGGGAGCTGATGGGCAACCAAAACGTGTAGTAGGCAGCACCACAGATATTAGCCTCCAGCAAGCAGCCCTACGCAAACGCCAGCAAGCAGAAGCAGCACTCAAAATCCAAGAACGGAAATACCGTTACATTTTTGAAGCCGCAGGTGTGGCAATTTTTGAAGAAGATTTTTCTCTAGTGAAAACGGCATTAGATAATTTCAAAGCTCAAGGTATTGAAGATTTTGCTACCTTCTTTGCTGAACACCCTGAGGTTGTACAACAGTTAATTGGCAAGGTAAGAATTGCCAATGCCAATCATGCAGCGGTGCAAATGTTTGGCGCTGAAGACAAAAATCAACTGCTGGGTTCCCTGCACCGAATATTTGTTCCAGAAACAATAGAAGTATTTGTTCAAGAACTGTTGGTATTAGTTGCAGGGCAAAGCTACTTGGAATCAGAAACAATTCTCCAAACCCTGCAAGGAAAGCAACTAAATATCTTATTTACAGTTACCTTTCCGTCGCCTACTGGCGAATTTGACAGTGTTTTAGTGACGATGATGGATATCACCGCTCACAGACAGGCAGAAGCAGCGGTACGCGCTAGTGAAGAACGGCTGCGGAGTTTCTTTGAAGCGAATTTAGTCGGAATTATTTTTGGCAATGAAAACGGTACCATCCGAGAAGCCAATGACGAATTTTTACGGATTGTCGGTTATAGTCGTGCCGATTTGCAAACCGGACAACTGCGGTGGGTTGATATTACACCACCAGAATACTTTGATCGCGATGAATTAGGAATTGCCGAAGCTAATGTGAAGGGAGCTTGTACTGCCTATGAAAAAGAATTTATTCGTAAAGATGGTTCCCGAGTCCCAGTGGTTGTAGGGTATTCTTTACTACGGGAATCACGACAGCAGTCAGTAGCATTTATTTTGGATATTAGTAGCCGCAAACAAACGGAAAGGGCGTTACACCAAAGTGAAGCGAGATTTCAAGCGTTTATGGATAACAGCCCAGCTGCCGCTTGGATTACTGACAGCAAAGGAAAAATAGTTTACTTAAGTCCTACGTACAGTCGCACATTCAAATTATTAACCAATGATGCGATCAGTAAAAGTATTTTCGACCTCTACCCGGCAGAAATTGCAGAAAAATTTCTGAAAAATATTCAAAAGGTAGCCCAGACACATCAAGTAGTGGAAGCGATTGAGCAAGCCCCCTTGCCAGATGGTACAACTGGCGACTTTTTAGTATATAAGTTTCCCATTGCCGATCCCTCTGGGCAACGTTTAGTGGGAGGAGTCGCAGTTGATATTACAGAACGCGAACGGGCGCTGCGAGAACGCCAACAAGCAGAACAAGCACTACAAAAGCATAGCGATCGCCTAAAACTACTCTCGGAAACAGCCAGCGATTTACTCTCCACCGAGCATCCTCTAGAGCTAATGAGCGATTTATTCGCTAAACTCTCGGCGCAGATGGAGTTACAGTTTTACTTCAACTATTTAATTGATACCCAAGACAATCGCCAAAAACTGCGGTTGAAGTCATGGAGTGGGATTGATGAGCAAATAGCATCATCAATTGAATGGCTGGACTTTGGAGAAGCAGTATGCGGATTAGCAGCCCACACCCGTCGGCAAATTATTGTCAATAATGTGCAGCATTCCACCCATCCGAATACTCAGATACTCTGCACATTGAATATTAGAGCCTATGCAGCCCAGCCGTTAATTGCGCGCGGTAAGTTACTCGGTGTACTGTCTTTTGGCAGCAGCACCCGCACTCAGTTTACTCCAGAAGAGATCGCACTACTGCAAGCAACCTCTGACCAAATTGCGATCGCTCTCGAACGTGCCGAACTGATGGCTTCATTACAGCAGCAAACAGAGCAATTAATTCAAGCTAACCGTGTTAAAGATGAATTTTTAGCAGTCCTTTCTCACGAACTACGTACACCACTCAACCCTATCTTGGGTTGGTCGCAGTTATTGCGGAGTCAAAAGTATGATGAAGCAACTACAGCCAGAGCTTTAGAAACTATTGAGCGCAATGCCAAGCTGCAAACTGAACTCATAGAGGATTTACTAGATGTTTCTCGCATCCTCCAAGGCAAGCTGAGTCTCAATATTACTCAAGTTGATTTAGCCACAACCATCAACGCTGCTATTGAAACTGTAAGACTGGCAGCCGAAGCCAAATGCATACAGCTACAGTTGTTATTACAACCGAATATGGCTCCGGTGATCGGTGATTCGGCGCGCCTACAACAAGTCGTCTGGAATTTAGTTTCTAACGCTGTCAAGTTCACCCCGAAACATGGACAGATAGAAATTTCTGTAGAATACCAAGCTTCCCAGGTGCAGTTACAGGTGCGGGATACAGGTAAAGGCATTAGCCCAGAATTTTTACCCTATGTGTTTGACTACTTCCGCCAAGCCGATGGTACAAGTACCCGGAAATTTGGCGGCTTAGGGTTAGGGTTAGCCATTGTCCGCCACTTAGTAGAATTACATGGGGGAACAGTCAAAGCCGAAAGTGCCGGAGAAGGGCAAGGGGCTACCTTTACCGTCACCCTACCAATAATTCAGCTAAATGTAGAAAGCAATCACAGCGATCAAGCAATCAATTTCTCTCCAGATTTGGCTGGTGTAAAAGTTCTCGTGGTTGATGATGAAGTTGATACGCGAGAGTTAATTAGCTTCATTCTGGAAGAATCGGGAGCAGAAGTCATGCAAGCACAATCTGCTTTGGAAGCGTTACAGGCTTTAACCCACTTCCAGCCCCATGTGTTATTAAGCGACATCGGAATGCCAGATATGGATGGTTATATGCTGATTCGGCAACTCAGATCCATGCCATCAGAAATAGGCAGACAAATTCCCGCGATCGCACTTACTGCCTATGCAGGCGAAATTAACCAGCAACAAGCCCTTTCCGCCGGCTTTCAAACCCACATTACCAAGCCCATCAACCCATCAGACTTGGCAGCCATAATTGCTCAAGCTGTAGGGCGGAATCAGTGGCAGAGTTGTTGAGGGATTGGGGATTGGGGATTGGGGATTGGGGACTGGGGATTGGGAAAAGGGGAAAGGGGAAAGGGGAAAAGGAGATAAATACAATTAGCAATTAGCAATTACCCATTACCAATGCCCTATGCCCCATGCCCTATGCCCCATTTCACCTTTTCGCCAATTCTGGAGTTTTTCCTTTTAACCCAATCATCAATTTGAGGACGTTGATTTTGAGGATTGGTAGTCGGCGCATAATCCATAAGCCTAGGCGACGCACTAACAACACGGGGGGGAAGTTGTTAGAAAACATCCGATCTAATAAATCAGTGAAACCTAAAATAGTGAGGTTTTCTCGTTGTCGCCAGCGTTCGTAGCGTTTGAGTACCTGAATTTTGCCAATATCTTCGCCAGAGGCGTTGGCTTTTTGGATGACTTGGGCTAATGCAGCTACATCGCGAATCCCAAGATTTAAACCTTGTCCGCCTACAGGATGGCAATTGTGGGCTGCATCTCCAACTAAAGCCAATCGAGGTAAGACATAGCGATCGCTTTGCATGAGTTGCACTGGAAAAATAAAGCGATCGCCTAATAGTTTCAATTTACCCATCTGATTGCCAAAGCGACGGCTAAGTTCTGCTAAAAATTGCTCGTCATCTAACTCACATAAAGCTTTGGCTTCGGCGTGGGGAGCTGTCCACACAATGCGGCAACGGTTCCCTGGTAAAGGTAAAATCGCAAATGGCCCACTAGTCCAGAATTTCTCGTAAGCAGTATTATTGTGGGGTTTTTCTGGTTGGACAAAGGCGACGATGCAAGATTGCCAATATTTCCAACCGTGAGTTTTAATGTTCGCGGCTTGGCGAATTGGCGATCGCGATCCATCTGCAGCTACCACTAATTTACTGCGAACTGTGCGGATTTCTTCAGCTACCTTAATTTCTATAGCTACTATGTCCTTTTGGTACTCTGTTCTTAGTACCTCTGCCGGACATATATAAGTTACATTCGCACAATCGCGCACAAATTCTTGCAACGGGTATAACAGCGCTTGGTGTTCTGCTACATAACCCAACTCTGGCGTGCCTAAATCTGCTGTTTCAAATTCCACTACTTCTGAGAAATCAGCATCAGATAGACGTACACGTTGATATTTAGCGATTTGAGGCAACATTTTGTCCCAAATCCCAATTCCCTGGTAAATCAGCGCCGAAAGCATATGGATTGCATAGGCTTGCCCCTTGGCGACTGAGGCTGAGGCAACTTTTGCTTCCACCAGCAGGATACTCAAACCAGAATCTTTTAAAGCAGAGGCTAGGGTTAATCCAGTAATCCCGCCGCCGACAATTACCAAATCATAGTCGTATCCCCGTTTGTCTGTGGATATTTGGGGAGGGGTGAGAGTTTGCGGCATTGTTAAGACAAGTTACAGCATCTTAACTATTATTCTTACGCGATCGCGTGGTCTAGAGCAAGTTATACCATTTTAGATTTTGGATTGATACCACCTTTCACCTTTCCCCTTTTTTCCCTTCCCCTTCTTCAGTAAACTGCTTTAATCTGTTTAAACAAGAAAAAACCTCGCTAATAATGAACGCGGTAGCGAAGTTTAATATTATGATTTTGAGCGAAGATAAATAAAGAAAAAATTGGGCACGAAGCAACTATAAATATTGGGTGATTGTTCCAATATTTGTGCAATTAACTCTTTAAAAAAGTAATAATTTACTTTTGGTTGATTTTTGAGTTTGTATGTTGCTTTAGATGATGCTTGAGATGATGCTTGATATGTTTATGCTTAACATATTTGCCACTTTTAGTTTTAGAACCTACCAAATGCTGAGTGTTGTTTTGAGTGGCAGCTTCAGCCTGAAAACTTGGCGCAGCAATAGCTACAGGGGTAGCAATTATTAAAGCAAACAATACACCTTTAGCTAATTTATTCATGGTGGCTTGAGATTCCTTTGATAAATATCTGAACAATATAACTATCCCAAAGCTCTATGACGTTGTCTTGTTATTCCTATGAATTTTTGATGTAATTTATTTGATAAACAAAACTTATTTTTATTATAGGCTGACCAGCTTTTTTCAAGTTACTTATGGCATAATCTCCTACTATGTACCAACATTTAAATATTTATAATAAAAACTAATTAATCACGTTGGACTATGGAAATAGAAAACTCAGTCTTGGACTTTTGACAACCTGAGTGCGAAATATACAATTTAAATGCGTACTAGTCATGTTGAATAACAATTCAGCAAAATTCAGCAATAGATTCAAACTCACTAACTCTTGTAGCGTCTGACTTGCCTAATTTTGATGGTAAAACTCTCAGTTAGATGAAGTACATAGGTAGAGGCATAATCAATGTTGTGTCCATGCGATCGCCTACATTTCACAAAGTTATAATCTGCTGTAATTGCTCAACCAAGAATACAAAAAAACCCGCTGCCAGAGGCACCAGGTCTAAATGGTATAGTGTGTAGTTACGGGAAAATCAAAAATTAATATATATCTGCTATCAAACTTCAAGATTAGCAGTAACTGTTTCTTGCTAAAGTCTGCTGCGTAGGAGCCTCAAATCACTTGCTCTTAAACAAGCCTGTGAGTAGCAGCTAAGGCTGAAGCCAGAAATTAAGTTGTAAGCTAACGCCTCTCTCTGAGATATCGATCTCATTCAATAACAGACAATATTAGTATGACAAAATACTGTGCCAATATCTTGTAATTTATATGAATTTTGTATGTAGATTTCTATATTATTCTCTGAAGAAATTGTTTTGTAGATAGCTGTGTCACTACGTTTCCCGAAAATAGTATGTCTGGCTATGATTTGATTAATAGAAAAATTTTATACAATTGTACCTTCTCTTTGATAGACAATAAAAATTACAAGATTTGCAACTGAGAATTAGATTTTAGGAAAAGCTTACAGGGTAAGGTTTAAAAGTTTTTCTAGGACTTCTCATTTTTCCCTTATCCCCTTAGGCACCAACTATTGTGTGTTCTCTGTTCTCTATAGATTCTGTCAATTACTCTTGGTGAAGTTGTTCTGATAGCCATAGCAAATTTTATTTACCAGACAATACTCTGAGCAAAAAAAATTTTGGCTAGGGCTGAAAATGTGAAATCGGCTACAGGATTAGACAAATTTGGCGATCGCTCATACATATATGAACAATCACAGCATCCCATAGCCTTATGTCAAAAGTTTGCAATTTCTATGAAATTTGTATGTCTATTTTTAGCAATGTGATTTAGACAACAAATTAATAAATATTAAACTAAACAATACTCAAAGCCATAAGAGTTTCTGCCATTTCAAAATTAGATGTGACATTTTGTACATCATCCAAACCTTCTAAAGTATCAATTAATTTCAGAAGCGATCGCGCCTGATCGGAATCTGTCACTTCCACAGTATTACTAGGAATCCAGCGCAATTCCGCATCAGTCACTTTAAAGCCTTTATCTTTGAGGGTTTGGTTGAGAGTCTCTAAATTTTCTACTTCACTAAAAACTTCAGCCATCTCATCCTCAGCCATTTCGTAAGACTCAGCCCCACCTTCTAAGGATGCTTCTAAAAGCTGTTCCTCATCAACGACTCCTTGGACTGTACAAACGCCTTTTTGGTCAAACATCCAGCTAACACAACCAGTTTCACCAAGATTGCCACCATTTTTACTAAAAGCCACACGTAAATCCGCAGCAGTACGATTACGATTATCTGTGAGGGCTTCAATTAAAATCGCTACACCACCGGGGCCGTAACCTTCATAGCGAATCGCCTCAAAACTAGAGTTATCACCGCCAAATGTCCCCGCACCCTTAGCGATCGCCCGTTCAATATTATCATTGGGAATACCAGCCGCCTTGGCCTTATCAATCGCAGTCCGCAGTTGAAAATTCCCTGCTGGATCTGGAATACCACTTCTAACTGCCACAATAATCGCCCGTGACAGCTGAGTGAAGGTTTTACCCTTTTTGGCATCCACAACCGCCTTCTGGCGCTTAATATTTGCCCATTTACTATGTCCCGCCATAACCTAAACTTATCTAGACTCTATCTCCAGATTAAGATATAGCTGGACTGGGGAGTAGGGATTGGGGACTGGGTATTGGGGGATGAGGGAGATGAGGGAGATGAGGAAGCAGGGGAGAAATTACCCATTACCCATTACCAATTCCCCAAATTCCTAACTTAGGATGATTGTGTAACTGTGGAATAAGGTGTAAAAAGTTGAGGCGATCGCTTTTGATAATTGATGATTAATCAAGGTCATGTACAACTTTTTTTCGTCTCCTCACCATCCCCAGCGAAACAGTAAGAGATTTTCTCGCCACCTCAAACGCTGGTTGCTGTTGATGCTTGTAGGCGTATTAGTTGTTACGGGATGTCAAGTTATCCAAAGGCGAGTCGCAGATGCACAGGTGGTTCATATCACCTTGTGGCAAGGGGTAAATCCACCGCCAAATCGGGATGTATTGCAAAAGCTGGTAAATAAATTTAACCAAACCCACCCCAAGATTCAAGTAGAGTCGCTGTATGTGGGACAGCAGGATCAGCAAATGCCAAAAATTTTGGCGGCGGTAGTAGGTAATGCACCTCCTGATTTATTGTGGTACAACCCAACAATTGCTGGTCAATTAGTAGAACTTGATGCTTTAACTCCTTTAGATGAACCGCTAGAAAATTCCCCAATTAAAGACGAAATTGACCCCACATTATTTACATCAATGGAATATGAGGGCAAAATTTGGTCAGTTCCCTTTGCAACAAATAATGTCGGCGTTTTTTATCGTCCCAGTTTGTTCAAAGCCGCAGGAATTGAAAAATTACCCCGAACTTGGCAAGAGTTACGACAAGTAGCCAAGAAATTAACTCGTGATACCAATGGCGATGGGCAAATTGATAATTATGGGATGCTGCTACCTTTGGGGAAAGGCGAATTTACTGTATTTACCTGGTTACCCTTTATGTGGAGTGGCGGCGGTGAATTAATTGGTGGGGAATCACAGCAAGCCGCAAGTGTAAATTTAAAAGATAATCAAGGTGCGATCGCAGCTTTGCAATTTTGGCAGGATTTAATTGCTGATGGTTCCGCTATGCTATCTGAACCAGAGCGAGGTTATGAAATCAGTGCCTTAGTTAGTGGTAAAGTTGCCATGCAAGTTACAGGCCCCTGGAGTTTGGGAGAATTCCAACAAAGTGGTGTAGATTTTGGTGTCTTTCCCATTCCCATTCAACAAAATCCTGCCACTAGTATCGGTGGTGAAAATTTGTTCTTGTTCAAAACCACGCCAAAACAGCAACAAGCCGCCTTTCAGTTTGCTGAGTATGCTGTCAGTGAAGCTTTTCAAACAGAACTAGCCTTAGGAACTGGCTATTTACCTGTAAATTTAAAATCTCGTAAAAGTGCTAAATATCAAACATTTACTGAAAAATTCCCTCAACTTAAGGTCTTTTTAGACCAAGCAAAATATGGGCGATCGCGTCCTATCTTTCCCAATTACGCCAGGATATCTGATAATTTAGGTCGGGCAATTGAATCTGTATTACTAAGTAAAAATTCGCCAGCAGAAGCCCTAAATATTACCCAACAACGTTTAGATTTAATTTTTAAATGATACAAAACTGAGTGCAGTGATACAGATAAGATATATGACTCTTATTTGATTTTTGAAATTATGTGCGTAATGCGTCCTGTGTGTTAGCGATAGCGTAACGTACATCTGGTAATTGAGATTTTTTCATAACTCAAATCCGCTTCCTATATGATTCCATATTTTTTACAGTTTTTCACAAGTTCTTTGTAATTAAAATATCTTTTTTTTCTTTAATTTCATAGTAATTATTGGCAATACGAATTGTTGTTATTTAAAGCCTCTTAATGACAGAGGTTTTAAAAATTGTGGCTGTCAAAAAATCTTCTTATCTTTGAGGAAAAATTACTTATGCCCCTTGAGTATACTAATCAAAAAGCATTAACTGATAATGGGCTAAATGTCACTCCTATCTCCTCAGTAGATACTTTTAATCCTCGAGATAACTACAGCTTAAACAACAATAGCCGTAGTAGTTTTGACGCAACAATTAATAGTAACGATACTTTTAGTACCCAAAGTTATGACTCTGCTACAGGCTACGGGTTGGTAAATGCGTCAGCAGCAGTTGCTAAAGCTATCGGTCAAAATACCTTTGCTGATGTTCCTGATGTTGGTGGCGAAAATTGGGGTGATGACTTTGTCAAAGCACCAGAAGCCTGGGCTAGAGGATATACAGGTCAAGGCATTGTAGTTGCTGTTATAGATACTGGAGTTGACTACAACCATATAGATTTAAGAAATAATATTTGGACTAATACTAGAGAAGTTGCTGGTAATGGTATAGATGATGATGGCGATGGCTACATCGATGATGTCCACGGTTGGAACTTTATAGACAACACTAATGAAGTCATGGATAGAAATGGTCATGGCACTCATGTTTCTGGCACTATTGCTGGAGAAAACAATGGTTTTGGTGTGACTGGAGTTGCCTATAATGCCAAAATTATGCCTGTCAAAGCACTTAATGATGGTGGTGCAGGTTCGGTTAGCTCTATCGCTAATGGTATTTACTATGCTGTAAATCAAGGAGCAGATGTAATTAATCTCAGCCTTGGGAGCAACTTTCCTAACAGCACTCTAGCATCAGCCATTGAATATGCCAGCAAAAAAGGGGTAGTTGTGGTGATGGCTGCTGGTAATAATGGTTTACCCGTCATATCTTACCCCGGCAGCTATGCCGATCAGTGGGGACTAGCAGTTGGAGCAGTAGATCAGAACAATAACATTGCTGACTTTTCTAACCAACCAGGAATATCTCAACTCGCCTACGTCACAGCACCAGGAGTTAATATTTACTCATCAATACCTGGCGATCAGTATGCTTATTATAGCGGTACTTCAATGGCAACTCCCCACGTTGCTGGGGTTGTAGCTTTAATGCTGAGTGCTAATCCGCTTTTAACAGATGCTCAAGTACGTCAAATTATCACACAGACTGCTGGAAATAATAGCTCAGATCCCAACCTTGGCTTTGGTGCGGGTTCCGTTATTAGTCAGTTCATTGCAGAGATAGCAGCTAATAGTACACAAATGTCTACTTCTAGTTTGAATATTAACCCCCTCAATGAGAATCATCTGGCTGATTTCAGCTTAAATATTACCTCTGAGGCTGAAAGCAATTACAGTTTCCAAGCTGATACCTGGTCACAATTGCGATACTATGAGAGCGATTTCAACAGCAGCAGTTACAACAGCTTGAAAGATGACCCCAAAAATGATGATGAGTCAGCAACCGATGTAGAAAAGATTCTGCGACAATTCCAAGAACAAGTAGATGAATTGCGGAAATGGTTCGTTAACATTTAAGCTGCTGAAGTAGCCATCATGAAATGGGTAGCCTTGGCAGTTTTCATGAACACTGCTGTCCAGATCCTCAACTTTTTGAAAAAGTCGGGGATCTAAATCTTGGTAAAGTGAGTGGTATTGACCCCTACCCATCTCTCGCATTCTTGATTCAAGATTGGTATAAACACTCCAGTACTTCAAAGTACAGAACTTAAAATCTTCACTATGCGATCGCTTACGCATCCATAAAAGAAAGCGATCAACAGATGAATTACCCCCATTTTATTGGTTATTGTATAAAAAGTTACATTTACAACTTTTATTTTGATAAATTTTAAAGCAAAGTATCAAAAAAATTATTGTTTACAGTAATAATACGCAATAAATCTTTAATATTAATTTAAATTAATACATCAGTCATTTTTGACGAATTTATCAGTGTTCTATTGCCTCATTCTCTATGCCCAAAAACTCCATCCCCTTTTGGGTGGAGTTTTTTATCAGCTTTATTGTTGTCAGAATATCTCATCAAGTACCTTGCATAACTGAATGTGATATTTACTGAATACTATTGTTAATTTAAGACTTTAGGTATCAAGTAAAAATATTGATTGTCTCATTTTGAAATAGAAATAGCGCCATATTTTGGCTGAATTATTATTGGCAAATAACGAAAATATACTGATAAGTCATCATATTTTCATTTAAAAATGGGCAGGTATACCCAGGCTATTTTACATAACCAAGCGCAGAATCGAATCAATTCTGCCCGTTTATTTCCTTATGAAACCTTTAGCTAGCAAGGTGTTCAAGGGTGTAATTTAAGCCAATGAGATAGGTATATTTATGCCTTTTGACAATGCAGGTAATACGTTAAATACAGCTTTAGGTCTCAACCTTAATTCCAGCACCCAAAGCTTCAACGATTGGGTGGGAGTTGGTGATACTAACGACTACTATGGCTTCAATTTGAGTAGTCGCAGTGCCTTTAATATGTGCCTCCATAGTTTGAGTGCCGATGCCAATTTAGAACTACTCAACAGTAGTGGTGGATTGATTGCTAGATCGGCAAATCCCAACAGTATATCTGAATCAATTAATAGTATTCTGGATGCTGGAAGTTATTACATTCGGGTTTACCAAGGCACTAATAATTCTGAGACTAACTACAGTCTTTCTGTAGGAACTCAAAGCCATCAAACAGACTTAGTATGGCGCAACTCTGCTACAGGGCAAAATGCCTTGTGGTACATGAATAATGATACACTTCTCAACGGCGTTTTCTTTAATGGCGTTGCCGATACTAGTTGGAAAATTGAGGGAACTGGTGATTTCAATAATGACGGTTATTCAGATATCGTATGGCGCAATTCTGCTAACGGGCAAAATGCCTTGTGGTACATGAATGGCGAGCAACTCCTTAACGGTGTGTTCTTTAATGGTGTTGCCGATACTAATTGGAAAATTCAGGGAACAGGTGATTTCAATAAGGATGGTTACTCAGACATCGTGTGGCGCAACTCTGCTAACGGGCAAAATGCCTTGTGGTACATGAAGGGCGATCAACTTCTCAACGGTGTGTTCTTTAATAACGTTGCCGATACTAACTGGAAAATTGAAGGAACGTCTGATTTCAATAAGGATGGTTACTCAGACATCGTGTGGCGCAATTCTGCTAACGGGCAAAATGCCTTGTGGTACATGAAGGGCGATCAACTTCTTAACGGTGTGTTCTTTAATGGTGTTGCTGATACTAACTGGAAAATTGAAGGAACGGCTGATTTCAATAATGATGGTTACTCAGACATTGTGTGGCGCAACTCTGCTAACGGGCAAAATGCCTTGTGGTATATGAGTAGCGCTCAACTCCTCAACGGTGTGTTCTTTGATGGCGTTACCGATGCTAACTGGCAAATTACTGGGGTTAGCACTAACTTGAGCGAACCAACTGCTATTGATATTGCTAGTAATACCACTGCTAATGCTTTTAAGGTGGGTACAGTGAGTGGTAGTGGTAATTTCCGCGATCGCCTCAGCGCTGTTGACTGCAATGATTATTATGAGTTCAACTTATCGAGTTATAGCGACTTTAACCTCTCACTTAACGAATTAAGTGCAGATGCTAATGTGCAGTTGCTTAACAGTAATGGAGCAGTTATTCAAACTAGCACTAATCCTGGATCGACAGCAGAGTCCATGAGCCTTAAATTAGGTGCGGGTAATTATTATGTTCAAGTTTATCAATCGGGTAGTACTGCCACTAACTATAATTTGACTGTCTCAGCTAATCCTTCAACAGATCCAGGTAATTCTTTAGGTAATGCTGAATTTTCTACTTCAGCAGTTTTCTCACGGAATGAAACAGTCAGTGCTACAGATATTAATGACTTTTACCGCTTTAGTGTGAATCAGTCTGGTGTGTTTACAGCAAATTTGACTGGTTTAACTAGCGATGCTGATGTTCGCTTAATTAAAGATATTAATGGGAATGGTGCGATTGATACTGCTCAACTCTACAACTCTACAACTGGAGTTTTAGATACTGGAGAGATTCTAGCTTGGCAATGGGAACGTGGTACTACTAGCGAATCTATTCGTCGTTTTCTGGATGCGGGTAATTATTATCTGCAAGTGATGAGCTATAACAATCAAACTGCTAACTATAATCTCACCACGAACTTTACCCCTGCTGCTAGCGATAATCTGAATTTTACGATTAGTCCTTCCTTTGGTAGCAACATCAACGCTACTGCACAAGCTACGATTCAAAAGGCAATCAACTTTTGGAAAAATGCGATCGCTTATAGCAGTTTCAATACCGCTCAAACTTTTACATTGAAAGTTTTTGAGGACACTTCCATTAGTGGCAGTACTTTAGCTCAAGGTGACTATTTAAGCACAGCCACAGATGCTAAAGGTCATATATTACCGACTTCTGGACAATTGACACTCAGTAGTAGCTATCTCAATACTTTAAACACAGTTACTAATTATACTCCAGACATAATTATTCACGAGATTGGTCACGCTTTAGGACTTGTCGGCTTACTCAACAGTTCAGATGTCGATCCAGCTACGGGAACTTATAAAGCCAATACCTATGCAGGTTGGGCTTATGGGGAATTAAGAGGAACATTTAGCCAAACAGCCATCCCCATGACAACAGGTATCGGCGTAGGTTCTGACTATCTCCATTGGAAAGAGGAAGTCTTTGGTAGTGAAACCATGACTCATATCACTAAAGGCGCAGCCTCGTCCTTTAGCCAATTGTCTCTAGCGGCGCTGCGAGATATTGGCTGGAATCTTAACTATGGTGCGGCGCAACCTTATAGTTTGCCCTTAGGTGGATCGCAAAGTTCTCTGGCTAACGTGGTTTATAACTATAACAACGGTAATGTTGTAGCTGCAGGTACTAGTTTTACTGGCGGATATTACTCCTATGTAGTCAATAGCGAATTTACCGACCGACTCCACCGCATTCAACTAGGTGGTACAGGCAATATATCAGCTACTCTCAGTAACTTGACTGCAAATGCAGATATGAGATTAATTTACGATGCCAATAATAATGGCTTGATTGATACAGGTGAAGTCATCGCCACTTCTGCAAATAGTGGTACTACGTCAGAATCGTTTAATCTTTCTAATCTAGTTGCGGGTAATTACTATATTGATGTTTTTGCTAGCAACTATCTAGACTCTCTGGGCAACAAGCTCTTAGTGGATACTGGTTACAAATTGAATTTTAATAAGGTAGCATCGGCCTAGAACGGCAAGACATTTGCTTAAGGGGAAAAGCGGAAAGGGTTACAGGTTTTTTATTTCCCTTTTTCTATTCCCCTTTTTAGCAAATACAAGGAATATCAAAACTTAGCCAAAAACTATTTAATTCTCATCCCAATACTACTCGGTTAAGCGTTTTGAACTCAAAATTAGTTAAGGATAAAAGGTTAAAAATTAAGGGCTATAAATTTTTTCTTTCCCTTTTCCCATTCCCCTTTTTCCCCTTAACCGACAAATATTGATTTTCATCCTACCTTACAGAAAAAGCCTCGCTAAATCGTCGGGTTACTGGTTCCATAATGAATGTTAAAACCGACTTTTTACGAGTGACAATTTCACCATTAGCAGCCATCCCTGGAGTAAATGCAACTTCTTGACCCCGGACTGTAATTGAGTGTTTATTGAGCTTAATTCTGGTGGGGAATACTAAACCCAATTTTTCATCGGTCACTGCATTGGGACTAACTTGCACCACTTCTCCTTCAATGACACCAAATTCTTGAAAGGGAAAAGTTGCCATTTTTACCTTTGCTTTCATCCCCTCGCCGATAAATCCGATATCGCGGTTGAGGACTTTGACTTCTAGTAGCATATCTTCCCCTTCCGGTAAAATTGAAAGTAACTCTTCACCGGCTTGTACTGGCCCCTTGGTGGCTTTAATTTTGTAAATTGTGCCCGCAAAGGGTGCTTTAATTGTTTCCTCGTCTTCTTGCTTTCTTGCTTGTTCTAATTGACCAGCAACATTGGTAAGTTCTTCTTTTCGCTTGTTAATTTGGGAGAGAATTTCACTTTGGCGTTCTGAAGCTAAACGCTGTGCTTGATTGCGTGCAGCTTGATAGGCTTCTTCGGCTTGGCGAATTTCTTGGGCTTGGGCGGCGATATCTTTTTCTAGGGATGTAACTCTATCTTGCGCCTCGATAATTTTATTTTGAGCGTTAGTTATTTCATCTTTAGCCCTAGTAATTTCTGTAGTAGCCCGATTTAACCTTTCTTGTGCTTCTAGGTAATCAACTCTGGGTACAGCACCAGGAGTCATCAAAGTGCGTAGGCTTTGTTCTCTTTTTTGAGCGATCGCCAAATTATTTTCTACTTTTAGACTAATAGTTTGAGCGTTGATTAAGTTGGTTTTGGCGTTGGCTAAACTACTTTTGGCATTGACTAAGTTTTCTTGTAAGCGATTGAGTCGCACTTTTGCCTGATCCATGATTGCTTGCTGGCGATTAGCTTCCGCTTCCGCAGTGGCTTGACGTGCTTGGAAGTCTGCTAGCCGCGAGTTTAACAACTCATCTTGGATTTTTGTCCCAGTACTTTTGACTCCCACACGTTCAGCATCCAAACGCTGTAAATCTTCTTGAATCAACTGTGTAGATTTAGCCAAGCGATTAACATCGCTTTGTTGTAAATCTGGATCGCGTTGAATTAAAACTTGATCCTTATTAACGCGATCGCCTTCTTTAACTTTAATTTTAATAATTGTGCCACCACCTAAAGAGGTGATAGGCCGGACTTGTGTAGATGCAATTAATTCCCCTGAGGCGATCGCTACTTCATCAATTTCCGAGAAATGTGCCCATGCGATCGCCCCAAATACAATGAGGCTAACCGTTCCCGCTAACAATCTAGTGTATAACGGTGGCAATTCCTGTACTGCCTTACCCAATTCATAAGACAGTTGTTCATCTGGTTTAGCAAATCGCTCTTTAGTCTGACGCGCTTGAGTCGCATTCGCAACTAGGGAATATTTCATAAAAGTTTTGTTATTTGTCCTTTGTCATTTGTCATTGGGAATGGGGCATTGGGCATTGGGCATTGAGTAATTGGTAATGGGTAATTGGTAATTGAAAATTTCCCCCCTGCTCCCTGCCCCCTGCCCCTCTACCTCACCAAGTCCCCAATCCCTTATTCCCTACACTGCTAAATAGCGCCGCACAAAATTTTCTAATGTTTCCAATTTAAAGTTAAAAATCTTTTCTAAATTGGTTATCTCCTCTTTTGTGCAGAAAAATTCATTGGCGAGCAAAGTTCGATAGGTTCCCAAAGCTTGTTGGGTTTGGGGATTAAATAAACCTAAGGTACTGCGTAACCCATCAATGGCAAATAGTGGTGGGTTGATGACTATTGGCTGTTTGTTGAAGATGCGACCAAAAATCTGCGGAATATCCCCACGGAACAAAATTTCAGGGCCTCCTACTGCTAAAGTTTGGTTACGAGCGCCTTCAACTGTCAAAGAATCGACCGCTATTTTAGCCAAATCATCTGTACTGACAATGGAAGTCCGATTTTTGGGGTCACCAATTAGCAGATACAACCCTGTTTCGCGAAACCGTTCTGCTAATGTTAGCAAATTTGATGCTAATCCAGTCGGACGTAAAATAGTGTAGTTAACGCCACTAGCTTCTAGATATTTCTCTACAGCGCGTTTGGCTTTGAATACAGGTGCATCTTCATAGCCTCTATCAGCACCCAGGACGGAAATAAATACAAAGTGCTTTACCCCATTGGCTTTTGCTTGGTCAATTAGCTCAATGTTGGCGCGATAGTCTAAGGATAAAGCATCACTGTCAGAACCATGAGCGCTGATAATATAATCAACACCTTTACAAGCTTGCTGAATATCCTTTTCTTGCTGTAAATCACCGATGAAGATTTCAGATCCTCGGTGTTCTAATTCGCTGTAACGAGAACTGAGGCGAACAAATGCTCGCACTGATTTCTCTTGTTGGCGTAAAAGTCGCACGACTCTGCGACCAATTCCCCCCGTTGCTCCAGTGACTAGAATCATATGAATGACCTTATATCAATATTTTCAGCCTTTACTGTCTCGAAAAGCTTGGTAAGTGCTTGATCAATGCTGGAAATTGAAATCAGTCAACTATTCCACATTTAAATCGCATCAATTGGGTAAGCTATTCTGCTTTGAAGCTGCACAATCTATTGTGTGGGCTGTTGACTGTTAACCGTTGACAGTCAACAGCCCTTATTAGTAGTTATGCAATTTAGACGCGTATTAGCTTAGGCAAGATGCCCATGCTATAAGATTTTGATGAAATGGAGATCAACAAATTGGATGTGTTTTAGCCTATGAGCATATTTGTATACTTAGTAATCATGCTCAAGATATCCTCATAATTAACTATTAGGAATAAGTCAGACTTTATCTATCTTAATAGTTCAACGAAGAAGCAGGGAGCCAGCAGCAAGGAAAATGCTTAATAGTGTCAGGACTAACGCAAACAAAATTTGTCATTGCGACCGGAACGCAGTGTAGGGAAGCAATCCCAGAATATCAGGCGATTACGTCGCTTCTCTTCTCTTCGAGAGGCTTCGCCAACGAGACGCTAAGGGACTTCCAACTAAAAAAATATTCCATCCCTGCGGGACGCTCCGCGAACGCTTTACGCTCGTAATGACGTAATTGTATGACTTTTGCGTAAGTCCTAAGCGTAATGGACTGCTTCATGAAGTTTTAATCTGCTATATAGGAATTAAGGGTACACATGTTGTACCCTGACGCAGACTTAAAAATTGCTATATTTCTAATTCCACAATTACTGGCGTGTGATCGCTAGGTTGAGTTAACTTTCTGGGTGCAACATCAATAATGCAGCCTGTAGCACGCTCATACAATACTGGGGAGAGATAATGATGGTCAATCCGCCAGCCTAAGTTACGCTGAAAGGCTGCGGTACGGTAATCCCACCAGCTGAAGTGCCCACCTTCAGAGTTGAATTTACGAAAGGCATCAGCAAATCCCAGTGTGAGTATATCCTTCAAAGCTTGCCGTTCTGGTTCGGAAGCCATGATGTGATTTTCCGTTTTCACTTTATCGTGAATATCTTTATTTTCTAAAGCAATATTAAAGTCGCCACATACACAGATGGCAGGATGTGATTTTAATAGTAGTTGCAAATACTCCCGTAGTACTGTTAACCAACGCAGCTTGTATTCGTATTTTTCGCTACCTATAGATGAACCATTCGGGACATAAAGATTGACAATCCTCACATTATCAATGACTCCAGTAATTACACGTTTTTGCTCATCCCATTCTGGTTGTAAATTAGGCACAATTGCGGTGAACCCAGTACTTATATCTAATAAAGGTTGATGGCTGATTAAAGCTACACCGTTGTATGATTTTTGCCCTGATATATATACTTGATAGCCTAAGTCTTCAAAAGGCGATCGCGGAAATTGACTATCAGTTACTTTTGTCTCTTGCAAGCAGAGAACATCAACAGGATTTTGATTTAACCAATCAATAACTTGTTCTAAACGAATACGGATTGAGTTCACGTTCCAAGTAGCGATTTTCATTGATCCCGAATTTACATAATTTAATTAATAATCATTAATGAGAGGGATTTTTACATTTATTTAATATTCATGTAGTCTCTAGATTATAAGGGCTTTTCCGTCAATCAGAATTGAAAACAATTGATCCCAAGGGAGAATTTAGTATTTTCAGCTACAAATTTTTCCAATCAGTAGGTTAAGTTACAGAATAGGTCGAATTGTCTAATGATCCCCAAGACAGATGAAAGTACTAAGCAGTAGATTGTACATTGGTATTGTAGTCGCAAGGGGGCAAATACGGTCTATCTGAAATTGTTTGGTGCGTTTGCACAGTACGGTTAACCGATATTGCACTTGTGGGCATGAACTTGGTTAATTTAAATTTCAGAAGCTTAATTATAAGTTCTTCGCCCCCCAAGTTTAAAGTTAAGTTCTCATCGGGAGAACAACATTAATCGGCTGAACCAAAACATATGAAGATCGCTCAAGTCGCCCCCTTATGGGAAAGAGTTCCACCCCCTACATATGGAGGAATTGAACTGGTAGTAAGTCACTTGACCGATGAGTTAGTCCGTCGCGGTCATGAAGTTACTTTATTTGCCTCTGGCGATTCCGAAACTCTGGCTAATTTGCAAGCAGTTTATCCCCGAGCATTACGCTTAGACCCCCATGTCAAAGAGTATGCAGTTTATGAAATGCTTGAACTGAGCCAAGTTTACCAACGAGCTAAGGAATTCGATATTATTCATTCCCATGTAGGGATATCGGCATTGTCTTTGGCGAGTTTAGTTCCCACTCCCACTGTACATACTCTGCACGGCAGCTTTACCAACGATAACTGTAAAGTTTATAGCCATCATCAAAAGCAACCATACATTAGTATTAGTAACGCTCAACGACAAATAGACTTAAACTACTTTGGCACTGTTTATAACGGAATTAATCCTGAAGATTATCCGTTTAAAGCACAACACCAAGAACCAGAATACTTGGCATTCTTAGGTCGCTTTTCCCCCCAAAAGGGGCCACACCATGCGATCGCAATTGCAAAGCAAACTGGTTGGCGCTTAAAAATGGCAGGAAAAATTGATGCAGTAGACTCGAAGTTTTTTGAACAAGAGATTGCTCCCCACATTGATGGTCAGCAAATTCAATATTTAGGCGAAGTCAACCATGCCGAAAAAGCTGAACTTCTGGGCAATGCTGCTATAACTCTTTTTCCCATTACCTGGCAAGAACCTTTTGGTTTAGTCATGATTGAATCAATGGCAACTGGTACACCTGTAATTGCCATGAATCTCGGTTCCGTACCAGAAGTAATTGCTCACGGTGAAACAGGTTTTATCTGCCAAAACTATGAACAAATGGCACAGATGATTCCGCAAGCTTTAAACCTCAATCGACAAACCTGCCGTACATACGTAGAAAACAAATTTAGTGTCAGCCAAATGGTTAACGGTTATGAAGCCGTCTACGAGCAAATTATCAAGGATCGCATAAATTCCAATGGCCGCATTCATGCTGCCAAGATTCAGCTTTAATTAACAAAAATTTTTTTCACATTTAAACAATCTTTTTAGGGAGGACATCGGTATGAGTATGAGAGCCAACACTTGCCCATGTTGTGGTGGTTCCCTCCTGCGCCATATTCGCCATAGCGAAGTGTATTGGTTTTGTCTATCTTGCCGACAAGAAGTACCACTGTTAAATATGAGTCGTCTGTCGAATGTGGAAACCCGCAATACAGGTGTTCTTCCCCAACCAACAGCTAATTCTTAGGGCAATATGTTTGTAGTCAGGGCTAAAATCCTGAAATTTATAGCACGCAAGTGTTCACTACAGACCTATGAGATTAAGGCTGACTTGTGAGTAACTCCACCTGATAAAATCAGGTGGAGTTACTCATTTAGGTCAAAAGCTGTGTTAGCAGCCTTACTTTATGGTCAAGAAGATTTACGCTTAGAGCAGGTATCCGATCCGACTCCGGCTGCTGGTGAGGTAGTGATTAAAGTGGGAGCGGCTACAACTTGCGGCACAGATTTAAAAGTCTGGCGGCGTGGTGGTCATGCCAGAATGCTGAAACCACCAACTTTGTTTGGTCATGAAGCAGCTGGGCAAATTGTCGCACTAGGTGAAGGTGTTACAGGTTGGCAAGTAGGCAATCGCATCGTTGCGAATAACTCTGCTCCATGCATGAATTGCTTTTTTTGTCAACGGCAAGAATATTCCCTCTGCCCAAATTTGACCTGGAATAACGGCACCTTTGCCGAATACCTAAAAATTCCCGCGCCGATAGTACAGCATAATATGCTGCCCATTCCTGATGACTTGCCCTTTGCATTAGCAGCCATGACAGAACCCTTAGCTTGTGTATTGCATGGCGTAGGGCGTACTGAAATCAAACCCGCAGATCGAGTAGTCGTCTTGGGAGATGGGGCGATTGGGCTAATGTTTGTCGCAGCCATAGCTGATAGTACTCAAGCTGAAGTATGGCTATGGGGCGGTAATGACCAAAGGCTAGAAATTGGTAAAAAGTTAGGTGCAGCCAAAACATTTAACTATCATCAAATTCCCGACATTCCCGGTGTAGTCAAAGAACACACCCAAGGATGGGGTGCAGATGTAGTCATTGAAGCCACAGGAGTTCCTAGCGTTTGGGAAACTGCGATCGCTTGTGCTCGTCCTGGTGCAACTGTAAATTTATTTGGTGGCTGTCCACGAGATACAACTATTACAGTCAACACAGAACAGCTACACTACAGCGAACTTACCCTGAAGGGAGTATTTCACAACACCCCCAAGTATGTAAAAGCAGCCCTAGCATTAATAGCTAGCCGTAGACTACCTTTAGAACTGCTAATCAGCGAACATCGTCCCTTACAAGATTTAGCACAGGTATTTAATGACATGAAAGCGCGCAAGGTAATTAAAGTAGCGCTGAAGGCGTGAGGGTGGGTAATAGGTAATAGGTAATTGGTAATTGGGGATGAATGAGGTAACAAACACCAAACACCCAACACCCAACACCAAACCCCAATCCGTAAAAAAACTTACAGCCCCAGCCATCTTTTTTAAATTTATATGAAATAATCTTGCCAAAAAACGGGAAAACTATATTCAGCACCCGATTGGGAGTAGCTAATGGGGTGATTACATATAATTCCCGATTGAGAAAATGCTAAACAAATCTCTGCTTAATTGCTTAATTTTGCCTTTGTCTCTGGTTTCTTGGCTATCGGTGGGAATGCTTGCTGATTCCAAAGCCAATGCTTTACCAGGGCAAAAAACTGAAGAAGTAACTACCTGGATTCAAGCACATCCTACACTACGTCCCCACAGTGGAGAGCGCTTATTTGTACAAAAGACTGATACAGCAGCCCAGCGATTCACTTTTTTAGCATCAGTATTACCGCCAGGTAAAGTTGCGTTTACTAAAGACCGTAGCATGATTCGTTCTGAGCGCATTACTATGTATGATGCTGTTAATGGCATGACATTTGAGCGCTTTCAAGAAGCTTTACGGGTAATTTATGGGTTAGATATTTATCAAGATTTTGAACGTGCCCAGCTACTCTATAAATATCCCAATCAAAGTGCGATTAACTCAGCTAGATTTGCCAAAACTCCCATTAGAGAAGCGTTACAGGGAGAATTGCGTCTAGGCGATCGCTATGCTTATTGGATAGAAGTAGCCCAGCCTAGAGAAGGTAAGGCTTTCACTGGGCAAATGACTATTTTACTCAAAAGTGATTTAGACAAATTAGAAGCAGAACTGCGAAATCGTTAAATAGCTTTAAATTTGAAGCCTTATGGCAATTTTTATAGGATGGGTTAGACGCACAACAGTTTAGGATTTTACCCACAATTATTGAATGCGTGCTAACCCACTATTATCTTTTTGATTGCAAGTTTTCATGGTACTCCCTATACTCCTCCAAATCCAGCAGAAGGTGGAGTTTGCCATTTAGTAGAAAAGATACTTTCGGCTGCTAAAGCAATTCGCAACAAATCTTCCTTCAATAATGGCGGCCAATCAATCCCAGCCCTGCGTCCGCCAACAAATAGTTGTGAAGGCTTAATACTTAACTGAAAAAGGGCATAAGCTAATTCTCTGTCGAGACTAGAAGATTCTTTGAGGGCCTCAAACACCACTTTTAACGCCAACAAAATCGAAGTGATTTGACCGGGAACTGGCGGTTTTCCCTGATGCATACGCATTAACAGGGAATCTGGATTGTCCTCGGTGGTTATTGTTTGGTCTATGAGGATTTTGCGAGCTGTTTCGTAATTCATGCATTCACCTTACCCCAGATTTTGCCTCAGTAGTAATACTTGGTAAAAAAATGATTAATCTTTTACCAATGTTTGATAATTTACCCAAACAGGGTGTATCTAATATAGTTCGGTGAAGGGGAAAAGGGAAAAGGAAAAAGGGGGAAAGATTGGAATTTACCTGTGAAATAGTAGGCGCTTACAGCAGTTTTTACAGAAACCGCATTGCCATACTACTTCCATCTTCTAGATTATAAGTTCTTCCCCCTGCTCCCCGCTCCCTTGCCCCCTTTCCTCTGATTGGCGCGATCGCAAGTCTCTGTGTAGCTCTATGCTGATCTATGGTGCCATTGATATATTCTTCCAGACTCATGTTCAAAGTACTTCCCAAACAAACAGCCTCGATGCATACACGTGATGGCGTGCGGTTAGATGCAGATATCTATCGTCCCGACACGGCTGGGGAGTTTCCCATATTATTAATGAGACAACCTTATGGAAGAGCGATCGCATCAACTGTGGTCTATGCCCATCCTACTTGGTATGCCGCCCAAGGTTACATCGTAGTGATTCAAGATGTCCGGGGGCGAGGTACTTCTGAAGGAGAATTTAAATTATTTGCCAATGAAATTGCAGACGGCGAAGATACGGTAAATTGGGTTGCAAACCTACCTCACAGCAATGGCAAAGTAGGAATGTATGGCTTTTCCTATCAAGGAATGACACAGATGTATGCGGCTGCTAATCAACCAGCCGCTTTAAAAACTATTTGCCCAGCCATGATTGGCTATGATTTATATACAGATTGGGCTTATGAAGGTGGTGCATTCTGTTTGCAAACTAATCTAGCATGGGCAATTCAATTAGCTACCGAAACTGCCCGTTTAAGAGGAGATAAAGTTGCTTATCAAGCATTATTTACAGCTGCGCGTAATCTCCCTATAAATAATCCAGAAATTTTGCAACATCTCGCACCAGAATCTTTTTATCACGAATGGTTTGCCCATCCCCAACCAGATAATTATTGGGAAGAACTTTCACCCAAACGCCACTTGCAAAGCGTTGATTTACCAATGTTCCACATAGGTGGATGGTTTGATACTTATCTGCGGGGAACTCTACATTTATATAAAGATATGGCGGCGCGTAGCACCACACCCCAACATTTATTAGTTGGGCCTTGGGCACATTTACCTTGGGGTCGTAAAGTGGGTAATGTTGACTTCGGCCCCAAAGCAGCCAGTCCTGTAGATAGGATGCAAATTCGCTGGTTTGACCAGTTTCTTAAAGATGTCGATACAGGTTTACTCACAGAAGAACCTGTATGCTTATTCGAGATGGGAAGTAATATTTGGCGAACTTTCGCCAAATTTCCAACACCAAATCAACAATCCTATTACTTATCAACTACTGGACTAGCCAGCATCCGCGAAGACTCCGGAAAACTTAGCACTCTGAACTCAGCACTCAGCACTGATGTCTTAGTTCACGATCCTTGGCGACCAGTTCCCGCTTTGGGTGGTCATGCAGCCATCCCTGCGGGAGTATTTGAGCGATCGCATCTTGATTTACGCTCTGATGTATTAACTTACACTACAGAACCACTAGCGGACAACTTGCATTTAGCAGGGGATGTCATAGTGGAAATCTTTTGCAGCGCTGATCAACCAAGTTATGATTTGTGTGCAGTGCTGTCCGAAGTTCATCCTGATGGGCAAGTATATAATGTGACTCAAGGATATGTGCATTGTCGAGAAGGCGCAAAACCTATCCCAACACAAATTCAGCTACAAGCCACTTGTGTGCGAATAGCTAAAGGTAATGCTTTACGTCTGAATTTGAGCTTTGCTTGTTTTCCCGCCTACGCTATGAATTCTGAAAATAGTGCAATAAATAGCAGCGAAACTTTACTCAATGCACAAATTATTACTTTAACTGTTAGTTGCGGAAATGAGGCGAATTCCCGTGTTGTATTACCTATTGTGGCAGATATTTAAAAGCAGACAAGAGTATCAGGATCACAAATCACCAATACCGAACCAACTATGCAGATTAAAACTAAAACTTTTCAAATTAGTCCTAAAGAATTACGAGGGATTATTGCGACCGATTATTATAAACGCATGAAATTTATTTTCATTATTTTGTTGATTTTAACATCCATTAATATAGTGCTAGCGGTAATCCAGCAAAGATTTGATTGGTGGTTGATATATTTCTTAGGTTTAATAGCCTATTTTTTGTCTGTACCTCTATGGCTGCGCTTACAAGGACGAACATCTGACTTAAATTTTCAAAGTAGATATTGTGAAATGGATGAAAACTTTTTTACCATCTGCTTTGAAGACGGCAGTCTAACAAAAATGAGATACGAACATTTTATGAAAGTTGTTAAAAAAGGTGAATATTATTTCTTATATATTACAAAAGCACAATATCACTACTTACCAGTAGCAGCTTTTGAGTCAGAAAAGGATATACACAGATTTGATTTATTTTTAGAAGGTAAACAACTAATTAAATTGTGGTAAATTGGTCGGCACAATTAAACATAACTGCGAATTAGGAACTAAAAATTACGAATTTCTCCCGATTTGCGGCGTAATACAAACGTTACAACTACTCCCAACAAAAAGCCACCTATACCTGTGATCGCAGCCATAGTCTGACTCCATCGCCATGTAGCATTTAATACTGGATTGTCCAGAAGATTCGAGGAGAAATGCAGCGATTGAATCGTCCATTTATCTTGAGCTTTTTGCAGAACTGCTGTCCAACGCAACGCCATATCAGCCGCTTTACCATCTTTAAAATAGAAAGATGCGATCGCATCTCCTGTAGAAACATCTATTTCTGGTGAAAGAAATGTTCTGACAGGCTCTTCTTTAAGCTGCATTTTGATATCTTTGATCGTAGTCGAGAATTGCTGATTCCAGTACTTCTCAAACTCAGGTACTTTGTGAAAAACTTGGTTATCGACTGTTGTGATCGTAAAACTTGGATGCAAGTAAGGTTCTATTTTGGAAAAATCGCGAGTATTTAGGGCTTGTAGCGCAATGTCCCTTGTGCGAATAATACTGTTAATATCCTGCTGATTAACATCTGCCAAGGCTGATTGAGGTATATTCCAAATTACTACTGCTAAGAAAATACACCAAAATAGCTGGCTGTATTTGTGTCTAGCCGCCCATAGCTGTTTCAGCATATAAAAAATTTTTAAATTGTGTTTAATTGAGCGTAATTTACCAAATTATTTATCACTATGAAAAGTACTAGTTCATCAAATTAATTTTCATCAGTTCCTAGGTAGTCATCTAGTGAAGAAAATCTAGGGCTAAAGTCCTAATTACTAAATTCTCTAGTTAAAAGTTGCTTCCCAGCCTCTAATTGTTTTGTAAATTATCGAGGTTTGTGATAAAATGTTCTAGTGATGACAGTCATTACGCCGGGATGTAGCGCAGCTTGGTAGCGCACTTCGTTCGGGACGAAGGGGCCGCTGGTTCGAATCCAGTCATCCCGATTTCACTTGTGGATTAACTAATTATTTGTCATAGTTACAAATCAGAGGTGTTAATTTACTGTTCACCTCTATTAATAAATTACAGCAACTGATTGGTAATTGAACCACATATCTCAAGTATGGGCACGAAATCAATAATAACATGGGGATGTGAGGACACCCAGATAAAGTAAAAAATCCAGCATTTCTGCTGGATTGGAGCGTTTATCTACACCGTTGTTTGTCTTCTACATGAGCGAATCGTCTCACCGAACGTCTTTTCTTACTGATTGCACTCAATGCAGGAAAATAATATTTCGATATTTAAGTTAGGTTTTTGAAGCGTTGAGAACTATTTGCACAAAGACTTTTAAGCTATCTTGGATTTGCGTTTAACTAAAGATCCAGCACTTAAAGCACCGAAAGCTAGCAAGCCTAACATTGAACTAGGTTCAGGAACGGTAGCTACTCTGTAGCTATAGTTATCAGTTTCAAGTGCAGGAGAAGTTGTTCTCAAAACAATTTTGTCAAAGGTCTCTCCAGTACCAGCTAACAAATTAACGTAAATATTGTCTACAGCATTCACCTGACTGCCACTAGCTTTAGTACCAGGAACATTACTACCATTAAATGTCTGTATCTTAACACCTTTACTATAGATATCCACATAGTTATATTTATCTATTGACCCCCAGTAAAAGCCAAAGTAGTCAAGAGCTTGAGCAAAATTAATAGTTACATCGTTGCCTACTGAAACTGCTAGATAATTGCTCGTGTCGTTTAAAGGAGTAGCATATACACTATTTAAACTCCCGTTGACAATACTACTCCCCGTAATCTTAGTCCCGTTCGCAACACCAGGAGTCACTCCGGAGAAAGTAACAAGTCCAGAAGTAGGCACTTTACCATCATTAAAGTCGATAGTTATAGCGCCCTGAATATTAGTCTTTTGACCTTCTCCTGGAACTGAAGTCGCACCGCCTTGAACTAGATTAACAGCGCTAGCTGGATTAGCACTCATCAACATTGCCGCTGTTCCAACCAAGGCTAATGATAGCTTTTGTAGAGTATACATTGATTAATTCCCGTAGTTGCTTGCATAAGACTAGCGTGGCATATCAAGTAGGAATCTGTGTAGTTACAGTAACACAATTTTTACCTAAAATTATATTTCAGTTAGTGAGCCTAAAGATGGGATGAAGCACTTTAAAATAAAGGGTTTTAGAAGGTTGGTCTTCAGTATTTTTTCAGTATTTATATTGCTATTTTGTTGGATGATGGTATCAATATTTTGAGTACCTCAAATATTTGACCGTAAATTCAATTAAGCTTGACCTCTAGGAGTAAGGCTAGCCAAAACATCTCTACTGAATTTTACAGTGCTACTAAGTAGAAAAGGGGACAATTACTGAAAAATTTGTCCTATATAATACTCATTCAAATAGTCTCTCCGACAAATCAATTATTTCTCAAGGCGCAACATTGTTGTGCGGCTATTCATCTGTCGCATTCTTTTTAAAGATAGGCGTAAAATTATACTTAATCAATAATTTGAATTATTTCTGAGCGAAATAACAGCATAGAAAGACCTTTGCTGACATACTTAGAATAATGCTAGTAAAATTACCAATTAAATACTTTATCTACTTAAAAAAAATGACCAGCCTCCCACAGCTGGTCTAAAAAATATTTTCCGCGTTGTCTTCTCATTAGAGTTAAAACCCTGTTGCGCGTTCCCAAAATGCAACGGGCAACTTTTCTTAACAATATTGTAGCAGTCAACACAGTTTTTTCAGAAAAATTTACCAAAAAAAGATAGTGTTAAGGTTTGATGACCTCTATCTTTGAGAATAATTCAATATGTCTATCGAAAGACCGATGACTCAATAGTTAAAAGTTACGAAGTTTGACCTTTGACGATTAATTGTGGTTGTCCCCACAAGATACGCTCTTGCTTGTAAATAGCAATTCCTGGTTTCGCACCTTTAGGTTTGTAGACGTACTTTGGCTGAGTGTAAACTACTGGCACTTGGTCACTTTGGCGAGCGCGGCTATAGTAAGAAGCGAGGTTAGCAGTAAATTGCAAATCGGCTTCTTCGGGAACTGCGCCTGGTTCTAACCGCAGTAAAACATGACTACCAGGAATTTCTTGTGCGTGGAACCACAAGTCATAATCTCCAGCTACCCGAAAAGTTAATTGGTCGTTCTGGCGATTGTTGCGACCAATTAAGACTTCAAAGCCGCTGGGAGTACGATAACGATGAAAGTTGCTGGTACTATCTTCGTTCGTACTACGGTTGCGGTATTCTGGGTCTTCTAGATACCGTTGTCCAATTAGCTCATCGCGGATTTCTTCGAGCGCTTGTAAATCTTCAGGTGTTTGATATTTTTCTATCTGAGCGATCGCAGCTTCTACTTGCTCTAAGTATTCTATTTCTGTGTTCACTTCTGCAAGTAGTGGTTCGACAGCAGCACGTGCGCGTTTCAGCTTTTGGTGCTGTTTGTAAAGGCTTTGAGCATTTTGCACAGCATTTTTATCTGGTTGCAGAGCGATCGCTACTGGTAAGTTAGTTTCAAAATCAGGAAGGGTAATTTCTTTCATCCCTGCTTCCCAATTGTGCAAGTTAGCCATTAACAAATCAGCTTTGTGGCGATATTCATCGGCTCGATCTGATTGTTGCAAGCGTTCTGCAAAGGTGTTGGCTTTTAGCCTTAACTTAGCCAAGATATTATTTAGTTTTTGGCTCAACTGATGGCGGAGTTGAGCAAATACTTGTTCGTTAAGTTGGTCGGTATAGTAGCGGTTGAGTAGTTCTTGTGTATCCTTTGCTGGTGTCACTCCACCCCAACCCATGACGGTGTATCCTTCATCTGTCCAAGCAGGGTGAAACTTCTCTGCTTGTAATGCTTCTAGCCATACTTGCCATTGCTGAAACAATCCTTGCCAATCTTCTGAAGTGAGACTATCAGTGGTTGCTTCTGGTGCTAAATTTGCTGATCGCACCATTGATTCTACCAGCGATGCACTTAAACCACTATAACTTTTGAGCAACTGACGCTTAATAGCTCCTGGGACTAAACTCACTCGTTCTTGCCAACGTTGTGCAGATTCGCTCAAACTAGGAACCGGGCCAGTAAGTTTCGGCGGAGTTTCATAAGTTTGTCCAGTTTGGATAGGACGGACGCTAGATTGTTGCTGACTAACTTGATGGGCGGCGGTGATAATTAGATTATTAGCATCTGTGAGGATAACATTGCTGTATTTCCCCATAACTTCCACGTAAACGTGATATAGTGCGCTTTCTTGCGGACGACGAGCGAATTGTAAATCAATAACACGTTCCCAAGGTGCGATCGCTTCAATACCTACTAATGCCAAACCACCCAATTGGTGTATAAGTTGTTGGCTAAAAGTAAAAGTATCTGGTACCCGTGGCGGCGGATTACCAATACAGATGCGTGCAGCTTGGGGATGCCAAGAAATCTCTAGCCAACCCCGCTGTTTGAGGGTACGTAAGGCGATAGAAATAGTATAGCGATCGCGCTGGAAAACCTGCTCTGTTCTGGATGGTAACCAGTAAGTGCGAAGTTCGCTACAAGCAGCGGTGAGGGTAGTAAAATCAACGGGTTGCACAACAATTAGTTAGCCATTGGCGTTCATACTATCGATGCTAAGTATAGTCTTAAATGCCAAGGTCAAGAGTCAAAAGTCCAAAGTCCAAAGTCCAAGATTTCTCAAGAATATCTAAAAACCAATTTCCCTTGACTTTTGTAGAGACGCGATTAATCGAGTCTATGCAACCCTTGACCTTTGACCCTTGACCCTTGACCTTTGACCCTTGCTGCTTATCTTTGCAAAGCTGGTTCTTTACTAACTTGCACCGCAGGTTGTGCGACAGATTTTTCCAAACTAGACACCAAAGCTGGTACTAAATCTGGAACTACAGGCTGTTCTAACAGTTGGGTGTACAGTTCACTCAGTTGAGATGCCACACCATCCCAACTAAACTTGCTGATGACACGTTCCCTAGCAGCTTTCCCTAATTGATTTCGCCATTCTGGATTCATCAGAATGCGGTCAATTGCATCTGTAAAAGCTGGTACGTCTCGGGGTGGTGCTAATATTCCAGTTTTTTCGGAAACTACAGTAAATTGCAGACCACCGACATCGCTGGCTATGACTGGTGTACCGCTAGCCATAGCTTCAATCGCTACGAGTCCAAAGGGTTCGTAGTGACTGGGAACAACGCAAACATCAGCCGCAGCGTAGTAAGTAGGTAGGACAGTTTGACAGAGGCGACCGGGTAGGGTGGTCATGTCGTTCATACCCAGTTCATTAATAATGCCTTCAATGCGATCGCGTTCGATACCGTCGCTGTTACCTGGGGTGCTACCACCACCAATAATCAATTGCAGATTTTCCGAACTACGTAATTTTGAGGCTCCAACGGCACGAACTACGGTTTCTATACCTTTACGAGGGTCAAACCGTCCAACGTACAATACTACTTTTGCATCTGGTGCAATTCCTAACTTCGCTCGCGCTGCTTCTCTATCTATAGAGCCAAATTGCTGAATATCTGTACCGCAGGGAATGATATCAATATTACCTTTAGTGGAAACGAGCAATCGCATATGTTGCTTTTCTTGGGGACTCGTCGCCACAATTGTTTCTGCTGTCTCTAGTACTTCTTTTTCTACTGCTAATCGTTTACTAGCAATTGCTGGAATATTGTCTATAGTGTTGTACTTGACAGCTCCTAAAGAGTGGTATGTATGAACCTGTTTGCTTCCTTGGATTTTCTTTAATTGCATCCCCACCCAGCTAGAAAGCCAGTAGTTGGTATGAACTAAGTGATAGGTAATACCGTTTTCTTGCTGGAATTGGCGGAACTTTTCAATAAATTCTGGTAAATAAACAAAAAGATTATCTCTAGGCACAAACTCTAAAGGCCCGGCTTGAAAGCGAATTGTGCGGCAGTTGGGACTGTGCTGCACAATTGTTTCTTGCTCCGCACTCACTTGGCGGGTAAACATATCAACCTGCCATCCTAGCCGCGCTAGTGCTTCACCTACGTTGCGGACGTAAACATTCTGACCGCCGGCTTCTTCCTTACCTATTTCAATCGCCGGGTCTCCGTGGACTGAAATCAAAGCGATGCGTTGTTCCGTGGTAGCGTTCATAGTTTGTTGTTGTGCTGATTGTTAAAAAGTTTTAGGCAGTTCCAAGATTGCGCCTAGCACTTTTACTGAAAAGATTTGATAACTTTTGATTAAACTTGATATTAATTTAATCGGTCAATTCTTTTTATGCATCTACTACGGGAAATACCCTTTTCGGCACCGTATTTATATTTAATATTTTTATATATAAATTGGTATATTTATATCTAATGCTGGGGATAGAGGAATTCCTAACAAAATTTTGCTACACGAGTATTCAGTATGATGTATATACGTTATCAAAGGTTTTTGACTGCTAAGGCTCTACTTACCACGCATCATTTTTAGCTATTTTGCTTCAGTTTTAATACGGTATTCAATATGTATTAAACGCTAATTAACTATATATAAATTTTCAATTTTAGCGGTCAGAAGCTTCATTAATCAAGAGTTTTATTACTTTAGTATTTTCCCTCAGAGAATATACCAAAATAAATACATTGTATTTTCTTATACTTTTAAAAAGATAAATATTTTTTTGTTACATAAGATACAGCGCTTACAAATATCAATAATTTGTGCCTTATCGCAAAGGTTTATATTGCGAAATGTTAACCACAAGAAAAAGCTTATAGAAGCTATAGGATATACTTATAGTTCAAACTACTTGAGCAAAAGCCGCAGAAAATTTGTTTACGGGTGATTTGAGCGATTCACCAACTGAGCCATAGGATTCACTTGTGGATTGATCAGGGGTGTAGCGTTACCTATGAGAACCTATTAAGCAAGGCAAAAACCAGAAATTGCGAGTAAAGTGGAAAAATATCTAGCCTAGTCTCTAGCTGTTGAGCGATCGCAGTTATGTGTAATAAGACATAGGTAAGATAAATTGTCATCTCAAGTTTATGCAGCCACTCTCCCAAACTCAATTCCTGCAAACTTGTTCGCTCACGCTAGCGCCGAATACATCAGTTGAGTTTGCAGTTCAAGTAATGAACCAAGAAAACAGCAGCTATGTCTTGGTTGTAGAGCAACACCATCTGCTGGGAATTTTTACTCAAAGAGATTTAGTCAAGGCGATCGCATCCGGTGTGAACTTGAGTGGGGCGACTTTATCAGATGTGATGACTGCAAACGTCATTACTATTAAGGAATCTGAGTTAGGCGATGTATTTCATATATTGCGACTGCTGAAACAGCAGCAAATTTCCTACCTACCAGTTTTAGATGAACAAGGGCAATTATTAGGTGCGATCGCACTTGCGAATATGCAAGCAGCATTGCTCCAGGAAATTGAGCATCGAGAGCAAGTTGCACCAACTCAACCAAATTGTCAAACTCAGCTTGATGCCATTCTTTGCAGCATGAGAACAATTATTAGTAGAATTAGGCTGCTATCCTCTCAAGAATTCCGCTATGAATATATTTCTCCTAGCTGTCAAAGCATTTTAGGATATTCGCCTGATGAATTTTTAGCAGATCCTCACCTTTGGGCTTCTAGGCTATTACCAGAAGACAAGGATGTGATTTTGCATCATATACAGGATGCAATTACGAGTGAGGAAATTGTTACTATTGAGTATCCCTTCAGTCACAAAGAGGGATCAATTTGCTGGATTTGCGATACTTTTAGTTCCGAGTGGGATGAAAGTAATAAATCATGGCAAGTAATGAGCGTCAAAACAGACATCTCCCAGCGCAAACAAACCGAAGAAGCCTTACGCACCAGTGAAGAACGCTTGCAGCTGGCTTTGGAAGCCTCTGGAGATGGGGTTTGGGATTGGAACATTATTACAGGGTATCTTTATCTCAGCCCTCGTTGGTGTGAAATGCTTGGCTATGCTGCCGATGAACCACCAAATGATGTCAGTACTTGGGAGCAATTGCTGCATCCAGAAGACCGTCCTTGGGTAATGGATGTATTACAATCTCACCTGATGGATAGTTCCATCCCCTACACCTTTGAATATCGAATGCGAACTAAATCGGGAGGATGGAAATGGATTGCCAACTATGGCAAAGTTGTCAGCCGAGATAAAAATGGTCAAGCTTTACGGATGGCAGGTATTCACCGCGATGTGAGCAATCGCAAACGCGCCGAACAAGCTTTACAAGAACGCGAAGCTTTTTTAAGGGCAATTGGAGATAACATTCCCAATAGTTATATTTACCAAGTGATCCGCGAAAGGGACGGCAGTTATCGCTTCTACTATATTAGTGCTGGTGTGGAAGCTACAAATGGATTCCATCCAGCAGCGGTTTTAGCAGATTCCAGCTTACTCTATAACAACTTGCTACCAGAAGATAGGCTTTACGTCAGTCAGAAGCAAGAGGAATCTGCCCAAACAATGTCAGTCTTTGATGTTCAGGTGCGAGAATATACCCCACAGAAAGATATTCGTTGGATACGCCTCTGCTCCACCCCTCGGCGTTTAAATGATGAGCGGATTTGTTGGGATGGTATTCGACTGGATATTACCGAACAGAAATTAACCGAAGAAAGACTACGCAAAAGCACAGATCTACTGACAGAAGCTCAACGAGTAGCCCAAATTGGCAACTGGGAATATGATTTAGCTACGCAAAAAATTACTTGGACAGAAGAGCTGTTCCATATCTTAAACCGAGATCCAGCAAAATCTGAGCCTACTTATGATGAAAACCTGCAAATTTATCAGCCACAAGATGCAGCAAGGTTGCACAAAGCCGTTGAAATAGCAATTACAACTGGTGAATCATATAAGCTCATACTAAAACGCAATCCCCGTCCTGACGGCTCTATCCGCTACATTGAGGGTACTGGACAAGCCGAGTTCAATACTGATGGGCAAGTGATTCGGCTTTATGGAACCGCCCAAGATATTACAGAACGTTTCTTAGCAGAACAAAGCTTACAGAAAAAGGAAGAATTTTTAAGTAGTATCTATAACGGTGTTGAACAATGTATTTTTGTAGTAGATGTTTTGGCAGATGGTGAATTTCGCTTTGTAGATGTCAACCCTGCTTATGAACGTTTAACAGGGATTCATGCTCAAGGCATCCAAGGTAAAACCTTAGACGATTTACTCACACCAGAACTAGCATCATCAGTTCGCCAAAATTATCAAGCCTGTATCGCTGCTAGAGAAACTATTACCTATGAAGAATGTTTACCAATTCCCAGGCAAGACACTTGGTGGATTACTAGTTTAACTCCTTTATTTGATGAAAATTCACGTATTTATCGTCTCGTTGGTAGCGGCACCAATATTAGCGATCGCAAACGTTTAGAACTAGCGCTGCAAGCTTCCGAGAGCAGATTAAACAATATTCTGACTACAGCTAACGCTTCTATTGTTAGTTTTCGTGTCTTTGCAAATTACGACTTGGAATATGAGTATCAGTCTATAGGTAGTGAAGCTCTATTTGGCTATACTCCAGCAGAAATCGTATCTAACAAACAGCTTTGGATGTCACAGGTATTTGCAGAAGATAGAGAAAAAGTTTTATATCCGCTGTTTGAGAAGATTTTGCAGGAACGCACTACTACAATTGAGTTTAGATTTCATCACAAAGATGGTTCTCTGCGGTGGATTTCTGCAACTTACTCCTCTCATCGAGACGAAGCAAATAATTGTTGGATTGTCACGGGAGTCAGTATTGATATTAGCGATCGTAAACGCTTAGAACTAGCACTGCAAGCTTCTGAAAAACGATTACAAAATATTCTCTCCACAGCCAGTGCTTCTATATTTAGTTTTCGTATCTCTGCTAATCAAGAATGGGAATATGAATATCAGTCTGCTGCTAGCGAAATGATTTTTGGTTATTCTCCTGCAGAAATTCTAGCAGATAAAAAGCTGTGGATTTCACGGGTACTTCCAGAAGACCGAAAACAAGTTATGTATGCTCGGTTTCAGCGAAGTATTACTGAAGGAACTAACTCTATAGAGTATAGATTCCGTCACAAAGATGGTTCTGTTCGCTGGATTTCTACCACTTATTCTTCTGTTCACCAAGAAGAAACTGATACTTGGGTAGTTATTGGTGTCAGCATTGATGTTAGCAGTCTGAAACTAGCTGAAGAAGCCATGCGGCAAAGCGAAACTTTATTTCGGACTCTCAGCGATTCTGCACCTGTGGGCATTTTTAGAAGCGATACTTTAGGAACGAATATCTATACAAATACCCGCTTTCAATCAATTTGTGGATTAAGTTTAGAAGAATCATTTGGCGACCGCTGGTTACAGTATATTCATCCAGAAGATTTAGCAGTATTTTGGCCGCAGTGGCAAGACTTAGTAACAGCTAACTCGGAGTTTTGTACGGAGGTGCGTTATATTCGCCCTGATTCAACATTGCGTTTTTTACGCATCACTATTGTCCCAATTATCTCTTCTCCTCATGAAATTATAGGGTACGTTGGTACAATAGAAGATATTACTGAAAGTCGAGCAATTGAGAAAATGAAAAATGAATTTATCTCAATTGTGAGCCATGAATTACGAACACCTTTAGCATCTATTCGCGGTGCTTTAGGATTGCTGTCATCTGGAGTATTAAAAACGCAACCAGAAACCGCTCAACAAATGTTAGATATTGCTTATAGCGATACGGAACGGTTAGTACGTTTGGTGAATGATATTCTAGATTTAGAACATTTAGAATCCAACAAATTTTCCCTTGTTAAGCAGCGATGTGATGCTGCTACACTGATACGCCAATCTGTAGAAGCTTTACAGCCTTTAGCTACAGCTAATAATGTTACATTAGAGATGTCGCTAACCTCTATAAAGATATCCGTAGACCCCGATCGCATTATGCAAACCCTGCTGAACTTAATTGGTAATGCCATCAAATTCTCCCCAGCTAATAGTACAGTCATGCTGAGTGTAGAAGATTTGAGCGATCGTATTTTATTTAAAGTTCAAGACCAAGGTCGAGGAATACCTCATGATATGTTAGAAACTATTTTTGGACGATTTCAACAAGTTGATGCCAGCGATTCCCGTCAAAAAGGTGGCACAGGTTTAGGATTAGCTATTTGTCGTGGTATTGTGCAACAACATGGTGGCACAATTTGGGCAGAAAGTGTTTTAGGTGAAGGGAGTATTTTTTATTTTACAATTCCTAAACCAGAACTATAATAGCAATTTTATAAATATTAGATCTAATATAAAAGCAGGGTAAGAGCGTCTCAATTAGGCTTGACACAAGCAATTAGAAGAACCTAATGTATTGTCAATGAAACAACAACTGAGCACCCGAATCATATAATTGTTA
>NZ_JACJQJ010000051.1 GCF_014696615.1 Nostoc linckia FACHB-104 | reverse complement strand
CCCTCCAAAATTATTGTTTTGTTGTCAATTTATTTTCTTAACTGAACTGTATTGACTCATGTATTTGCTCGATTCTGTTTTTAAACTGATGTAACATTAAGCGCATCTATCTAATTTTAGCAATGAGATTGGTTGCTAAATGATTCCGGATATTGAATCATCCATCCTCAATCTCTAATACCAAATTGAAAAAAGAATGCGACAGATTGTAGGGGTACGACATTGCCGTGCCCTCTAGAATATATTGCTGTGTCGCAACATTATTTGAATTGGTTTATTTAAAATTTCAAAATTTATTTTTACTAATAAGCATATATAACAGCAGATTCACTTTCCTGCATTGATAACCAGGAATTAGTTTTACTACCAGATTTTTGTGATTAATTTCGCCAAATTTTGGAAATATGCAATATAATTTTTTGCTAACTTCAGTTAGGCTGAGAGCCTTCTCCCTGAACTGTGTCGGCTGATACGATATCAGCTAAAGTATGTGTAATAAAAATATCATCCTCCCTGATACAGAAGGATATATGTAAGTAGCAACATCAGAAAATGTATTGTATAAACAAATAGTACACAGGAGACAGATTAATGAATAAAACTAAAATTTAAGTATTCTTGGCAGAAACTTCAAGAAGTATCTGGAAAATAGAAAGTTATCCAAATACTTAATCCAGATTAATGAATTGAGTTTATATGAGATATTGTCAGGCAGTTGATGTATTAGTTGGCATGAGTAACTGTCTAGAACTTAAATTTAATTGAGTACAAAATACATGGGACAAGGTTTTTTACAAATTGGGTTAACACTGTGTATTGTGATAGCAATTACATCAGTGTTCGGAAGATACATAGCACGTGTCTTCATGGGAGAAAGAACCCTGCTTGATTCCTTCATGAATCCCATAGAACGAAGTATCTTCGTCCTAGCGGGTGTAAGACCGAAAGATAGTATGACAGGTGGGCAATATGCCAGGGCTGTAGTATACAGTAACCTCGTCATGGGCATTGTAGTGTATTTATTAATATTTTTTCAGAGATTTTTACCCTGGAATCCCAATGGCTTTGGTGCGCCAACCTGGGATACACTACTGCACACTACAGTTTCTTTTGTCACGAATACCGACCAGCAACACTACGCAGGTGAGACGACCTTAAGCTATTTTAGTCAGGTAGCAGCTTTGGGGTTTTTGATGTTCACCTCCGCGGCTACAGGGTTGGCGGTAGGAATTGCCTTTATTCGCGGCCTCACAGGTAGGAAGTTAGGCAACTTTTATATTGACCTCACCCGTGCCATTACCCGCATCCTACTACCAATATCAGTAGTGGGTGCGATCGCACTCCTCATATCAGGTGTACCGCAAACATTAGGCGCACCTGTAGTAGTGAGAACCTTGGAAGGAGGTACACAGTATATTGCTAGAGGCCCAGTTGCATCTTTCGAGATGATTAAAATGTTGGGTGAAAACGGTGGTGGCTTTTTTGGTGTGAACTCTGCCCATCCCTTTGAAAATCCTAATGGCGCTTCTAATTTAATAGAGCTCGTGGCCATGATTTCTATTCCCGCAGCTTTAATTTACACCTATGGGGTCTTTGCCAATAACCTCAAACAAGCTTGGCTGCTGTTTTGGATGGTGTTTGTAATTTTCGTGGTCTTAGTGGGAATCACATCCACCGCCGAACTACAGGGAAATCCCTTGATTAATGGCACTCTGGGATTAGAATTTCCCAATTTAGAAGGTAAAGAACAGCGGTTTGGTTGGGCACAAACAGCGCTATGGGCAGTCATGACTACCGCCACCATGTCTGGTGCTGTCAACGGAATGCATGATTCCTTAATGCCCCAAGGAATATTTTCAACTTTATTTAACTTATTTCTCCAAATTATTTGGGGTGGTCAAGGAACTGGAATAGCTTATCTATTAATTTACGTAATTCTTACCGTCTTTCTTACTGGCTTAATGGTAGGGCGTACCCCAGAATTTTTAGGACGCAAAATCGAAAAACGGGAAATTGTTCTCGCCAGTATAGTATTACTGATACATCCGATTGCCGTATTAATTCCCAGTGCGATCGCCTTAGCCTACCCCATTTCCTTTGCTGGAATTACCAACCCTGGCTTTCACGGCATTTCCCAAGTAGTTTATGAATACGCCTCAGCCGCAGCTAACAATGGTTCTGGGTTGGCAGGATTAGCTACTACTCAACCTGCACCTACAGCTTTGTGGTGGAATTTGAGTTGCTTATTTCCCCTTTTAGTAGGACGCTACATACCAATTATTGCCATATTGCTACTAGCTGATAGTATGTCTCGTAAGAAACCAGTACCAGAAACCCCTGGTACCCTCAGAACCGATTCTCTGCTATTTACTTGTGTCACAGCTGGCGTAAGTATCATTCTAGGCGTACTCACCTTTTTCCCTGTTTTAGCCTTAGGCCCCATAGCCGAGGGTATTAAATTATCCTCTGGCAGTTAAATACATAAGGAAGACAATATAAAAAATCTCCCTCATCCCCCTCATCTCCCTCATCTCCCCCTACCTCCCATCACCCTCACTCACTAAATCTATGAATCAAGTTGCAGCTACCTCCAAAGCTAGACCACTGCGTTCTCGTTCAGGCGATCGCCGTCAACCACGCAAAAAGACCAAGATAAGTGCTAGAGGCATCTACTTTCGAGCCATTAAAGATGCTTTTGTCAAGCTCAATCCGCAACACGCCATCAAAAACCCGGTAATGTTTTTGGTGTGGGTTGGGACACTCGTTACTTTAGCGGTAACCATCGATCCCAGCTTATTTGGCCCAGTTCAGCAGAATAATCCGCAACTCTTCAACGGCATCTTAACTGGGATTTTATTTTTCACAGTCTGGTTTGCTAACTTTGCCGAAGCTGTAGCCGAAGGACGAGGTAAAGCTCAAGCTGATGCTTTGCGATCGACAAAATCAGAAACAACTGCCAAAAAACTTGCCACCGATGGCACTATTACCGAAGTCCCATCCAGCAGCCTCAAACAAGGTGATACCGTCTACGTAGTAGCAGGTGATTTTATTCCCGCCGATGGGGAAGTGATTATGGGTGTGGCTTCTGTAGATGAATCGGCCATTACTGGAGAATCTGCACCAGTACTGAAGGAATCTGGCTCAGATGTTGCTAGTTCTGTGACTGGTGGTACGCGGATTATCTCCGATGAATTAATCATCCGCATTACAGCCGAATCAGGCAAAGGGTTTATCGACCGGATGATTGCCTTGGTGGAAGGGGCAGAACGCAGCAAAACACCCAATGAAATTGCCTTGACTGTATTATTGGCAGTTCTCAGCTTAGTGTTTTTATTTGTAGTCGTCACTCTGCCTGCATTTGCTTACACCGTTAAAAATCCAGTCAGCATACCAGTTTTAATTGCCTTATTAGTTGCATTGATCCCCACTACCATTGGAGGGTTGCTAAGTGCTATTGGCATTGCGGGTATGGATCGAGTCGCCCAATTTAACGTGATTGCCACATCTGGTAGAGCCGTCGAAGCCTGCGGTGATGTCAATACTTTAGTCTTAGATAAGACAGGGACAATTACCCTTGGTAACCGCTTGGCAGAAGAGTTTATCCCAATTAACGGTCATACCCTTGAAGAAATCGCCAATGTTGCTTGGGTAGCTAGCGTATTTGATGATACGCCTGAAGGGAAATCTATTTTGCGACTAGCAGAAAAATTAGGTGCCAGGGTAGATTTTGACTACAATCAGGCACAATCAGTAGAATTTTCTGCCAAAACCCGCATGAGTGGCACCAACTTACCCGGTGGGCGGGAAGTACGCAAGGGAGCAGTGGGAGCAATTAAAGGGTTTGTACGTTCCCGTAATGGCCGCGAAACCCCAGAACTTGATGCAGCTTACGAGCGAGTTTCGCAGCAGGGAGGTACACCCTTAGCTGTGTGCTTAGACCATGAAATCTACGGCGTGATTTATCTCAAAGATATTGTCAAACCTGGCATTCGCGAACGCTTTGACCAGTTACGCCGCATGGGAGTACGTACCATTATGCTGACTGGAGACAACCATATTACGGCGGCGGTGATTGCCAAAGAAGCTGGCGTTGATGATTTCATTGCCGAAGCCACACCCGAAGATAAAATTACTGTCATTAAACAGGAACAGGCGCAAGGCAAACTAGTCGCAATGACCGGAGATGGCACCAATGATGCCCCAGCCTTAGCACAAGCTAATGTTGGTTTAGCCATGAATACGGGGACTCAGGCGGCAAAAGAAGCAGCTAACATGGTGGATTTAGACTCTGACCCCACAAAATTGATTGATATCGTCAGTGTTGGTAAACAATTGCTCATTACCCGTGGGGCGTTGACGACATTTTCCCTAGCGAATGATATTGCTAAATACTTTGCAATTATTCCTATAATCTTTGCTTCTGCTAATTTGCAAAGCCTGAATATCATGAAATTGACTAGTACTAATTCAGCGGTATTATCGGCATTAATTTATAACGCTTTGATTATTCCTGCCTTAATTCCTTTAGCCTTAAAGGGGGTAAATTTCCGACCCTTAACAGCTAATCAACTACTGCAACGTAATATTTTGATTTATGGTTTAGGCGGAATAATTACACCATTTATCGCCATTAAATTAATCGATATCCTGATGACTCTAGCAGGGCTAACTTAGTACAGTATTTCATGAATTCGTGCTTAATTAAAGATAACTAGCGGAGGCTTTCATTTGTCCTTAGCTATTTGTCATTAGTAAGGATTTAGAGTCTATTTATGTTTCTTAACATAGTTTGGTTGATTTCCAGCGACCTAATTAACTGCGTTACTTTGTCTTGAAAAGTTTCCTACGCCGGGAACCCCGGCTTTTCTTCGGAACGCTTGCACGAACGAGGAACTTTTCGTTGCAGGAACCTCCGCGTTACTCTGCGTTTAATTAGATTATTTTCCATTTAAACGGAAATACTCAGACCAATTTGCAAAAATAATCCGACGGATGGATGGACATAACTCTGATATAAAGAGTAATTCCCAATCCCAAATCTAAAATCCAAAATGGTATAAGGGTGCAAAAAATAAAGCAAAATGAAAAAATTTCAGGATAGAAGTTCAAGACAGACAATATCTTTTGTCTGGCCAAAATTGCGTAAACAACAGTTCCTACTGTCAACATTGATTGTGCTGGGATTCAGCTTAGCATTTACCCCTACAGTTTATGCCGCCTCAGATGTCAGTTTAGAAAGTCGCACCACATGGGCAATTGGCATTTTGGGACTTGTCACGTTATCGCTTGTTATATACTTGTTTGTTGTCGTTTTTCAGCCAGAACGCTTCTAACAGTTCAAAATTATTATTCAAGATTAAATTCAAAAGAGCGATCGCCCAGATTATTGTATGTCTATTATTCGAGAAATCATCAAGTCAATTCGTATAACTTTAGTACTTTGGTTACTAACAGCACTCATATATCCTCTGTTAATTTTAGTAGTCGGTCAAGTTTTTTTCCCTTTGCAAGCTAACGGCAGCATCATGCAAAATATAGATGCTCAACCAGATGCCCCACCAATTGGTTCTGCCTTAATTGGTCAGGTATTTACATCAGAGAAATATTTTCATAGTCGTCCCAGTACAGTGAGATATAGCCAAGGCAAAAAAGCCAAAGCCACTGGCATCTCTGGTGCGAGTAATCTTGCTCCCACTAATCCAGAATTACTCAATCGTATTGTTGAGCAAGCTAATCAATTTCGAGACGAAAATATTCAACCAACTGCAGATTTAATTTACACCTCTGCATCTGGCTTAGATCCTCATATTTCTGTGAAATCTGCTAGACAGCAATTGGAGAGAGTAGCTAATGCCCGGAATATCAAAGAAGAAGAAATATTACCTCTAATTAATAAATTTACTGATGGGAGATTCTTATGGGTTTTTGGTGAGCCAGGAGTAAATGTTTTGCGATTAAATTACGCTCTTGATTTGCAAGAAATTAATCGTAAGGACAATTAATAAGTTTAATGGGGCATGGGGCATGGGGCATTGGGCATTGGGCATTGGGCATGAGGTAATTGGTAATGGGTAATTGGAATTTCTCCCTCATCCCCCTCATCCCCCTCATCCCCCTCATCTCCCTCATCATCCCCCTAACCCAAACTGCTGCTTCAATCCTTCTGGCACATTGAGTGCGGTTTCTAATCCGCGAACAGTTTCCCATTGCTGCTTTTCTCCCCAGGTCATTTCTTCTAAGTTGGCTTCGCTGACATCAGCATTGCTGAGTATGGCGTAGCTAAGGTTGCTGTGGCTGAGATCTGCGCCATTGAGTAAAGCACCACTGAGGTTACTACCGCTGAGGTTAGCTTGGTTGAGGTTGGCATAGCTGAGGTCGGTACCAAACAGCATGGCATCACTGAGGTTGGCACCACTGAGGTCAGCATCATTGAGCATTACGCCACTGAGGTCGGCATCGTTGAGAATTACGCCACTCAAATCTACACCGCTGAGATCTGCGCCTAAAAACATTGCACCGTTGAGTTTTGCACCATTGAGTTTTGCGCCGTTGAGTTTGGCGTAGCTGAGATCTGCAGCTACAAGAATGGCATCATTCAGCTTGGTACTGAAAAGAATTGTGTCGCTGAGGTTGGCACCGTTGAGAATAGCACGGCTGAGGTCTGCGCCACTGAGGTCGGCACGGCAGAGGTCAGCATGACTGAGGTTAATGCCAGTTAGCTTAGCTTCGCTGAGATTGGCACCAAAAAGTATGGCATGGCTGAGGTCACTACCGCTGAGGTTAGCATCTTTGAGATTCGTGCTGCTCAAGTCGGCACTAGTAAGATTGGCATTTTTGAGATTGGTGCTGCTGAGGTCGGCGTGGCTGAGGTTAGCGCGGCTGAGGTCGGCATGATTGAGATTGGCACCGCTAAAGTTGGCACTGCTGAGGTCGGCTCGGCTGAGGTTGGCATTGCTGAAGTTGGCACCACTGAGGTTGGCATCACCAAAGTTAGCACCCGTCAAGTTGGCATTGCTAAAGTTGGCACCTGTTAAGTTGGCATCTCCTAGGTATGCACCTGTGAGGTTAGCGCCGCTAAAGTTAGCACCTGCCAAGTTAGCATTTCCTAAATAAGCACCACGAAAGTTACCACCTCTTAAGAATTCCCCAACGATACTAGTAAAATTACCAATTTCTATGGCATCGCTATAGTTAATAATACGTAGGAGTTGCGATGTGAAAAAACTTTCTGTATCCGGTTGGCTGGAAGGATAAAACATAATATGCTGCTGAAGTTCAGCTCGTCCTTGGGCGTAGCGGTGTAACTCCAAAAGTAATATGAGTACATTAAGTCCTGTATATATATCTACTTGCCTCAGTCCGATTTCTCGATTTTTCTCTAGCATCTGTAGCATTTTTTTCTGGGGCAAGTTATCATTCGGTGCTGCATCGATAAATTCCCCTCGACACCAGCGACGATAAAATTCTTCTAAACGTTGAAATAAGACCACTGGACGAAATTTTTTCCCCGCAATTAACAAGTTCATGACTTGTTCAACTATGTCTGGGGTCAAGGCGCTCTGACCTAATAAATCGTAAATTTGTGCATATAATTGGCGATATCTAGCGGTGAGTCGCTGCGCGTCTATACGGATTGTCGCGGATGGTATCTCGCTTGTGAACTCTAGTAGTCCACTACCTGGGTTTGACCATTCTTCCAACCTTTTTTGTAATTGTTGGGGTAGCAAGGAGTCTGGTAAATTATTTTGAGCAAATTTAACGCCTTGCTCAAAATCTGAAGTTGTTTTTCTCTTAGAAGACACTGCTTCGGCTTCCAGAGATTCTGTCTGCGATATCTCTAGTAACTTTGTCCCTCTGGCGTAATTGCTTAAACGCTTCCAAATTTGCGATAAATATGACATTTTGTATCTTGTATTACTATCTGGTTACTAATTAATTAGAGATGATCTAAAGGTTAAGACGGATTCAAACGCTTATCAGTCAAAAACGCGTACGTATAATTTATAACTAGTAAAATTGTGAGATATTTTCTTGGTAGCTAACCAATAGGAGCCTGACAATTTTTCTCCGTGTAAATCGAAATCGACAGCTTGAGAAGTTGTGCCTTTTCCAGTAATGTCATTGATTTAGCCTAAATTGTTATACTTTCTTCCCAGCAAGTTTACTAGTCTGGTGTCAAAATAATACGTACTGTATGCTACAGACACAATTGTTAGCAAAAATACTACAGTAAAACTGTCCAATCAGGTTGAAAAAAATAATGATAACTTAACGAAAGAGTTCACTGCTGGATATTAAGCAGCTAATAATATTTTTAGAATAAGCTTCAGTTAGATCAGCGCCAAGCAGCTTAAGTTTACAACAATGAGAAATTAGCTAGTGATTGTTATCGGGGATTGATTAAATGAATAGATTAACTTTTTATGTAATTTTGTTGCATGGTTTGTTTTTAGGATTAACAACTGCTAGTGCTAAGTCTGTGCCTAACAAGGAAGTAAATCCTGAGTTACACAATCCACAAAAGGTAAATATAGTTAGTTTAAATCCAGCCATAGTAAAGGTTACAGAAAAAGCTGAGAGTAGCCAGCAAAATCTGAAACCTTTCAAAAAACTAGACAATCATGCTCCCAAACAAGCCTTAGGTGCGCCACAGTTACCGGATTCTTTAGGGCAAAAGATAGATAAAGTCTGGGTGCTTAATCAAAATCAACAGGTACAGCAGCAACCTTTTAACTGGATAGTTAAAAGTCCGAAACAAGTAGGAAAACAACCTTTTTTACAAGCGGGAAAAACCCCAGATAAGCCAAACGAAAAACCTAACTCATCTAGTAAACCACCAAAAAAGGATGATTTAGAGTCGTTTGATGAAGTCACCAAAGACACTGAAAAGTCTGCGGGAGTGTTCACGCTTTATCGCCAAAAAGAAAAGAATAAAATTTATTTAGAAATTCAACCAGAGCAACTAAATAAAAATTACTTAGCTACGTCTACCTTGGAATCTGGTATTGGCGAACAGGGTATTTATAGCGGTATGCCTTTGCAGGATTTTTTATTTTACTTTAAACGAGTGGATAATAACCTGCAATTTGCTGTTCGTAATGTTAATTTTCGTACTCGTGAAGGAGATCCACAGGCGCGATCGCTTGCCCGGTCTTTTAGTGACTCTGTACTGTACACTATTCCCATTAAAAGCATTCATCCAGAACGCAAAACTCTACTGATTGATTTGGGCGATTTGTTACTGACAGATTTAGCCGGCTTATCTCTAAGTTTAGGGATACCAGGTGGTACAGACCAATCCTATTTTGGTGAAGCCAAAGTCTTTCCAGAAAACCTAGAAGTAGAAACTGTCTTAAATTTTTCTGGTGGTGGCAGTAGCAGTAGCGACAGTGAAATGCTCAACTTTGAGTCTTTACCTGACAGCCGTGGCTTTACTCTCCGCCTGCACTACAGTATTTCCCAATTGCCAAACAATAAATATCAGCCACGTTTGGCTGATGATCGCGTCGGCTATTTTATCACTGCCTACCAAGACTTATCTAAAGACGATCGCGGCGACCCGTTTGTGCGTTATATCAATCGCTGGAACTTAGAAAAAGCCGACCCACAAGCAGCAATATCTCGACCAAAAAAACCAGTTGTTTTCTGGATTGATAACGCTGTACCTTTTGAGTATCGCGATGCCATTAAAGAAGGGATATTAATGTGGAATAAAGCCTTTATCAAGGCAGGCTTTAAAGACGCGATTGAAGTGCGTCAAATGCCAGATAATGCCACATGGGACCCTGCAGATATTCGCTACAATACTATTCGCTGGATTAACACTATCGATGGTTTTTTTGCTAGGGGGCCATCCCGTGTTAATCCCTTAACTGGGGAAATTTTAGATGCAGATATTTTAGTAGATGGTAGCTTTGTCCGTGTACTGAAAAATGAGTATCGGCAAATAGTACAGCCCAACCAAGTATCTACACGTACTTCTTTATCGGCTTTGATGCAAAATAATATGCTTTGCGTCAATGGCTTAGGAGGAAAATCTAACGCGAATCCCCAGCAGCCAGCAAAGAAAAAGCCTTGGTTGAACCGATTAGCGAAAATAGCTGGTGAGTCAGATTTGTGTTATGGCATGGAAGCCTCTCAGCAGTTTGCTTTAGGTTCTTTGGCGATGACACTCCTAGAAGACAACACCACTAGCCAAGATCAATTAAAAGAGTATATCAATCAATACTTACGCTTAATTATTGCCCACGAAGTTGGTCACACCTTGGGGTTACGTCATAACTTCCGGGGTAGCAACTTACTTCCACCGGAAGAACTCAACGATCAGCAGATTACTAGCCACAAAGGTTTGACAGCTTCGGTGATGGATTACATTCCCCCGAATATTGCCCCCCAAGGTACCAAACAGGGAGATTATTTTCCCAATATGGTAGGGCCTTATGATGATTGGGCAATCAAGTACGGCTATATACCAACTCAAGCATCAACTCCCATAGCCGAGAAACCGATTTTAGAAGAAATTGCTAGTCAATCTAATCGACCAGAGTTGAGTTACTCTACAGATGAAGATAGATATGACCTCGACCCCACTGCTAATGCTTGGGACAATAGCGGTAATGTATTGCGCTATTCCCAATGGCAGCTAGATAATTCTCGCGTCATGTGGGATCGTCTCAGCAAACGTTATCCAATTGCAGGTGAGAGTTTTAGCGATTTGAGCGATCGCTTTGGTACTGTATTAGGTAACTACTTCCAAAATATTTTCTACACTACAAAATATATTGGCGGACAGTCCTTTTATCGCATTCGTGCTAATGCCTCATCTACCAAAGCAGTCGGGGAAAGGCGCTTACCATTCCAAGCCGTACCAGTAGAGGAACAACGCCAAGCATTAGCGACATTGAACAAATATGTGTTTGCTGAAGATGCTTTTAACTTCTCGCCAGAATTGCTGAATAAATTAGCACCTTCCCGTTGGTACCATTGGGGTAGCTATCCGATGATTGGGCGTTTAGATTACCCAATTCATGACTTGGTGTTAATCTTGCAGAGTGCGGTATTGATGGATTTACTTTCAGGCGATCGCCTTACCCGCCTCAAGGACATTGAACTCAAAAATCCTACCGAAAAAACACTCAGTATTCCAGAGCTATTTGATACTCTGCAAACTGATATTTGGACAGAAGTCATCAAACCTCAAAACAAACCTCTCAAGATTTCCAGCCTGCGGCGAGGCTTACAGCGAGAATATGTGAATATTTTGAGTGATATGGTGTTACGCAAAGAATACGTACCCGAAGATGCACGTACATTAGCCTGGTATAAAATCCGCCAACTCAACGAAAAACTAGGAGGAGCAAATTCTGAGGATGAGTATACAAAAGCGCACATTCTCGAAACACGCGATCGCATTGAGAAAGTCTTGAATGCACCTTTAAGAAGTAATTAATAGGGCATAGGGCATGGGGCATGGGGCATAGGTAATGGGGATTTCTCCCTTTCCCCTTGTCCCCCCATCTCCCTCATCCCCAATCCTAACTACTCAACGCCTTGAGAAATCGTTGCAAACTCTTAAATACACCAGGCTTTTTACCCGCTACAGCCTCATTCCTAGCTGTTTGGGGTTGTCCTTTCATGAGGATGAGATCTACCTCCTCACCCGATGGTTTTTGCGGTAATTCGGTAACTTTATGATATTCATCGTTGGTTTCTACCCAAATTTCCCACTGTCCTGGGTAACAGCGAAACAAAGCCGTTTGATCGTCTATGGGGCGTAGGTAGTAACTAGATTCAATGCCATCAATAAAACGTTTGCGGACTTGTCTTGCTGCATAACCAATACCGACAATCCCAAAATCTTCGAGGCGAGGATTTAAGAGAACTATTGGGCGATCGCCTATTTCTTGACAAAGTTTTTCCATCTGCGGTACTTCTACAGCCGTCGGGGTAATAAAGAGAAAGATTTCGTCCTCTGGCTTAACTTTTGACCCGACAGGAGTTGCCCTACCTGTACCGATATCCTCAATTTTATATGGTACGTCTGCCCATTCACGACGGGCTAGAGCAGCAGCACCAGCATCAGCAAAGAAAATCTTCAGGCGAGATTCGTATTCGGCAAACATTGGTAAAAAATCTGCCGCCACCATCATCATTTTGAGTTCTGGAAACAAATACTCAACTTGTAAGCGAGTATGGCCATCTGCTAAAGCAGCTTGGGTAGCTATACGAGATTGGGCGATCGCTTCTTCAAGACTCTTGGGAAGTTCACTCATAGTCGGCATTTTACTTTTGTGTCTACTTCCATTGTTTCAGTATTGGCTATCCAAACTGTATGGAAATAGAAGTTTAATGGTAATTCGTAATTACGAAAGCCTTACAGATGTGAGTAATGATACCCTCTCAACGAAGTGCGATCGCCTGCTCATAATAATCTTAATAACAGGCACGATACAATCGAAAAATTATGCCTGCGAGAGACCTTTATCACGATAACGTTAAAAATGCCCTGATTAAAGACGGCTGGATCATCACCCATGATCCCCTACGAATTCGTCTGGCGCGGGGTAAAAACCTATTTGTCGATTTGGGGGCAGAACGATTGCTGGCTGCTGAACGTGACACCGAAAAGATTGCTGTCGAAGTCAAAAGCTTTACCCGTCCTTCAGATATGAAGGATCTTGAAGAAGCGTTAGGTCAATTTGTTTTGTACGCACAATTATTGAAGCGGTACTATCCAGAGCATATCCTGTATCTTGCTGTTACTGAAGCAACTTGCAAAACTGTCTTTGAAGAAGAAGCCGGACAAACCTTGATTGAAGATGGCATCATTCGTTTAGTAACCTTTGATCCGAGTCAGGAGGCAATTAGCCGATGGATTCACTAACCCAGTATCGCCAGACAATTGAAAAAGTATTCCAAGACTATGCCGACTTTCTCCAGAGTGATGATGCGGTACAAGTTGAGTTGGTGTTAGATAGAGAACGCGATCGCTATCTGTTAGTCGAAACAGGCTGGGAAAACGGTTATCGCATCTATGGTACTTTGCTGCACATTGATGTGATTGATCATAAACTTTGGATTCAACACGATGGTACAGAAGAAGGTATCGCTAATGATCTGGTAGCTGCGGGAATTCCCAAAAAGCAGATTGTTCTGGCTTTTAGACCCTTGGAACAGCGAAAACACACAGAATTTGCGATTTCTTAGGTAAGTAGTAGTGCAAATTTGATTGAAATCTTAGCATTTCCTAACCTTGCATTTTAGGAAGCGATCGCCTTTGTATTGTGAATCCGTTTTTATCACGAAAGGCTTGACTCTCTAAGTTGACGCACAAGCAAAACTAGAATAGCGTTGATTGATAAGTTTTGCTTAAACTGTGGTGACGACAACATAAGCGTTTGCCACAAATATCACGACGTTCGTCACCAACATCACGACGTTCGTCACCAACATTACGATGTTCGTCACCAACATTACGACGTTCGTCACCAACATTACGATATTCGTCACCAACATCACGATATTCGTCACCAACATCACGATATTCGTCACCAACATCACGATATTCGTCACCAACATCACGACTTTTTTAACGAATGGGCAAGCTGTCGTTACTTAACGCACAACATTTGTAACCCACATTCCGCACTTCAAAATGTAGCATAAAATATTACGCAATTCCTCTCTGATACGAGTAAATAAAAAGACTCATAAGCTTTAAGTAAGTTGGCATGAAGAATAAACTGGCTTGCATAGCTGACAAATACTTGGTTTCAAGCTATTTACAAAATTAAATATACATTGTTTTATCGTTCCAACTTACGCGCGATACCACTCGTGAGACAATCAAAAAAAACTCAAAAAAATTTGAGAGGAAAAGAATGTCTCCAATATCAAAAATAGAAATTAAAAATATAGATCACCTAGGAATAGTAGCTGGGCTAATTGATGAAATAGGAATAGTTGAAACAATTAATTGTAAATTAGGGATAGACCCTCGTGAGAAGATTACGGCGGGAATATTAGTGAAAGCTATTTTAATAAATGGATTAGGATTTGTATCGAGGCCTTTATATTTGTTTAACCAGTTTTTTGATGATAAAGGAATCAAAATATTATTGGGAGAAGATGTAGAAAATGATTATCTCAATGATGACAAAACTGGCAGAGTTATGGATAAATTATATAAATATGGATTGAATAATCTGTTTATAGAAATTGGATTATCAGTGATTAAGAAATTTCAGATAGATACAAAATATTCACATCTTGATGCGACATCATTTCATCTACATGGTGAATATAAACATGAAGAGAATCAGGAAAAAGAATCAGAAATAACCAAAGAAAGACCAATAATTATAACTAAAGGATATTCTCGTGACCACAGACCAGATTTGAAGCAATGTGTTTTAGATTTGATAACGAGTAGTGATGGAGACATCCCATTATTAATGAGAGCAGGAGATGGTAATGAAGCAGATAAAGCGGTATTTGGAAAAATCTTAGTAGAGTTTAAAAAGCAAATAAGTTTTGACAGCATTATGGTCTGTGATAGCGCATTATATAGCCAAGAGAATCTCAAATTAATTGAACATTTAAAATGGATAAGTAGAGTACCGATGACAATTAAAAAAGCACAATAATTAGTTCAGTCTGTAGAGATAGAAGAGATAAATCTAGAAGAAATAGAGAAAAGAGTAGCCCTAAATTTAGGCGGATACAAGTGGAAATCAGAAATAGTAAGTTATGGTGGTATTAAACAAACTTGGCTAATAGTAGAAAGTCAAAAAAGAAAAAATAGTGATTTAGACAAGCTAGATAAAAAGCTAAAGAAAGAAAAAGATAAAGTTGAAAAGCTGCTTAAAGAATTAAAAAAAGAAAATTTTGAGACTCCGGAGCAAGCCCGATATCAACTAAAAGGAATCAACAAAAAATTGAAACTGTTTGAAATTAGAGAAGTTAAACTTATCGAGAGTAAAACAAAAGATAATAAGACTATTTACAAAATGTCAGGAGTGGGTAATGAAAAACTAGAAGAGATAGAAATACAAAGAAAATCAGCCGGAAGATTTATTTTGGCTACTAATTTAGTTGATGATGAAAAGTTAGAACCATCAGAAATTATTAGAAATTATAAAAATCAACAGTCCTGTGAGAGAGGATTTAGATTTTTGAAAGATCCTTTATTTTTTGCTGATAGTTTCTTTGTTGAAAACCCTGAGAGAATAGAGACGATGTTATTTTTAATGTCTCTGTGCTTGTTAGTTTATAATCTTGGTCAGAGGGAACTGAGGAATAGCTTAAAAAGAATCAAAATCGGAATCAAAAATCAATTAGGAAAGTTAACGTTATCTCCTACGTTAAAATGGGTATTTCAATGTTTCCAAGGAATTCATCTTTTGATTTTAAATGGGGTTAATCAAATTATTAATTTAACGTCAGAACGCCATTTTATTTTGAATTGTCTGCCATCATCTTGTCAAAAATATTATCTGCTTTCTTAAAATGAACAATTTTTGGATAGTGCATAAAAATTTATCAACATCGAAGCAACAGTAATTGCTCCTCAAATTTTTCGTGCTTACATAACCGTCAACTATATTGTGTTTGATAATTTATTTTCATGTTGTAGATTCGTTCAGTACTACGAGTCTTAATCATCTTGATTTTTTGCTTTTATCTTGACGTAATCTCTGTGTAATTCAATTTGAAGTGCGGAATGTAGGTTGTAACGTCTCTGCTGCAAAAGTACTCAAATTATTCTTGTGAAGAGGATTTTCTTTAAGGTTCGCAGCGCACGAGTAGCAAAATTATGCTGATGCCAAGCTTGATAGAAATCGGGGTAAGGCATATTCTGGGCGCATTTCCAGGCTAAATCGTAGAACTTATAATTAAATGGCCAATAACTACTTAAAGCTTTAACTGCTTTCAAGCGATGGTTATTGTCTCGTATAATTTCCCCTAAGCTATCTGCTGCCCGCCTACGGGTGTCGTAATTCATATTAGGTGATTGCAGCAGTTGCACAAAGGCGGTGATCGCATCTTGATTCCCTAGGTCGATTCTCCTTAAGCTCTCTGCTACCTGCCAACGGCTGTAGTCATACACATCAGGTGATTGCAGCAGTTGTACCAAAGCGGTGATCGCATCTTGATTCCCTGGGTCGATTTTCTCTAAGCTATCTACTGCCCGCCAACGGGTGTCGTGATCCACATCAGGTGATTGCAGCAGTTGTACCAAAGCGGTGATCGCATCTTGATTCCCTATGCCGATTTTCTCTAAGCTATCTACTGCCCGCCAACGGGTGTCGTGATCCACATCAGGTGATTGCAGCAGTTGCACAAAGGCGGTGATCGCATCTTGATTCCCTGTGCCGATTTTCTCTAAGCTATCTACTGCCCGCCAACGGGTGTCGTGATTCACATCAGGTGATTGCAGTAGTTGCACTAAGGCGGCGATCGCTTGTGGATTTCCGATGCCGATTTTCTCTAGGCTATCTACTGCCCGCCAAAGGGTGTAGTAATCCACATCAGGTGATTGCAGTAGTTGCACTAAGGCGGCGATCACTTGTGGATTTCCTGTGCCGATTTTCCCTAAGCTATATGCTGCCCGCCTACGGGTGTCGTAATTCATATTAGGTGATTGCAGCAGTTGCACTAAGGCGGTGACCGCATCTTGATTCCCTGGGTCGATTTCCCCTAAGATATCTGCTGCCCGCCAAAGGGTGTAGTAATCCACATCAGTTGATTGCACCAGTTTCACAAAGGCGGCGATCGCTTGTGGATTTCCGATGCCGATTTTCTCTAAGCTATCTGCTGCCCGCCTACGGGTGTCGTGATTCACATCAGGTGATTGCAGCAGTTGTACTAAGGCGGCGATCGCTTGTGGATTTCCGATGCCGATTTTCTCTAAGCTATCTGCTGCCCAGCTACGGGTGTCGTAATTCATATTAGGTGATTGCAGCAGTTGCACAAAGGCGGCGATCGCTTTTTTACGATCTGTTTGTTGCAGTGCTGAGTTAACTTCCTTTTGAATTGAAATTCGGTGGCTATCAATTCCCCATTTAACAATTTGCGCTACTATTTCATCTGCTTGAGAACAATTTTTAAACTCGGCAATTCCGGCGGCGGCTAAATAATAGGCGCGATATTCATAAAATCCTTTATTTACATCTTTTATATTCCATTTACCACATCCATCTTTAAAATTGACTAAAGCATCGATAAACTGTTGTTGTTGCTGTTTGAGATTTTCTTCTTCTCGCCCTAACCATAGCAATATTGTTTGCTTCCATTGCGGTTCAAAGATGCGATAAGTTCCTTGACTGGGATTTTTGATAAAGTGGTTGAGAAAGAAATGCCAATCATCAATTGCTTTAGCAGCAAAATACTCTTGAAATGAAGCATGAAAGAAAGCGTAAACAGGTTTTCTCTGTTTATCTATCCCTATACTATTCAGCCAGCCGCGATTTAGTGCCAAATTCAGCAGTGAATTTTCATCATCAACATCCCCTAAAAATTGATTAACAAAATCTTGCCGCAAGCGAAAACGGGTTGCTTCTTTGTCTATTGCTGCTTTAGCTAATTCTCCTAACTTGATATTGAGTTGCTGACGCTGGTGAGAGTTTGTCGCAAATTCGTCTTTCTTCCACTTGTAAAAGTCATCAACAAATTGCTGATAGAGTCCCGCTTGAGTATCGGGTAATTTACCATCTCCTGATTGCCAACTCAAGCACAGCAGCGTCAACCGCAAAGGATTTTTCACTAAATCCTGAATTCGTTCTTTACCTGATTCTTTCAAAGCAGTGCATAACTGTTTTCCAGTTTCGGGAATAGCACTGAACCATTTATGAATAAATCTCTCTACCTGTTCTGGATAAGAAAAATCTAAAGTGCGATAGGTATCAAAATCATCAAGTGCATTAATGTTGCCATCCCAGAGATTAACCCGACAGGTTAACACAATTCGCGCTTGAGAAATTGCCCCTGCTTCACGGAATTGTCGTGCAATTTCTGTTAGAGGATTACCGGAAGATGCGGACATTTCATCTAACCCATCTAGCAGTAGCCACACATTATTTTGATTAAACAGAGCAACAAAATCATCCTTTAGTTGCTTACTGGCTTCAGCTTTACCTGTTTTCTCAGCCACCTGAGTTAACCAAGTGTCAAACAGATAAGTTTTTAATTCCTTCCCTCGCAAATCTGCTAAAGACACCCAAATGACAATCGACTGGTGAATCTCACGAGATACCCAATCAGCAATCTGCTGTAATAATGTTGTTTTTCCGGCTCCTGGTTCACCAATAATGGCAATTCGCTTACCTTGACTTTTAGGGGTGTTCTTCTGTTTTAAAACTTCTTCCAGAAAAGCATCATGCTCAAATGTTTTGGTAATTTCTGTCTCCTTGTACAGTTCTGAACCCTGTTCTGGAGAAACATCACCCTGACGTTTAGATGGTTTTTTACGCTCAACTAATCCCAGTGGTACGTAAACATCATCAACTTGCAGGGCGACTCCTTCCGTTGATGTCAGAGGATTTGTAGTCAGCTTGCGCCGTTCTGTCAATATTTCACGACAGATTTCACGCCAGTCATCGGGAGTTAACTTTGTCCCATCCTCCCTATAGGACGACTTTAGTCAGTTGTTAAACGTGACTGGGGCGTTAAATTGATTTCCTTGGAAGACATTCTTAATCTCATCTGCTAACTTCGCATTGTTAACAACTGACGGGTGTGAGTTGATTTGTTCTACTAGTTTTTGAATTTCTTTCCCCGTCTCAGACTGACTATTGTTAGCGGCTGTTTCCACATCCACAACTGCTTGAGCAATTTCCGGGTCTTGTTCTGCTGCGGCTTTTAGTTCCAGCACTGCTTGACCATAATCTAATCTTTGGGGTTCGTTGGCTTCTACAGCCGCAGTCAGCAATGGTAATTTATTCTTATTGCGTAGCTTGTCTATTAACTTGCCACTTTGCGTCCAAACCACATCACCAATGTTTTCGCCTACTTTCTCTAGTGGTTTAGTCAAAAGTATAGTAGCGATCGCAGTTACCACAGCCGTCAGCGTCACAGGTTCCATATACTCAGTAATAATAACTATATATAAAAATTAATTTAATCTATTTTTTGCTGTCCATCTGCCAGTAACAGCAGGGTGCTAATTGTAATATGACTTGGCTTTCAACAAAGGTGGGAAAAGGGCAAAGGGAAAGGGGAAAAGGAATTAAATTACTTAGTGTCACTTAATATCAGGTTGTACGCCGCCAATACGCCTACTGCTCAGAAAAAAAATCAAGAATCAATTAAAACAATTCCCCATTACCCATTACCCATTCCCCATTACCCATTAACCCTTTTTCTTGCGATAATTCCAAGGGGCACGCGCTTTAAACAGGTTAGTCAAGGGGAGATAATGACTATTAAACGGTTGGGTTTAATTGGGTTGACGCTGATTTCGTTGTTGTTGTGCGGCTTGTCTTTATTTGGCAGTTGGCAAGAACCCCAGTTTCAAAGTCGTTTGGAGTTGTACCAAACAAATTTGGCACTGCAAGCACAAGCTTGGCAACCAGAAGAGAGCAGCAAAGAAAATTTACAAGTGGTTCGTGAAACCATACTGGGTGAGGAACCTCTGGAAAATGCTGCCAAGCAATATCAAGACGCGCGGAAATCGGTGCAAACCAATTTAGAGAAAGCTACAACTCAACTGGAAAAACTGCGTTCTCCATCTGTTGATACTCCTGCACCGTCTAAACCTTTACCAGAAACTCGCCCCGGAGAAAATCCCGCTAATCCACAAGAGCAACAGTTGCAGCAGTCTCTTAAGCAACTGCAAAAATTATCGGCGGAATTAGATTTACGTCTGGGAATTTTACAAGCACAACAGGGAAAGACTGAGACAGCAATTAAGACTTGGGATGATGTCCAGCAACGCTCAAATATTAATCCCCAATTTCCCGAAACCTCTGCTGTATTAATTGGATTGTGGAGTAATCCTCCCCGTCTGCTCCCCAATGCTCAACAGTTGATTCAAAAAAATTTAGATGGTTGGTTTCGTGCTACTGCACTGGTGCAACTATACCAACTTCAGCAACGTCCCGATGCACTGGCGACAGTAAAAGCAGCACAACAAGAAGCTGCTACCCAAGCTGTCGTGAAGTTAGCGGTGATTGGGATCATCCCCACCTTGGCAGCTGTTGTTGGGATAGTACTGCTAATTGCAGTCTTGGTGCAATATTTGGTGAAGGGAAAAGCGGCTTTACTAGCTCAAAATGCTGATGTAGCTTGGTCAACTCCTTGGGGTGGCGAAACGATTCTCCAAGTTTTTGTCATCGGCTTTTTCTTGATGGGGCAAGTTTTTGTGCCTTTAATATTATCCCTGCTCCCCATATCCTTAAGTGGTGGTGATGTGCGCTTTCAGGCTTTCTCGGTTTTGCTGCGTTATATTATCGTCGCATCAGGCGCGCTAGCAGTATTATATTTGTCGATTAAGCGCTTTTTCCCACTACCAGAATACTGGTTTCGCTTTAATCTCCGCAGTAATTGGTTTTTATGGGGATTAGGTGGCTATTGCGCCGCTTTACCGATAGTAGTAGTCGTGTCCTTGATTAATCAACAGCTATGGCAAGGACAAGGTGGAAGTAATCCCTTGTTACAACTAGCATTAGAAAGTCAAGATTCTGTAGCACTCGGAATATTTTTTATCACAGCTGCGATCGCAGCTCCTATTTTTGAAGAAATTCTGTTTCGCGGCTTCTTGTTACCCTCCCTCACCCGTTACCTTCCTGTGTGGGGATCAATTCTACTCAGTAGCTTGCTATTTGCGGCTGCTCACCTCAGCTTATCGGAAATTCTCCCCCTCACAGCCTTGGGGATCGTTTTAGGTGTAGTCTACACGCGATCGCGTAACCTCCTTGCACCGATGCTTCTCCACAGCCTTTGGAACAGTGGTACCCTACTCAGTTTGTTTATTCTAGGTAGCGGTAATTAATTATACGTAAATTTACGGTTGCCGAAGCAGAAAAATATTTGCTTTCATCTCCATATATGGCAATAATATATGACAATCATTGCGGCTATAAAGCCAGCCACAGACTAGAGAAGAGAAGCTAGAGCTAGACAATACTCCAAGGGATAGCGTTTTGAACTCAAAATAGCTTTTGCGAAAAAGGTTAAAGGGTAAGGGTGAAAGGTTGTTTCTTTCCCTTAAACCATTACCCTTTTTCACCTTAACCGAAAAGTATTGAGAGGCTTGAGACTAAGTATGAGTATTTTTGACTCGATACTTAGCAATTTTCTCAGTCAGTACTTACCATCAATAAATGCTATTTTTAGGGTCAATATTGCTGGTGGTACAAACCACTTAAGCAATACCAAAAAATACATAGTAAATTTCTAGAGTGACATTGAGTCACCTCTAAGCCATATCAGCCCTTGTAGAGATGGGGATTAGCTTCCCAAGAATTCTGTTTCAGAATGTTTGGGACAGCAGCTAGCAGTGATTGATGAGTTTTTGCACAATCTACTTCCATGTATTTTGGTAGTAGAAAAATTGTTTCTTGTGTGTGGGAAGATGCCTATACTGCTACTTTCCATAAAGTTTCCGTTAAATATATCCTCATCATTGCAGCCATATCCAAAAAATTCCGGACATAAAACTGATGAACTTGTAGATAGGGGTATTCCAGCATAGGGGTATTTGCTGATAATTGAAAGTGAATTCTCCTCAAGAGAAAAATTCACCTAAGATTTGGCAAAACTCTTGTGTTGACATTTGTCACCTAAAGATACAAAAGTCAATCAGATATCGCAGCACGATATAGTTCCAGACAATATTAAATAACCTCTGTTCCAAAATTACTCGATTCAACATTTTGAGCAGAGAATTTGGTTTGGGTAAAAATTTTAAGAGTAATAGGTAAAGGTTCTCCTTTTCCTTTTTCTCGTTACCCTTGCCAACTTAACCATTATGCTGACGATTCCTTAGGTATCGTGACAATTTGGTTATGCTTATTTATCTAAATTAGAGCTTTTTCGTTAGGGAAAGTAAAAATATATTGCCTCAGTGAATATATTTACTAATTTTCTGAAAGAATCATTTAAAATTACCCCCTATTTCTCCAGGAGCAACAGTCAATATGGCAAATCTCAACTCTAGCCAAGCGAACAAACAACTTATTGCTGGTTACTGTGGCATTATTTTCGGTGGTTTTGGAGTACATAAGTTTATTCTCGGTTACGCTCCAGAAGGCTTCATTATGCTAGTTATCACAGTAGTCGGCGGTACTTTTACCTACGGATTTACTTTGTTAATTATGCAACTTATCGGTTTGATTGAAGGCATGATCTACTTAAACAAATCTCAAGAAGAATTTATAGATACTTATTTTGTAAATAAGCAGGGCTGGTTTTAGATTTATAGCGCATAATTTCACTGATATTTCAGGCTATAGAAGCTCCATGCATATACGAATCCTAAATCATGCATAAATATTGAGATAACCGACTTTTATAAAAAGTCGGTTATCTGAAAACAATCGATATCATCAATAAAATAATTTTTCTGCAAAAACCTCTATATATTTACATTTTATATCTACCATTATGCTCAACATTAAACATCAAAAACTTTCCTTAGCATTTTTCTTGCTAGTTGGTGCGGCATATTTCATCACCATGTCTAATCTAGAAATAAACTATTTTTTAAAAAGCCTAATTGCTTTTCTGCCTATCCAAATTGCAGCATTAGTCTATGTATCTCATAAAAATTCGTAGTTCGTAATTCTTAATTCGTAATTTATAAATTCATTTATTATCCTCCTCATCTCCCCAGTCCCCAATCCCCATTGCCCCTAATCCCCACTCCCTGCGGTCGTGGGGGCCCCGAGTTCCCCAATCCCTTATTTAAATTTATCTGCGACAAGCAGTCTTAGTTCAAAATTTCGCCTACCCTCAAATTAGGACGCTTGTAATGAGCGTTGAAAATTTGCAGCGAATTTAACTAAACTCTTGCCATGCAACTTGTTCCCAAAACGAATCTCACCCCAGAAATGATGCCCATTACAGAGAAAATAATTCTGGATGTTGGGGGCATGAAGTGTGCTGGGTGTGTTAAAGCAGTAGAAAGGCAGCTAACTCAACATCCAGGAGTCAAGAGTGCCTGTGTAAACCTGGCGACTGAGGTCGCAGTTGTAGAGTCAGAAGTGGGTGTAGTGGATGCTGAACAATTGGCAAAGCATTTGAGTGCCAATGGCTTCCCTACCCAGCCTCGAACAGCAGCCAGCGCATCAACTAGAGAAGATCCAGAAGCACGTCAGCGCCGAGAAATGCACTCTGCACTCAAGCAATTAGTGATTGCTGGCTTGCTATTAGTTTTTTCAGCAATTGGGCATTTTGGTACAATTAGCGGCTCAAATCTGCCAATTTTAAATAACATCTGGTTCCATTGTGGACTGGCAACAGTGGCAATCCTATTTCCCGGTCGCCCGATTTTAGTTGATGGCTGGCTAGGCTGGCGGCGAAATGCACCCAACATGAATACCTTGATCGGTTTGGGAACCTTAACAGCCTATACAGCCAGTTTGGTGGCGCTACTCTTCCCGCAAATGGGTTGGGAGTGCTTCTTTGATGAACCAGTCATGATGTTAGGCTTCATTCTTTTGGGGCGGACATTAGAACAACAAGCCAGAGGTCGTGCTGCGGCAGCGTTTCGTCAATTGCTAGCCTTACAGCCACAGATAGCGCGGTTGATTGCTAACCCAGAGAAAATTGGGCAAGAAAGTAATGGTGCAAGTCGAGATGCCGTTATCGGTTCTGCTAGCATCGAGATTCCTGCCGAACAGGTGCGAGTTGGTGAATGGTTACAGATACTACCTGGCGACAAAATCCCCGTAGATGGCGAGGTGCGGTTGGGACAAACCACAGTTGATGAGTCCATGCTGACAGGGGAAGCTGTACCAGTCATCAAACAACCTGGAGATTTCGTCACAGCAGGTACTATTAATCAATCAGGCGCGATCGCAATTCAAGCCACCCGTACAGGTAGCGATACCACACTAGCCCACATTGTCGCCCTGGTGGAAGATGCCCAAACTCGCAAAGCACCTGTTCAGAAATTAGCTGATACGGTAGCTGGTTACTTTACCTACGGTGTATTAGCAGCGGCTTCATTAACCTTTATCTTTTGGTATTTCTTTGGTGTCCACATCTGGCCTGATATTGCCATGTCAACCAGCATGGAAATGTCCCACCACTCCCCACTCAGCACTCAGCACTTAGCACTCAGCACTCATTATTCTCCACTCCTGATCAGCTTAAAATTAGCGATCGCAGTTATGGTGGTGGCTTGTCCTTGTGCTTTGGGTTTGGCTACACCCACAGCCATTTTGGTTGGGACTGGTTTAGGTGCAGAACGAGGTTTATTAATCAAAGGCGGTGACGTTTTGGAACGCGTTCACCAGCTAGATACCGTAGTCTTTGATAAAACAGGCACGTTAACTACAGGTAATCCCACTGTTACAGATTGTCTGCTAATTGAAGAATTAGCCTCTGAGGGCGAATCTTCTCTAGTTGCTAACCCCCAATCCCTCCTGCAATTTGCTGCGGCTGTAGAAAGCGGCACATACCATCCTCTTGCTAAAGCTATTCAGCAGGAAGCACAGCGACAAGAATTAACTATTCCCGAAGCTGTAGATTTTCACACAGAACCAGGTCTAGGTGTATCGGCTGTAGTCCAAGGTAAAAATGTCTTATTAGGAAATTGGGAATGGCTGAGTTGGCACGGAATTGCCATTAGTGAGACTGCACAACAGTTAAGCCAGAAATTAGCCGCAGAGGGTAAAACAGTTGTTTGTGTGGCAGTGGGCGGGATTTTAACTGGAATTATCGGCGTTGCTGATACCCTGAGACCAGATGCCAAAGCTACAGTCGATAAATTGCGCCAGATGGGTTTACGGGTGATGTTACTCAGTGGCGATCGCCAAGAAGCAGCAAGTGCGATCGGTAAACAACTGGGACTAAGTAGCGATGATGTTATAGCTGGTGTTCCCCCCAGCAAAAAAGCCGCTGCGATCCAATCGCTGCAAGCTGGCGAAATGACGCACAACTCCAAACCAAAATCTATTGTGGCAATGGTGGGAGATGGAATTAATGATGCGCCTGCTTTATCGCAAGCAGATGTGGGAATTGCTTTATATTCAGGTTCCGATGTGGCGATGGAAACTGCTGCTATTGTATTAATGCGCGATCGCCTCAGCGATGTTGTGGAATCAATTCACCTCAGCCGTGCCACATTCAACAAAATCCGTCAGAATTTATTCTGGGCTTTTGCATATAATACAATTGGTATTCCCTTAGCAGCAGGTGTTTTATTACCAAGTTTGGGCTTTCTCCTTAGCCCATCTGGGGCCGCCGCATTAATGGCATTCAGCTCAGTTAGTGTTGTTAGTAACTCAGTTTTATTACGGCGTTTGGCTCATCGACCGTAAATTTCTTTTTCGGAGATCATACGCTCAACTCAATGGTAATTCTGCCTTTATAGGCAGACTCAACCAATCATCAGGATGAATACATCTACCAAATCTGTTGAGAATCTTCCTAAAATGAAAGTAGCAGGAGTAGAAGAGCAATATTCTACTTTATTGAGTCAAAATGCACTTTAATGCTTATTAAAGCAGTACCACAGACTGTAATGCGTAATAATGGCAGGAAACTATATTAAACACATCTTCAGCAATCAAATTTCAAGCGATTTTAGCAACGACGCATCAATGGCCGCAGAAACCAACGAAAGCCATCTTCTCATTCTTGAAGACGATCAAGGTCGTAAGGAATTTTCGCTAGAAAATCCCATCTACTCTATCGGTAGAGATCGTGATTGCAATATCCGTTTGGTGTCGCAGTTTGTCTCTCGCCGCCATGCCACATTAGTAAGATTACCACGCGAACAGAATAGCCATAGCTATTATTACCGAATTGTCGATGGCGATGCTAAAGGCAAACTTAGTTCTAACGGTCTCATGATTAATGGACGGAAGATGCCATCCCACGATCTGAGAAATGAAGACGAAATCGTTTTTGGGCCTCAAGTACGTGCCATTTATTACTTGTTAAGAAATACTCATCGCTCAGGTATGACGGATGCTAGTGAGTATGATATTACACTAATCAATCCGGGTATGACTGATGATTTAGAGGAAATCTAAAACCAATAACATCATCAAATTAGAGGTGCTTGCTCAAAAAAATTCAAGCTGCCAATTTTTTGATGCGCTGCTTACAAATATAGAAGTTGTAAGCTGCTGTTTTTCGTGCAAAAACTTGATATTGTCATGATGAGTTGGACATGACAAGACCTATAAAACAGAGTTGGCTCGAAAAGTCTGTAGTCAAGACTTTTGAGCTAAATTCAAAATCTAAAATTGGTATGAGTATAATTTTTGGCGCGTTGCTTGAGCTAGCTTTGCCTGAAGCTAGCCGCAGCCGATGCCTAAATAGAATGTAGCAAAAATTACCCTGCTAAACTTTCAATCAAATGCCAATGGCGACTGTGTTCAATCGCCTGCTTGATAAATTCAAACATTTGTCGGCAGTGATTATCTAGTTGGAGTGGCAGTTCCTCATTTTTAACCACAATACTCATGCGGGTTTCTGTTTCGGTGGCTGTCGATTTATCAATCAGTACTTCCACTTTAACCATTTTAGAAAATGAAACAGTCCCAGGTATCTCTCGAGCCATAATGTAATCGCCTGTGTAGTATTGAATATCCAATTCACAGTCTTGTAGCAAATCTACAAGCAACGGCTGGAGATGCTCAACAGGAACAGAAACAATAAATGAACAGGTATAGCGAGCCATAATAGCCCCACGCCTTGCAACACTCCGTCCATCCTATAATATCGAAGCATCTAAACAGCAAGTGATTACAGATTCATTAAAGAAATCTCATCCAAAATCTCAAACCAAGTCTTTTTACCCAAAAAGAAGAGAACAGCAAGCTGAAAATTTGATAAAAAACTTTAAAATAGGGTTTGGCGGAGATGGTAGATTATGAAAATAGCAATTGCTGGAGCATCAGGATTTGTGGGTAGTCGTTTGGTAGAACGGCTCCACCAGGAAGGTAATAGCGTGTTAGTGTTAACTCGTAATACAACCTTTGCCAGAAAAGTTTTTCCCTCTCAGGCGTTTCCCAATGTAGAGATTATTGCTTATACACCTACTGTATCTGGCTCTTGGCAAGATGCGATCGCAGGTTGTGATGCGGTGGTGAATTTAGCAGGTGAACCTATCGCTGAGGAACGCTGGACAACAGAACACAAACAAGAGATTCTGAATAGCCGTCAACTAGGAACACAAAAAATTGTGGAAGCAATAGCTAAAGCCAACCCCAAACCACAGGTATTAGTTAACACCTCAGCTATTGGGTTCTACGGTACTAGCGAAACTGCTACCTTTGACGAAACCAGTCAGTCGGGAAATGATTTTCTGTCTGAAGTGTGTTTAGCGTGGGAAGCAGAAGCGAATAAAGTTAAAGATGCTGGTGTGCGTTTAGTCATTCTTCGGTTTGGTATTGTTCTAGGAATGGGTGGCGCTTTAGGTAAAATGATTACTCCCTTCAAACTCTTTGCCGGTGGGCCCATTGGCAGTGGTAGGCAGTGGTTTTCTTGGATTCATTTAGACGACGTAGTTAATCTGATTCTGCAAGCGATCGCCAAACCCCAAATGGAAGGCGTATATAATGCTACTGCTCCCAACCCAGTCCGCATGACTGAGTTAAGCCAAACTATGGGGCAAGTAATGCATCGTCCTTCTTGGTTACCTGTTCCCGCTTTAGCATTAGAAGCACTCTTAGGAGACGGAGCAAAAGTAGTTTTGGAAGGTCAACAAGTTTTGCCTAAGCGCACTGTAGAATCAGGCTTTCAGTACCAGTATCCTAATTTACCAGCAGCGCTTAGAGAAATTTTAAAATAACCTTAAGAGTAGAAAGTCAAACTTTAAACTAATCAGCCTGAAATTTGCGAGAAACCCAATTGATCAGACCACTGAGAAGTGCGCCTCCCATGAGAATCCCAATAGCTGGATTAAACAAAGGTTGCCAGAGTTGATGCCACAAATCTAGTCCTAAATTAACACCAGAGGCATCTCCAATAACTGCGATCGCAAACCATGCAAAACCAAACAAAACCAGGAATACATCTGCAACTAAAACAAAGTTTAGCCAGCTTAACAATTTCTCTTTCATACAGATCTAAGGATGAGGGATAAAGGGCTAGGGATTAGAGACTAAGCTTTATTTTATAGTCTCAATAATTCTACTATCTAGACCCTAGCCTAAGCGCCTAAGCGCCTCTAATTCTCAAACAGCCAGCCTTTGACTTTTGCCAAACTCTGCCAATCTGGTTTTCTAGTTAAACCATCTTCGATGCTGTTTCTGACTTCCTCTTCCCATTCTTGATTAACAAAAATTAACTGTTGGGCGAAATCAATATGTTGCCGCAAACCTTTTTGACCGGTTTCTAACATAGCCACGGCGAGATTAATTCTGGCTTGTGGGTCTTGGGGATTGAGCTTGACTGCCTTGAGTGCAGCTTTGTAAGCTAAGTTGGCTTTGTTGTCCAGCATATATAACCAAGCCAAACAAGTCCAAGCAGAACTACTTTTAGGAGAGCGATCGCAAACTTCTTTAAAAACCGGAATTAAAGAAGCTGCGCTTTCTCCTGCTTTATAGCGTTCTAAACCTGTATCAAACAGGGATTCAACAGTATTAGTCATTGGTCAGTTGTCAAGGGTCAAGGGTCAATAGTAAAGGATCATATAGTGAAGGATCAATAATATAAGACTGTTGACTGTTGACTGTTGACTGTGAACTACACACCAAATGACTTACCGCAACCACAAGTTTGGTTGGCATTGGGGTTAGTGAATTGGAAGCCGCCACCAATCATGGCATCGCTGTAATCGAGCATTAAGCCATAGAGGTATAATAAGCTTTTGCGATCGCAAACAATTTTGAAGCCTTCATAGTCAAAAATCTCATCCTGGGGGGTAATCTTGCTGGCATCTTCAAAGTCCATCATGTAGGACATCCCAGAACAGCCGCCTTGTCTCACGCCTACCCGTAAGCATAAATCTTGACCTTGCTTGTCACGGAGAGATTTTACTTGACGTAATGCGGTTTCGCTTAACTGAATTCCACGTTGTTGTGGCTGAATGGCTTGTGTCATATGCTGTTGTAACTCCTAAATTGCTTTAACCAGTATGCTGGGGTTGTAGTTAGTGTTTTTGTATCCATTCTAGCGACATTGATGTCCCTGATTGGTAAATTGTAAAGACTGCGTCAAAAGCTGCTAAATATTTTTATTCTAGAATTGAGAGATTCGGTGCGTTTTAAGATTCGCTATTTTTGGAGATTTAGCCTTGTGGTAGCCTAAATTGCCACTAAATATTCAGGTAAAGGCTAGGAAAATTGCATCTGAGGCTAACCACTCGCAAAAATTGACGGATAAATTGCTTCTTTTAATTAACTTACTCTATGACAAGTTTTAATCGCTCTACCAGTCGTCGGTTGAAGAAATTAACCCAAATTCCTTCTGTATGGGAGGGCGATCGCCGTCCGTTGTCATCTTCCCAAACCCAGCCCAGAGATCCAGAAGGAAAGGGCGATTGTATTCTTTGGGTGGACGGTTCCCAAGGTATTGTCAGAGGAATGGATGTAGTAGGCACAGAAACAGGGCCAGAGGCGGTTGTTCGCACGTTAATGCGAGCAATGGAACATCCTCATAGTCCAGCAAAACCTGCTCGTCCCCAAAGAATTGTCGTGCGCGATCGCGAGATCCAATTTTATCTGCGCGGGGTATTACAAGATTTGGACATCGCCATTGACTACGCACCAGAATTACCTTTAATTGATGAACTGTTTCGTTCTTTTGGGGAAATCCTTGATAGTCAAATCCCTGATTTACCTCCCCAGTATGCACAAGCTTTACAAGAGAAGGCATTTACGATTTGGCAAGCATCTCCCTGGCAATTTTTGGAAGAACAGCAAATTTTATCTATAGAAATCAATCGATGGGATGTAGGTAAACTTTACGCTTCTGTAATGGGGATGCTGGGGATGGAATATGGCATTTTGTTCTACCGTTCCGAAGAATCCCTGAAGCAGTTTCGTGCTGCTGTTTTACGAGATGAAGAATCACAAGGACGTTTAGAAGAAGCTTTTCTCAAGCAAGATTGTCTGTTTCTCACCTTTGAGCGTAACGATGAAACTGATGAAGAAGATGATAGCGATTTAGGAGATCTACCGTTATCGGAAGTCGATCCTACCTTCGGTAATATCCACCCTTTAGAAGGGTTGCGATCTGTTTTGTACGACGAAGAAGCATTAGTTGTCTTTGTCGCTTTAGAAAGCCTCAACCGCTTTATCCGCGATCACCGTCGCCAACTGTATGCAGATTCCTTCCCCAGCCTCAGCCATCGCTATCGGATTACACTCCCTCATGCCGATGAAGCAACAAAAACAGTATCTGTGACTGTCTCTACCATGCCAGAATTGGCGGCAGAATTGGAGGAAATGGCAGGTTTAGATATTGAAGATGACGAAATGGCAGACTCCTCCATGCTGTTTCGTTCATTACGAGATGATTTGATCCCCGAAGACTCTTTCTTAAGTTTGGGAGTAGTCTCTTGGGAAATGCTGGAATATTTGCGTCAAGGTGTTACCTATCATGCTGTGGGTGAAATTGCCAAAGTAGGTGATGGTTTACCCGTGATTTTAATTCAAACTTCTCGCCCCAGAGCGAAGACGGTAATTGAAAATTTAGAAGCATCTGGAGGATTAAAAGCAATTTGCTTTAATCCGGGAGCAGATCCCTTTGATGGCAATCAATACGACTTAGGTTTATTACAAACCCACAATGATGAATTATTTCTATTTGGGGAATTTTTAGATGACGACCCCATCCATGTAGAAGCCCGCAAAAAATGGAATCAGCGGTGTAAAAATACTAAAGGCTACTGTGGTTTAATCATTGCCAAAGGATTGACAGGATCGGCTCGTGGCAACCCGCAATTGCGAGATATGATGGCTTTGTTTGAAGCGAGATCGCTTTCACCCAAAGATTTAGGTATTGGTACTCTGCAACTCGTACCCGAACTTCAATTTGAATAGCTTTTTGTGAGAAGGGAGATAAACGCCTCCTTCTGGAAATATTGTCATTTGCCATCAGGGATGGATAGTTAGTAACACCAATTCTCCAAAATTCAGCAACAGATCCAAAATCAAAAACCCTTGCTACATATGGTTTTCTTAATTTTGAATTTTGAATTTTGAATTGGTCAGGACTTACGCAACTGGTACACCAATCTTTTGGTTTAAGAGTCAACAGTCAAGGGTCAAGGGTCAAAAATTCAGGTTTTTTGGACTTTTGACTCTTGACTCTTGACAGCCTCAACGAAAAAAATGTGACACTTGCGTAAGTCCTATTGGTATAACTCCCCTTGATTTTTCTTGTGATTAATTTCCACTCAGCCATTCACGCCAAGTTTTGGCACAAACCTTGCCATGACGGCAGTTGCTACAACGCGGGGAACCCGCCCACGGCAATGTCTTCGCAACGCACTGCCTACCTCTGTCCTCAGCTATTTTTCAAGCTAGCCCCTCATGGGAAAAACTTAGAACTGCACATACCTAGATCTCTTCATTTCTAGGAACCATAGCATTTAAGTCATATCTAATAATCACGCGCCTGTAATGCTACATTCTTAGCTTTGTTTACAAGTACCCATCTCAGGGACTGCCAGAAATTAAGTTATCCATTTTTCGGAGGGAAGACCATAATTATATTCTTCTTCCTCCTCTGCTTCCTCTACTTGCCAACGCGATTGATTATTTTTTTATTTGGAAGCCCCCAGGGTTACTACAGGTTACTGAATACTCAATTGGTGTTTTAAAGGATAAAGTACTTGCAGTTTAAACAATATCCCTTGCTTTGTAACAGCAGGTAAGGTTTTCTGTAAGTAGATTTGTCGACAAACCTCAATTCTACACTCGCATCAGTATTTTGAACCGTATAGCCTGATTATTTACTTGCTCAAAACTTTATGAAGTAATAATAGTCATCTTTTATATCCTTACTTATTCTCCTATTTAAAATGTATTAATTATTACAATATCATTCAAGCTTGCTGCTAAGTTTCAGCTTTTTAAAATTGACCAACTTTCCGCAGATATTTGTCTTGCTTTTAAATTAAAGTTCAGCATTTTGTTATTTATAAATTTCATTCACTAAAACTTTAGGTAGGCAAGGTTTTTTATGTAATTATTTTACAAAGCATACAAAACCTAGGATTAAAGCCTTGAATAAAGATTGCTTAAAGTTTAGCAATAATGGCTATAATAAATGCACCCAAAAAATATTGAAGTGTACAATATTTTTTATACAGTGAACTGAGGTCACAAAAGAATGATTCAATGCAAATAACTTTTCTTTGGCAATCCCTAAAATATTCATCAATGGCAAGAAAATATATTAAGAATGTATCTTAATAGCTGTAACTATAGTCAGATGAATACTTTTAATAAACCACACATCTATAGTTATGAAAAAACTGAGCGACTACCTCAGAGCCTCAGAATTCATTTCTTAAAAAAAGAATAGTGGTTACTTGCCAGAAAATGAATAAAACAACTTACCAAAGATATAAGTTTTAAATTAATCGTTTGGTAGTAATTTGCTCTTAATTAATTAGATATTAACAGCAGAATCATTGGCTATTGCTATGGGTAATGCTAACTGAGGAAAGCAATCAAATTAATTAAAAGTTCATGACAAGCTACTAAATTTTTGCATCAAACTGTGCATATGAGGCGAACATAAAAATTTACTCAGCCTTCGCCCTTAAGACATCTTCATTTATGAGTATGAAGTTTTATGTCAACAGCTAGATGCCAGGGACAGCAACCTCTCCAGTGGAGTTATGGCTGGTTAGTATGAACTTCACAGTGATTAATAACCAACTAGATATATTGCTAAAACCTCCTTCCCAGAAAGCGTTTAACAATATTGATCTTCTAAAACTTGATTGTTAGATCTTATGATATTATGTTTTTTCCAGAATTTTTTAACCAATTTAGTCGTGAGCGAAAAACAAATGCTTTTGCTAAAGAAAAAATTCAACAATCTTTATTTACTTAACAGTATGGGCAACCCTTGATTTATAAAACTTAATTGTTTGGCTTTCACCAAGATACTTATGCCGATGCAAAGCCCTCCAAAGGCAAGTGTGCGGTATTTTTCCTGTCACAACAGTATCAAAGGAATTTTACCTTTTATATTTTATTGGAAAATGAACAATCTTTGAGAAAACTAGCATTTTTAGTGTTAATGGCATTGCTTGTTTACTGACACTAATTCTAAGAATGTTACCTTTTTCATCTTTAATTAGCTGTCCTTGATGATGTTAATATATAGCAACTAACATGATAATGACAAATAAGAAGTGGGCTGTCAAACGTATAACTGTCAATCTCGCAGCACAGGAAGCTGAAAAACTCGAACAATACTGTCAGCAAACTGGGAGACCAGCAACTGATGTAATTCGGGAACTGATCAGAGGTTTATCTATTGCTGAAGAGACTAAAGAAGTAAGCAGGTAGACAGGTATTTGTCAACAATCCTTTAAATACTTGTTTTTATTTCAATATCATCCAAATAGGTGATAAGTCAATAAATAATCACTTAGTCTTCTCTTTTAGGAGAAGACTACAGTGAAGTAGGTGGTGGGTTGTAGAGGCTACCACATTAGAGAGGGTTGCAGACTTAAATGATATGTATGTTGGGGTAGCCTCGATGTAGCAAATGATGTCAAGTAGCGTTGTAAAATTTGTAGGAATGTTAACTTCAAAGAAAATTTCTGGATTTTGAATTGTCTTTATCCTCTAGTCTCTTGTTCATGAGAGTCTTGTGTAAACAAACTCTCATGTTTTCATATCTGGTAATCAGCTGCATATAAATAGCAAATTCCGACACCAAGCCAGTTACAATCTGTAAAGAAACTGAAAAGGAACGACGGAATGCGCGTTGCAATCGTAGGTGCGGGACTGGCAGGATTAGCCACTGCCGTAGATTTAGCTGATGCTGGCTGTGAAATACAGATTTTTGAATCCCGTCCATTTGTTGGGGGTAAAGTTGGCAGCTGGGTAGATGGCGATGGCAACCATATTGAAATGGGGTTGCACGTGTTTTTCGGCTGCTACTATCAGCTTTTTGAATTAATGAAGAAGGTAGGGGCAATAGACAATTTACGCCTGAAAGAACATACCCATACTTTCATCAACAAAGGTGGGCGTACTGGTGCTTTAGATTTTCGTTTCTTCACAGGTGCGCCTTTTAATGGTTTAAAGGCATTTTTCACAACTTCTCAACTATCATTACAAGATAAATTACAAAATGCGATCGCCTTAGGCACTAGCCCAATAGTTCGGGGTTTAGTGGACTTTGAGGGGGCGATGAAAACTATTCGCGATTTGGATAAAATTAGCTTTGCTGACTGGTTTCGCAGTCACGGTGGTAGCCAAGGTAGCATTAAGCGGATGTGGAACCCCATCGCTTACGCCTTAGGATTTATTGATTGCGAAAATATCTCTGCCCGCTGTATGCTGACAATCTTTCAGTTTTTCGCTGTCAGAACTGAGGCTTCTATACTGCGGATGCTGGAAGGTTCCCCTCATGAATATTTACATAAACCCATATTGGAATATTTGGCTGCTAGAGGCACGCAAGTTTACACCCGTCGGCAAGTGCGGGAAATTCAGTTTGTGGAATCAGATAAAGAAACCCGTGTAACTGGGATGGTAGTTGCCCAAGGTGATACAGAAGAAGTAATTACTGCTGATGCCTATGTCTTCGCCTGTGATGTCCCAGGGATTCAGCGGATATTACCTCAGCAGTGGCGGAAGTGGTCAGAATTTGACAATATCTACAAACTAGATGCTGTGCCGGTAGCAACAGTACAACTGAGATTTGATGGTTGGGTAACAGAACTGCAAGATGAGGAAAAACGCAAACAGCTAAATCATGCAGCTGGCATAGATAATTTACTTTATACTGCCGATGCTGACTTTTCTTGCTTTTCCGATTTAGCACTGAGTAGCCCTGCGGATTATTATCGCCCAGGACAGGGGTCATTATTGCAGTTAGTACTGACACCGGGAGATCCATTTATTAAACAAAGCAACGAAGCGATCGCCCAGCACGTCCTTGCTCAAGTGCATGAACTCTTCCCCTCATCGCGGGAGTTAAATATGACTTGGTACAACGTAGTCAAACTTGCCCAATCTCTCTACCGCGAAGCGCCAGGTATGGATGTATATCGTCCTAACCAAAAGACACCTGTGCCGAATTTCTTCTTGGCAGGTAGTTACACTCAGCAAGACTATATCGATAGTATGGAAGGAGCAACAATTTCCGGAAGGCGGGCAGCAAAAGTAATTTTAGAGAATTTGAAGCAATAACGAACCGCACTCAGCAACAAAAGGCGCAGAGGAAAAAATGTGAGACTGGCTAGAGCATAGTGTACAGGTAGAAGTAGAGGCTCCTATAGATTTTGTCTGGAGCCTCTGGTCTGATTTAGAACAAATGCCCAAATGGATGAAGTGGATTGATTCAGTGAAGATTCCACCCGATAATCCAGATATATCTATTTGGAAGCTAAGTACTGGCGGTCTGGATTTTACCTGGAAATCTCAGATTCTCAAAGTTATACCCAATCAGATTATTCAATGGCAATCGATTGATGGGTTGCCAAATCAAGGGGCGATTCGTTTTTACGATCGCCATAATAGTAGTATCGTGAAGCTCACCGTTTCCTATGCCATTCCAGGAATCATTGGCAAAATCATGGATAACTTATTTTTAGGACGGGCGGTGGAGTCCACAATTCAAGCGGATTTGGAAAGGTTTAAGGAATATGCTTTAGCAAGGAAGGATGAAGGCTAAAGTTTCTCAAGAGAACAGGGAACCGGGAACGCTATAGGATTTAGGAATAAAACCCGATTCTCAAAAAGTAGGGGTTACAAAGTAAATGGGTTGAATTGGCATTGATAGCAATTTCCATACTAGTGAGGTACAGACAAGCACTCAGCACTCAGCACTCAGCACTTTGCTATTATTACCAAGTTGGGTCACTAAAGAGATTAATAGTTAATTGTTCGCGTCCTGGGGGTACTGCTGTGATACAAGCGCGGATAGTTTCTCCATCTTCTAATTCCACTGTACAAGCGTGACAAGTCCCCATGAGACAGCCAGTAGGGATAAATATCCCCGCCCGTTCTGCTACATCTAACAGGGGTTCTCCTACTTCAGCTTCTACTGTGACATCATCTGGTAAAAAGTGGACGCGAACATTCATCAAATACCAACCTCTCTAAGACAAAAACGGCGTTAAGTCTAAATGGTTTTCAATTTCAGTGGCTAGGGAGTCCAAAGTTTGCTCTCGCTGTTCTCGGTAGTTAGAAACACCCGTAGGCAGAGATTTTAAACCCCGTTGTTGACGGAGGCGATTTAACCAAGCCCTTCTCCAAGGGCCGTTGTCAAAGATACCATGAAGATATGTACCCCAAACCGATTGACAACTATCTACTAAGCCTAAATTAATATCATCAAATAGAGGTTGAAAGGCTTGACTATCTGGTTGCTGTTCAATGCGCGATCGCCCTTGATGAATTTCAAACCCATAAACTGGTAAGCCCATTTGCGGGAAGTTTGAGCTGACTTGGCGCTGACGAGCAATTTTCTGTCCGGTAATTACAGTTCTGATTGGTAATAAATTCAACCCTTGATATCTGCCAGCTTGTCCTTCTATCCCCTCTGGATCGGCGATGATTTGACCCAGCATTTGATAGCCGCCGCAAATACCTAAAACCGTACCACCAGAAGCCGCATAGTGTTGTATAGCTTCTGCCATGCCGCTTTTTTGTAGCAGTATCAAGTCAGGAATTGTGGTTTTTGTACCTGGTAGGATTACTGCATCTGGATGCCCTAAATCTTGCTTGGGGTTGAGGTATCTTACGGATACTGTTGGTTCTGATTCTAAAGGATCGAAGTCGGTAAAGTTAGAAATTCTGGGTAAGCGTAGAACAGCAATATCTAGGTCAGCTTGGGATTTATGGGCTTTCCTCTCCAATAAATCTAGGGAGTCTTCTGCTGGGAACATATGTTCCAAGTAAGGTATAACACCGATCACAGGAATACCAGTCCGCGCTTCTAACCATTTGATACCTGGTTCTAAAATGGAGCGCTGCCCGCGGAACTTGTTAATTACTATACCTTTAATTAAATCGCGTTCGTCTTGGTCTAATAGCTCTAAAGTACCGATAACATGAGCAAATGCACCACCTCTATCTATATCTACTACCAATATAGTTGGTGCATTTAAATACTTAGCTACTCGCATATTTGTCAAGTCGCGGTGCTTCAGATTAATCTCCGCAGGACTACCAGCGCCTTCACAAACCAACAAGTCAAATTCTGTACCTAAATGTTGTAGGGATTCTTCAATTGTCCGCCAACCCAGTTCAAAATACTGCTCGTAGTAATCTACCGCACTTACCTTACCTACAGGCCTACCTTTCAGAATGACTTGCGAAGTCATATCTCCTTGGGGCTTCAGTAAAATTGGGTTCATTTCTACCCAAGGTACAACTCCCGCCGCCCAAGCTTGCACTGCTTGGGCGTAGCCAATTTCTCCCCCGCTAGAGGTTACATATGCATTTAAAGCCATATTTTGACCTTTAAAGGGAGCCACTCGCCAGCCACGGCGCGATAGAATGCGACAGATAGCTGTAGTTATTAGTGATTTCCCCGCGTGGGATGTTGTCCCCACCACCATAATTGATTTCATAATGACTATCGGTTGTTCGACATAAGGGGCGGAATTTTAGGGTTGAACGGTAAGCTGGTAATCCACTCGTCAACAGGTAACAAGCTAGGAAGTAGTTAGAGGCGTGATTTTGCCTCTAGATTTCCCACATTCGTGTTGTACTCCCTACCATCACCGCACAAACTCAGTCTAATGCTGATGATAAAGATTTTATAAATGGGGTCGATGCTTGCGTATATATTGTTCCCTTTTTCTCCCTCATCCTAACCTTATTAGTTTCAAATTCTAAAAAGGTAGTCGAAACCAACGAGTCACAGCATTTTGAATGCGATCGCTCCATGAAGGCTGAGGCCAATTTTTATTTTGGTATTGTGCTGCTAATTTTTGACCTAGGGGTGTGAGGCGGAAACTATCTGTAATTCCCTGTCCATCGACTTCGCGCCGCAGTACACCAACTTGAATTAGCCAGTCTAAAGCTTGATCGCAAGCTAATTCTGATAACGGCTGCTTGGTGTAGCCATGCTTGATACCATTATCTTGAGCGATCGCACTCACGGAGACACTCTGCTGACGCATCGCCATTAATAAAGCAGGGTTGAAGGGAGAACAAATTAGCGATCGCTCCGCACGTTGTATGGTGCTTGGAGAATAGGAAAAGGCTTTGGGGTTTGAAGAATTCACAGCTGCCATTTGAATCTGGGGAATTTTCTACGTTTAATTAATTAATTTAATTATTGTAAATTATTGTAAAATTTCAAATGCCCCAACAATCTGAAATAGGAAGGGTTCATTATGGCTCTAGCAGTCGGTACCGATGCACCTAAATTTACCGCCAAAGATACTAACGGCAACACTGTTTCTTTATCTGATTTTGCAGGTAAGACAGTAGTTTTATATTTTTACCCCAAAGATGACACCCCAGGCTGCACAAAACAAGCTTGTAGCTTCCGGGATGCTCAACCCAATTATCAAGGTAAAGATATTGTCGTACTAGGTGTGAGTGCAGATGATGAAGCTTCCCATCAGGCATTCACAGCAAAATATAATCTGAATTTTCCTTTACTGGCTGACAGTGACCACAGCCTGATCAAAGCATATGATGTTGATGGTGGTGGTTACGCTAAGCGTGTTACCTACGTCATCGACCCCAATGGCAAAATTACCCATGTTGATGCCAGTGTGAATACAGCTACTCACGCCAGTGATGTTTTAGCTGCTCTAGGGTTATAGAATTTCCCATTTAAAATCAACAAAATTATAGGGGCACAGCGTAGAAAAACTTCGTTGTGCCCCTCATTAATGGATAATCGATTTTTTGGTAATCTTTTAGTTTTTTGCTGGTGCTGTTTGCTCCCCAGAAGGATTTTGTGGGAGTGTGATGATTGGCAAAGTTTGGGGAGCAGTTCCTAGCTGACCACCCTTTTGAATTGCTTGTTGTTGTCTTCTTTTAAACTCTAGGGCGGCTTCGTCTAGCTGCTGATTTTGCTGGTCAGCATTCCAGTTGAGAGTGCCAAAGTTTGCCTGGTGAATCAGGTTGAACATATTAAAATCTGAACTACCGGCACCAGGAAAGGGATTGGCATTATTCTGATTGAGATCGCTACCATTAATGGAATCAACTGTACCCAATTGAGCCCAGCTAGGTTGAGCTAGTAAAGAGGCAAAGCTAATTCCTGCTACGGTAATGGCTGCGAGTTTAGTCAGGGGTAGGAATATTTTTTTCATGGGAATCTTACCCTAAATTTTGCAATGAAATTATGCTTATATCTTAAGCAAGAGTTCGTCGAAGTTGGGGTTGAATACTTAATAAAGCCACAACAGCAAAGCCAAGTAATATTAATAATGCTCCGCCAAAGGTAACAGCACCCCAAGGAGCTTGCATCACAACACTTCCCAATCCCCAATTACTGTGGAGATAGAGATAGCGGATTGGTTCAATGGCATAGCTAAGGGGGTTTAGAGTAGCCACAACCTGCAACCACTGGGGCATAAAAGATAAAGGTGCCAAGGCTGTACTGGCGAATAACAGGGGTAGGTTAGTGACGAAAATTACGGCGATGAGTTCAATGTGTCCCGGTAAGGCAAAAGCTAAGCCTAGAGAGATAGCTGTGACACCCAAAGCCAAGAGGAAGACAATTAAAGCGATCGCACCCAGTCCTGCTAAATCTGGTAAACCTGCGCCTAAAAATGCTGCGGCGGCGACAATTACTGCCGCTTGCAGTAAACTTTGGCTGATAATAAAAATTGCCGAAGCAAAAACAATGGAAAACCGGGAAGCTAAAGGTGCTACCAGTAAGCGATTTAAAAAACCGAACTCGCGGTCAAACATTACTGGTAAACCAGCATTCAAAGCCCCAGCAAATGCTGTAAAAACAATTACGCCAGCGGCTAAGAATTGACCGTAATTTGTCGTACTGCCAAAAAGTCCTTTAGGAGCATTTTGGAACAAAGCACCAAACAGTACCAGCCACATTACAGGCTGAATAATGCCTGCCACCAAAGTTGAAGGACGGCGTTGCAACTGAATAAACAAGCGACGAGTTAAAGCTAGCGTCTCTTGTACTAAGTCACCAAAAAAATTAGGAGTAGCATCAACAGATCCTTGCAGCGATGTTGCTGGTTGCCAATTGATATCAGATTTTGGAGTAACACTCATAACAATTTTGGATTTTGGATTTTAGATTTTGGAATGGGGCATGGGGCATTGGGCATGGGGCATTGGGCATCGGTAATTGGGGTTTGTCATTTGTCATTTGTCATTTGGTATTGTCTCCCTCATCTCCCTCATCTCCCTTATCCCCAGTCCCCAGTCCCCAATCCCCAATCCCTACCTCATATTCTGCTTCTTCTCGGCTTTCGGATCGCGATTAGCTACGGCTGCGAGTTCTGCATCCATGAGGGTGCGTCCGGTGGCGGCGAGGTAAACGTCATCTAAGCTGGGGCGAGATTGGGCGATGCCGAAAATGGGTAAGCCAGCTGTATTTAAGGCTTGCTGAATGGTAATTAGCGCGTCATTTTGGGGTGTGACTACCAAATTAAGAGAATTACCTTGGGCGCTGTTGATAATTACTTCCTGCACCAATGGCAAAGCTTGCAGGAGATGTTTAGCTTTTTCGGCTTCTTCAATGGGGGAGAATTCGCGAATTCGCAGAGTAATGCGATCGCCTCCTACTTGGTCTTTTAATTGTGAAGGTGTCCCAGATGCAATCACAACGCCGCGATCGATAATCGCCACGCGATCGGCTAGCGCATCAATTTCTTCTAAATAATGGCTGGTAATTACTACAGTGGTTCCAGAGGCGCGTAGCTTCCGCAAGAATTCCCACACAATAAAGCGGCTTTCTATGTCAAGCCCTACAGTAGGTTCATCCAATACCAAAACATCTGGTGCATGGAGTAATCCAGCCGCCAAATCCAGGCGCTTGCGTAAACCGCCTGAATAAGTTCCGGTTTTTTTATTAGCGTATTCTTGCAAATTGAGTAAATCTAATACTGTCTCAATTCGCTGTTTCCCTACCGCGCTAGGGAGATGATAAAGCGCCGCTTGCAGTTGCAGCAGTTCTTTACCAGTTAATACCTTATCTAAAGCGACTTCTTGAGCCACATAACCTAGCTTTTGTCTGGCTACTCTGGGGTTATCCAACACCGAAATTCCAGATACTTCGATTTTGCCAGCATCCGGCGTGGTGAGGGTACACAAAGCACGCAGAGTAGTTGTTTTGCCAGCGCCATTGGGGCCGAGTAAGCCAAAGATTTCTCCAGGTTCTACCTGAAATGAGACATCTTTGACGGCTTCCACCGTGCCATAGCGCTTTTGCAGATTTTGAATTAAAACAGCGGGAGCCATGACAGCTAATCCCCAACGATACAAATCTCAACAAAGTCTATCTATATTGTAGTGGAGTAGTGGGAGGTGAAGCGATCGCGTTGATACAGCTCCCTAATCTTATTTAGTTGGTGGAAGGTGCAGAAATATTTGCCAGATAATTTACTAAATCGCTTTTACGGGTGATATCATGTCCGGCAAATCACCCATAATATAGAGATAGGTGCATGAATTGGTGCAATCGCAATGCCAAAAATAATAAAAATTGAGCCACATCTAAGCTTGGAGGAGTTGGAGGCAGGTTATCGCGCCTCCAAAGAACCAGTATTGCGGACACATTACCAGATAATCTGGCTGTTAGCTAAAGGTATGAGGACACAAGAAGTAGCAGCAGTTACAGGCTATAGCCGGAGTTGGATTTATGAGTTGGTTTGGGGTTACAACCGCAGCGCAGTAGAAACTTTAGGAGATCAAAGGGCTTTAAATCAAGGAAGTAGTAAACCACTTTTAGACGATGTACAGCAAGCATTACTATGGCAGGCATTACAAGAGCCGCCAGGCGAAGGCGGGCAATGGAACGGAAGGAAGGTTGCCGACTGGATTGCTGATTTAATCGGTCGTCCCGTAAGCCGTCAACGAGGATGGGAATATCTCAAACAAATGCGTTTTCGTTTAAGAGTTCCTCGACCAGAACATACAGAATCAAGCCTTGAGGAACAGGCACAGTGGAAAAAAAAATTTACAGACCAAAGTCGAACAAATACAAACACAAAACCCAGAATCCGACGTAGAAGTATGGGCGCAGGATGAACATCGGGTTGGTTTGAAGCCCGTAATCCGGCGTATTTGGGTTGATGAATGGACAGTACCTACAGCAACTGTAAATTGGCGTTTTAAGTGGTTATGGCTTTATGCTTTTGTCCATCCACATTCAGGTCAAACATATTGGTGGATACTGCCTTACGTTAATATTCAATTATTTAATCAAGTACTTGCAGATTTTGCTCAACACTTTGGTATTGGTGAGAAAAAACAGGTAGTTTTGGTTGTTGACCAGGCTGGCTGGCACAAGAGCGCCAAAGTCAAAATTCCACAAGGTTTACACTTAGAATTTTTGCCTTCTCACTCTCCAGAATTACAACCAGCTGAGCGTTTGTGGACTCTTACGAATGAACCAATTGCTAATCGCAGTTTTGATAGTCTTAATGAGGTTGAGGAAATTTTGATTCAACGTTGTCGTCAAATTCTTGACCAGCCTGATTTTGTACATGGCTTAACCAATTTTCACTGGTGGCCAAAAATAGCGGCTTAATTATGGGTAATTTGCCGGACATCATATGAAATCTCACTGTGCTTCCGCTAATTCCTCAAGTTTAGTTGAGTTAAACGCACTATTTTAGTCTAGACACGCCAGTAGGGTGTGTTGGGCGCTTATTTGTAAGATCATTCGTCACGAAATAACTATCCTAGCGCCTAAAGCACCATCGATGCGGCGGTGTGTTACGACTATGAAAGAATTTGGGACTTATAGATAGGACTTACGCAAGTGTCACATTTTTTTCGTTGAGGCTGTCCAGAGTCAAGAGTCAAAAGTCCAAAAAACTTGAATTTTTGACCCTTGACCCTTGACTGTTGACTCTTAAACCAGAAGATTGGTGTACCAGTTGCGTAAGTCCTGATAGAAAATGAAATTTATCTGTAACGCACCATACTTAAGATTTACTTTATAAATGGTCTCTGAGGGTAATGGATTTTACTATTTTGCTCAAACGCGATCGCCAGTTTCTATCAACACTCTTTATTTCTAGGAATATATTTTTACTTTCCTAAAAAGTTGAGCAACAAAATAGTTCAAAACTACTCTACATTTCGCTATCAAAATGTTTGTTAGCAATCATTTAAATATTGAAATCCTCAATAAGTTATATATATCTCTCTCCTTTGAATCTATCTTCTGATTTTTTCCTATAAATAGACTTCAAGCGCCCAGACTTTGTGAGCCTGAGCGCTTGAATATTAGGTTGCAGATAAACTTCTGCGAGTTATGGAAATTAAGCAGGCATCATTTGCATCATTCTGCAAGATTCTGCACACTTGCGGCAAGCAGCAGCACATTCCATCATTTTGGGATTGTCGCTCATTTGTTCGCAAGCCATTGCACAGCGATCGCACATTTCTGCACACAGCATACAAGTGCGTCCCATGAATTCGGAACCGCCCATCATCATATTCATGCACATCATGCACATTTCAGCGCAGTCGCGCATCATGCCCATCATGCTCATCATGTTCATGTCCATTTGCTTACCGCCTTTGAACATAGACATACAATGAGTCATGGCTTCCATGCACATTTTATGACATTCCATGCAAGCATCCATGCAAGTTTGCATTTCGGTTGTCATGGATTCAGCCATCATCATCATCATAGGAAATACCTCCTAACTTTCTGATGCATTGTGAGTAGTCCTACCAAGGACTACTTATCACATTAGACTCATATTTTTGAGGAGTCAATAGGGTTTTTACGTGGCAATTTATAAGTTTACTATCCCGATGTGATTACCGTTAATTTGATTTAATTGCCCATAATTTACTGATATTTATATGGGTGCTTTGGTGATAATTATTGTCTATAAAGGGATGCAAACCCCCCTAAAAAAGTGGAGTTAGATAAAATGAGGAAAATTGTGCATCTTGGAGCAAGAGTCAGAGTAACTTTAGCAACAAAAAAATGTCATATTTTTTTAACAATTTAGGCATTAAAGATCAGGGGAATAAAGATAAATGACAATTACCAATTACCAAACACCTTGATATAAGCAATTTGATGACTAAGTAAGTCCAGAGAAATAAACCGAACTATGTTAAAAACGCCAATAGGCTGGAAATCCTTACCAATAACAAATGACCAAGGACAAGTGACAGCCTCAGCCAATTATCTTTAATTTCGCCTACTTACTGTATTGGCAAGGTAAACCAGAAGCTTGCACCTTTATTTAAAGCGCTATTTACGCCAATGTCGCCACCATGAGCTAGGATGATTTGCTTACATAGATACAATCCCAATCCCAAACTGACAGAGTTACGAGACATATTACCCCGGTAGTAAAGGTCAAAAAGGCGATCGCTTTGTTGCTGGCTGATGCCGACACCGTTATCGCTGACTGTACAATAAATCTTGTCTTCCTTGATGGTGGCGTTGATTGTCAACTCTAACCCAGGGGGGTTGTGTTTCACTGCATTGACAATCAAGTTAGAAAATACGCGCCACAGTTGCGTCGGATCGGCATTAATTGATGGTAAATCTGCGGTGACTGAATTTTTCAGTGTCGCTTGATTTTCCTCTAGCATCGGTTCTAAATCCGCGATCGCAGCTTCGACAATTGTATGTAATTCTACTGGCTGACATTGTATAGTTATCCCTTGCACCTCACTACTATGAGCTTCCAGTAAGGAGTTAATTAAGCTGAGTTGGCGATCGCTACTTTGCACCATCCGTTCTAAAATTGAGCGAGAAATGGTAATTTTGCTGTCTGGGTTTGCTAGTAAATTCTTCAGCACCATTAAAGTACCTAGTACTGGGTTGCGTAAATCGTGAGAAACTGCGTGGAAAAAGACTCGTAAGGCTTCTTCAGCTTGTTTGCGCTTGGTGATGTCTTCAATTAGTCCTTCGTAGTAAAGCAGCTTTCCCTGTTCGTCGCGGACTGCGTAAGCTTTTTCAGAAATCCAAACAATACTCCCATCTCGGCGGTAAATTTGGGATTCAAATTCTGAGATGCTACCATTCTGTTCAATCAGGCGGACAAAATCGGCTCGACGGTTGGGGTTAACATATAGTTGATGCTCAATATCAGTGAAGTTAGCTGTTACTTCCTCTGGCGATGAGTAACCGTAAATCTTAGCTAAGGCAGGATTAGCTGTAATGTATTTACCATCAGGACTGCTTTGAAAAATCCCTTCCACAGCGTTTTCAAAGATACTGCGATATTTTGCTTCTGCAACCTTGATCTGTTGATAAGCAGATTCTAGTTCTTGATGAGCATAAAAATCTGAGCGTTGCAGGCGATCGTAAAGATAAACACCCAAATCGCAGATTGCACATAGCCAAAAAACGTACAAGATAAATGTGACATTATAGATTTCTGGATGTTCTGCTATGGGGGTTGGTAGTCCTAAGGCTGTATTGACACCAAAATAGTAAATCAGTAAACCCACCTGAGACATCAAATGTAAACGCCAGGAAACGGGAATAAATGTAGCTTGGCTTAAAAACAGCAGTGACCAACCCAGGGTATCAGGGAATGCAAAGCCTTTGATAGTAGCAAATAACTGTGATGCGAGGCTAAATGACCAAGACGACCCTAAAAATAATAGTCCCGGATAACGCTGACCAAACTGAGTTCTGTGCAAGCTAAAGCAAATAATTAAAATTACCAGCATGGCAAGATTGATAAACAATCCTTGGCTTCTGAACGCCTCTGGTAATGGTTCAAATTCCTTTAAAGGAAAATATAAATCATAAATATTACGCAAAGTAAAGGTAAATAAGCAGATTAGTGCTAGCAATAACCACAATTGCAACCTTTGCCATAAAAAGCGCTGTCTAGCAGCTAACCATTCAGATTCTTGAATTTTAGTTTTAGCAACAGCAACTTTTTCATTAGTTGATGTACAAAAGGCTGTTTTAGCCCACCTTTCCACTGTTTTTAATAAGGTAGCCATTCGCTTATTACCCACTTTACCCATAAGTCGCAGGTGTTTCCTATTTCCAGACTGCCACAATACCCTGGTATTTTGGCTTGGATTTCTCAATAGGGTTAATTAAAGGGATGAGAGACTGGCAACTAAAAAAGGGGTAGGGAGCAGGGAGCAGGGGAGAGAGAGAACATAGACAATTACGAATTACGAATTATTGGGGATGGAGTGGCTAAGGGTAATGTGAACCAAAAAGTTAAACCTTGTTTGCGACTACTAGTAACACCTATTTCTCCACCATGTGCTTGAATTATTTGCCGACTGAGGTACATTTTTAAAGCTAGACTCGTGGAACAACAGGCTTGGGGTTCCCGAACAGATAAATCGAATAGGCGATCGCACTCTAGTTTGCTCATGACGATACCATTATCTTGAATTTCGGTGCGAATCATGCCCGGTTCAATTTTGGTTTTAATGGTAAAGCTTAACCCAGGGGGATTATTTTGCAATCTATGGGTAAATAAATTAGCTACGACTCTTTGCAACTGAGTTGGATCTGTCATCACTAATGGTAAATCGTCAGGCAGTAAGTTATTCAATATCGCTTGATTTTGGTTGAGCATCGGCTGCAAGTCTTTAATAATCGACTCCAGCAGCGTACTAAAATGTACTAATTCCCGGCGCAGGGCCATGCCTTGACCTTCGCAACTATGAATTTCTAGTAATGAGTCAATCATTCCTAATTGTCGGTCATTACCTTGAATCATCCGCTCAATGACCGAACGCGGGACGGGAATTTCCAATGGCGTGGCTTCTTGATTCTGTCCGCGATTTTTGAGTAAATTTTTCAGCACCAATAAATTACCCATGACTGCAGTTCGCAAATCGTGAGCAACGGTGTGCAGTACTACATCTTTCACCCGTTGCAGTGCTTCTAGTTCCTGCATTTTCTGCTGTAGTTGGGCGGTGCGTTCTTCTACCTGGTGTTCTAAATTAGTATTGAGTGTTGCCAGTTCTTGATAAAGTCGAGCTTGTTGAATAGCGATCGCTAACTGCTCTGACATTTGTTGCAGTAAATCTATTTCTATAGCTTGCCAGTGACGTGGCCCGGAACATTGGTTAGCAATTAACGCTCCCAATAATTCATTGTTTACCATAATTGGTACAGCCAAGGTCGCCCGGGTTTGGAATTGCTCATAGTGTGCCTTTAATTTGGGCGATGCAGCTATTTGATCGATATCTTCTACTAAGCGCACCCGATTAGTAGTGAGTAGAGTTTTTAATTCTTGGAGATAAGTTTTATCTTCAGTTGTCCAACCCAAAATGGCGGGATATTTAGGATCTACTGATTCCGCAACCGTTTTACCTCCTTGTTTGGCATCATTCAGACCGATAAACACGCGGTCAGCTTGTAAAAATTGCCGAACTTCTGTGACTGTAGTTTGCAGAATTTGCTCTAAATTGAGGGAAGAGCGAATTCTGGCTAAAGTTTCCGTCAACAAGCGATCGCGCTGTGCCGAAAGGCGCAATTGGGCTTCTACTTGCTTACGTTCGGTAATGTCGTGATTGACTGCTAAGATGCAGGGAGTGCCGTCTAATTCAATAATTTCTGCCGATAGCAGTGATGTGAGAATCTGTCCTGATTTAGCACGAAATTCTATTTCTAAGTTTCGTACCATACCCAGGTCTCGCAATTCCTGTATTAATTTCATGCGATCGCGCTTATTGACCCACATATTTAATTCAAAAGATGTGCGCCCAATCGCCTCATCTCGCTCAAAACCCGATAGTCTGACAAAACTGTCGTTAATTTCTATGTAGCGTCCTTCTTCCAGGGTACTGAGACTGATGGGATTGGGACTGCAACGAAAAGCTTTAGAATACTTTTGCGCCAAGCTTTGCAAATTAGCTTCTGCTTGTTTGCGCTCTGTAATATCGCGGACAATTGCCAACACTTCATCTGTACCACTTGCTACCAAACGTGCCTCATAATCTCGAATTCCTAAAGGCGTTGGTAGTTGATATTCACAGGTTTGCAAATTATGAGAATCCAAAGTTTTGGCGATCGCTTCTTGGCTAATTGCAACTACATCTGTTGGTAATATATCTGCCAAATTTTTACCAACTATCTCTTCTTTCGGCAAAACTATGTTTGCACCATCGCCTTTTAAGTCCAAATACTCACCCTCACGGCTGAGGCGAAACATCAAATCGGGAATCGCATCTAAAATCGCTTTATAGCGCCTCTCGCTGGTTCGCAATTCTTCCTCTGCTTGCTTGCGGTCTGTAATATCCATTACCAAACCCTCCCACAGCCAATCACCATTAGCTTGTAGTTCTAGCTGAGAAGCGCCTTGAATCCACTTGATTTTGCCACTCGGTGTAATGATGCGACCTTCCCAACGCCAAGGTGACAAAGTAGCTTTAGCGACCTCAACAGATTCTACGAGGCTGTTCGCATCCTGTGGATGAACTAGTTTGTATAGTACCTGCAAATCTGCTTGAATAACTTCTGGTTCTAACTCATATAATTCACGACAACCAGAACTTACATACATCACCTGTTCAGAACCATCCTGACGTTGCAGGACTTGGAAAATCATTCCCGGTAAATTAGCAGCAATTTTCTCCAACAAAGTTAGAGTCCTATGTGGAAAATCTGGTTTATGCAGTAATTTTACAGTTTCATCCACTTTTTGTGCCTTTGTACAGCCAGGAACTAATGTAATTGAGGCAATTGTTGCCATCTTGACAATTTTGATGTGAGTAACATCATTGCTGTCAGCAGCAAAACTACCCCTTATTTCAGGGTAATTCTGCTTGATGCGATCGCATTCCCCCAATCGGGTGAACAGATCTAAATTAATGCTGAATAGTAGCCAAAAATCAACAATCTCATAGACTAGAACACCGATTCCGTATTCTGTAACTCTTAGGTTAAGTACTACTTATGATTAAAGTATGAATGAAATATCTGTCAATGCGACCCCACAAAAATTCTTGCTATTCAATTAATGAATTGCTGGTTTTAGCAATCATTATTAGGATAAACATTACTTTTTAGCGTGCTTAAATACAAAGACACCTAGTTAAAAAATAGCTTTTAGGATTTTAATTCGATACACAATTATGAAATTGTATATGTTTAATATTTGTTAATTTCAACAACAGTCTAAGCAATTCTAAAAATCTGCACAATTCTATTTGGCAAACCTAATTTTAAATTCCCAATTTTATTAAAAAATGACTTTAAAAGAAACGATTTCTCCAACACCAGAAATAGAATCACTAACTCAGGAAACCTTTACCCATGCTTTGATGGTGCTTGCTAATCTTGATAGTGATTTTGCTGGTATTCTCGAAAAATTTGGGCCGCCACCAATGTGGGAAAGAGAAAGGGGTTTTCCTACCTTGCTGCGGATTATTCTAGAACAGCAAGTTTCCTTAGCAGCAGCCAAGGCTGTTTATGCACGTCTGTGTGAAGTTATCCAACCACTCACACCTAAGAATTTTTTAACGCTGGATGATATGCAATTAAGAGGAGTTGGGTTTAGTCGGCAAAAAATGCTTTATTGTCGAGAATTGGCGAATGCAATCAGCAATGGACAGCTGAATTTAATTCAATTAGAGACAATGGATGAAACGACTATCAGAACTGAATTAAAGTGCATCAAAGGGATTGGAGACTGGACAGTTGATATTTACTTGCTGATGGCGCTACAACATCCTGATGTGTTTCCCAAAGGCGATTTAGGAGTAGCGATCGCTTTACAAAAGCTCAAAGGATTAACAACACGCCCCACACCCACAGAAATAGAAGCGATCGCCCAAAATTGGCGGCCTTGGCGTGCAGTCGCTACCAGAATCCTCTGGCACTATTATCTCAGTGTTATTACAGAAAACAAAAAAATCAAATAGAGTAAACTATAATTCTCAATCTTCTTGTGCTAGGCTAATCTTTACTTCTGTTTTCACTTTATAGCTTTCTATTTCAAAAAATATCTACCAAAATAATGTTTTATTTCAATTCTGGTTAAACATACCAGAGAGTATAATCTATTGCTAAATAAAATTTTTTCAGTCGCATACTGTGTGTACAAATATACTTGCGCCATAAATTAATATCGATTTTATGTTTTTCAATTAATTTGTGGAGCGATGCAACATCCAAAATTGAATCGTTAAGTTATGCAAAAAATTGCTCACTCGCTGTTCATGGGAATTATGCTCTTTGGGTTGTACAGTTGTACTGCAATTAATTCAACGCCCCCAACAGATTCTCGTCAAGTTGCTAGCCAGACTGATTCCCAAGCCCAAAAAATTATCAAAATGGGTAGCTCTAGTTCAACGTTAACGGTCTCAACACTGTTAGCAAAAGCTTATGAAGCTCAAAACAAAGCAATTAAAATTGAGTTTGTTTCTAATAGCCAATCTGAAGGTGCGATCGCAGCTTTGAAAAACAATCTTATCGAGATTGCTAGTACTAGTAAAAAACTCAAGCCTGAAGAAGATAACGGTCAAATTCAGTATCGCGAATTGGCAAAAGACTTGTTAGTTGTTGCTACTCACAATAGCGTTAAAGGTGTAAGCAATCTTTCAACTCAGCAGTTAAAAGCAATTTACAAAGGTGAAATCACTAATTGGCAAGAACTGGGCGGGCCTGATGCAAAAATTGTAGTGTTAGATCGGCCAGAAGATGAGTCAGCCAAAAAATTATTGCGAAAATATTATTTAGGTGATGATAAGACTACAACTAAAGCCGTAATTTTGAATAAAGAGGGTGAATTAATAGAAACCTTACAAAATACTCCTAATTCCATCGGCGCTTTTTCTTTAGCTTATTCACTCATCAATCAATTACCAGTCAATCGTCTCAGCCTCAACGGAGTTGCACCTACACAAGAAAACTTAATTAATGGTAAATACAAAATGCTACGTCAAATTGGCATTATAGCGAGTAAAAAGCCTTCAGCACATACCCAGGGTTTTATAGATTTTATCTATAGCGAGACAGGAAAAAAACTGCTACAAAAAAATGGCTTTGTCCCTGCTCAATAAATAGAACTTGTTATGCACAGATTTTTTAGGCGGTTGAGTCTAAGCCAAAAGATAGTTCTACCGCTACTAATAGTTTGTTTTAGCGTATTCATGTTTGGCTTACTAGCACTAGGACATTGGTTCACAGATAGTTTGGAACATAATTTTCGCCAAGAGGTTGAAAGTTTTGCTGAACGTGTTTCTCAAGATTTTCAATATGAGCAGCAAACGCTAGAAACTAAAATTGAGTTGATTGCTACACAAAATCAGCTTAGTCAAGCTGTGGAAAAGCGCGATCAAGCCTTACTTTTACAAATATTACTACCACTTAAGTCTGTACTGAAATTAGATTGGATCAAAATAGTTGATTCCCAAGGCAACTTATTACTAGATGTGCGTAACAATTCTTTATACCAAGTTACAATATTGGATGAAGCAATTAGTAATAGCGCTAGTCGTGGTGCACATTTAATTGATTTGTTAAATGTAGAAGGCGAAAAACAAGTTCTGCAAGTGGTAACTCATGCAATTAAATCATCGGCTGGAATTTCAGGAGGAATGATCATTGGTTATTCAGTAGATGATACGCTTCTGAAAAAAATTGCTGCTGGTTCTTCTAAGCATTTAATTGTTCTCAGAGAAAACCAGATAGTTGCTACAACATTATCAACAGTACCTAGTAGCAAACAAGCATTTCCTAGCCCTGATTCACCTGCTAGACGAATTACGATTGACAACCAGAATTATTTAGCTAAAAGCATCTTATTTCGAGGCGCAAGCCATTCTCTAGTAACTACAGTGTTATATCCCATTTTGCCTTTAGACCTAGCTCGATGGAAACTCTGGCAACATTTGGGAGTGTTATTTTTGCTGGGAAGCTTGATTGTGGCAATTATGGGGAGTTTAATTGCGCGAGCCATTACTCGTCCTTTAAAAGCTTTAACTCAGATTGCACAACAAGTTACCCGTAGCTCTGATTTTAATCTCCAAGCCTCAGTGACAACCGAAGACGAGGTTGGTATTTTAGCTATTGCTTTGAATCAGTTAATTCAACAGGTTAAACGACTACTAGTAGAGCAATACGAAGCTAACAAAAAACTAGAAGCTTACAGCCAAAACTTAGAACAAAAAGTAATAGAGCGCACGCAAGAACTACAGCAAAAAAATCTTAATCTTAAGCAAACTTTAAACGAACTCAAACTTACGCAGTCACAACTCATCCAGCACGAAAAGATGTCTTCTTTGGGGCGCTTAGTTGCTGGTATCGCTCACGAAATTAATAACCCAGTTAACTTTATTTACGGTAATCTTAAATACACTGACGACTATACTAAGCAATTGCTTTTATTACTTCAGCTTTATCAAAAATATTACCCCAATCCAGAAGCAGAAATTCAAAATGCTGAACAAGAAGCTGAGATTGAATACTTAATAGAAGATTTGCCTAAGATACTGACTTCAATGAAGATTGGATCTGAGCGCATCCGTGAGATTGTGTTGAGTTTGCGAATCTTCTCTCGGTTAGATGAAGCTGAGTTTAAAACGGCAGACTTGCACCAAGGTATCAATAGTACTTTGTTAATTTTACAACATAGATTAAAAGCACAAAATAATCGCCCTCCCATTGAATTAATCAAAGATTATGGTGAAATCCCAGCAATACCTTGCTTTGCAGGACAATTGAACCAGGTATTTATGAATATCCTGGCAAATGCCATTGATGCTTTAGAAGAAGCTTTTGAAAAAGGGCTTTGTGCTGAACCAGTAATTCACATTACTTCTGCTCAGGTAAATAAAAACATTATTATTAAAATTGCTGATAACGGTACAGGAATTACCGAAGATGTTCGACTGCATTTATTTGAACCATTTTTTACTACTAAACCAGTTGGTAAAGGTACTGGGATGGGATTATCAATTAGTTATCAAATTGTGACTAAAAAACATGGTGGATTGTTAGAGTGTTTCTCATTGCCAGAACGAGGGACGGAGTTTGTAATTACCATTCCTATACGCTAAGAAACTTCCAAATAAAAAATAGACAATCTCTTTGGCGAACAGAGGAGGAAAAATTACATGATGATATTAATTTTGGGTATGGCAGGCAATATACCTGCCGATAAAAACTATAATTTCCCAGTAAAAACTCGCTCTGCTGGGCCAGTCATATAAACCCGTTGGTCAATTTCTGACCATTCAATTTGTAAAGGGCCACCAGGTAGTTCTACAGTGGCGATGCGATCGCATTTTCCGGTCAACACACCAGCCACTAAGGAAGCACAAGCACCAGTACCGCAAGCTAATGTAATACCAGCACCTCGTTCCCAAACTCGCATTTTCAAGTAATCACGGCTAACTACTTGAATAAATTCAGTATTTGTGCGTTGGGGAAAAACTGGGTGATGTTCAAACTGTGGCCCAATGCTTTCTAAAGGAATTGCAGCGACATCTTCCACAAAGGTAATACAGTGAGGATTGCCCATACTCACACAGGTAACTTCCCAAGTTTTACCTGCCACTTCTAGGGGTTGATTAATTACCTTGGTATCCGCAGCGCTTAAAGTAGTGGGAATTTCTCCAGCCAGTAATTTGGGTAAACCCATATCCACCTTCACTTGACCATCCGCCATCAGTTGGGGTGTAATTACACCAGCCAATGTTTGAATGCGATATAAGTCTTTAGCCCTCGATTCGCCCTCTAAGTCAGCTAAAAATACGCCTAAACAGCGAATTCCATTACCGCACATTTCCGGTTCTGAACCATCGGAATTAAAAATTCGCATAGTGTAGTCAGTACCGTTTTCTCCTGGCAAAGCAAAAATTACACCATCTGCACCGATACCAAAGTGGCGATCGCACAACTTGATTGCTTGCTCTGGAGTAATTACTGGCTCTGATGAAGAGCGATTATCAATGAGAATAAAGTCATTCCCCAAACCGTGATACTTAGTAAATTCGATTGCCATTTACCCAATGATGAATTATCAAAGATTAGTTACTGTCGATTATGGATGAGAAATTGGGAGTTGGGCATGGGGCATTGGGCATGAGAATTTCTCTCCCTCATCTCCCACCCTGCGGGAAGACGCGTAGCGTCTACATCCCCCTCATCTCCCACCCTGCGGGAAGACGCGTAGCGTCTACATCCCCCTCATCTCCCTTCCAATCTCCATTTAAACATTCTTCCCTATGCATCCATCACCACCAAAAACCCTTACGGAATTCGACACTTCACTGCCCAGTATTCGGCAAGTACAAAACCTGATTAAAAATGCAGCAGCAGTAGATTTCAAACTGGTGACGGGCGATTTACTTACAGGTAGGATAATTTGGCAAGATCCAAACTGCGTCTGTATTGTGGATGAACACAGCCAACAAACTACTCTTTGGAAGCACGCGATCGCCTACATTAAGCCTAAAATTTAGGTTTGTCTGCTGGCTAACATTCCTCAAACTTCTCTTTGCAGGCTATTTTCCCTTAGCTACGCCATTTAATGTCTTGGCTGATCTACAGGCAGAACTTCTTTTAGAGCTTCTGCCTCATCAGCTTTGACTATCGGTAAAGAGAGGGGTAATGCCTCAGATGTAGCAAACAAAGGTTGTAGTTGATTGAGACTCTCTAAGCTGCCGCATAACAATACTTGATCGCCGTCTCGCAAGTCCATATGGCTATCAGGAGAGCGAATAAATTTCCCATCACGCCGGATTGCCTCTACTTTTACACCGTATTTGTTACTAATATCTAAATCTGCTAAATTTTTACCTAAAATTGGCGTATCAGCATTAATTGCTGTCCACTGGCAAGCGCTATCTTCTCCTGGGACGGCTGTTCTACCAACGGCAAATTCTGCCAAAGCTGCTAGTTCTTCATCTGCCCCCACTACCAGCAAGCGATCGCCTTCTTCCAATCGGGTTTGGTTATTGGGATAGTCAATTTCTTCGCCGTTAGCGCGGCGAATTGCCATTAAACTCACCCCAATTAAGTAACGCATATCTGCTTCTTCTAAGCTCATGCCAATTAGGGGCGAACTAGATGGTAAGGGATACCAGCGGCGATTGAAATCTTGAGTTGCTTGCTCTAAATCACGGGAAACTTCCGATGCAGTACGTTCTGGCCGCAAGTCCAAATAATGATCTTTGCGAATTTGCTGCATTTCCCGTTGGACAACATCTCCTGCCAAGCCTAAACCTTTTAATAAATAGGTTGCCATTTCTAAGCTGGCTTCAAACTCTGGTTGTACAACTTCCCTAGCGCCTAATTGATAAAGCACTTCAATATTTTTATCTTGGGTAGCGCGAACCACTAAATCTAATTCTGGGCATAATTCTAAAGCGCGTTTAAGGCAAAGACGTGTACTCATAGGATCAGGAAGTGCGATCGCCATTCCTTTGGCATGATTCACCCCAGCAGTTTCTAACACATGCAAACTTACACAATTGCCATATACATAAGGCACTCCTGCTTCCCGCAATTTCTGAATTCTACTTTCAGACTGGTCGATAACGACTACAGGTAGCTGGTGCTGCTGTAATAATTTGACTAAATTTTTGCCGACTCGCCCATAACCACAAACTACTACGTGCCCTTTTAATGGCAAATCATCTGCAACATCCCGCGGTTGGACTTCTTCTAAATAAGGTTTCAACCAAGGCATAGATTCTGCCACGGTAAATAAAAATGGCACCAAACGTAGCACAAATGGGGTAATAACAAGTGTTACTGCTGTAGTTCCTAAAATCAGTAAATACACAGTACGCGAAACTAAGCCCAAAGCCTGCCCTTCACTGGCAAGTACAAAGGAAAATTCCCCAATTTGAGCCAGCCCCAGCCCAGCAATTAAAGCTGTTTTTAAGGGATAGCGGAACAGTTTTACCAAAGGTGTAATGATTAAAAACTTACCTACAAAAACTATTGCCACTAAACCCAAAATCAATTCCAGGTTTTTCCACAAAAACACTGGGTCAATCAACATCCCAATAGATGCGAAAAACAAACTGGCAAAGATGTCTCTGAGCGGCTCTACATAGGTCAAAGTTTGGTCAGCGTATTCCACTTCAGAAATCATCAAACCGGCGACAAACGCCCCCATTTCAATCGATAGCCCTAAATACTCTGTCAGCAGGGCAATTCCCAAGCACAGTGCCACTACACCTAATAAAAATAGCTCTTTGCTTTCAGTACGAGCCAGAAGTCTTAACAGTGGCGGAATCAGCCAAATCCCAGCGACAACTGCACCAGCCGCAAATAAGCCAATGCGTACCAGCGCTGTCACGACGGCGACACCAATCGCTTCACCTGGTTCATGCAACGCTGGTAGGACTGCTAGCATTAGTCCTAATGCCAAGTCCTGCACTACCAAAATACCCAGCATCACCTGTCCGTGGGGCGTTTCTGTTTCATTGCTTTCCATCAAGCATTTGAGGACAACTGCGGTTGAAGATAAAGACAGAATTGACCCCAAAAATACGCCCTTAGCAGGTAAGGCTCCCCAAGCACCTGTTACACCGCAGATCACAACCGTGATCAAAATCGTCAGCGCAATTTGTAGCCCTCCACCACCCAGAGCGATCGCTTTTACCTTTTTAAGTTCTGCAAAGGAAAACTCTACACCCAACGCAAATAACAAGAAAGCGACCCCAAACTGAGCCAGAGTCTCCACTTGGATAACTTCTTTAATTAATCCCAGTCCTGCAGGCCCCACCACCATCCCGCCAATGAGATACCCTAACAAAACAGGTTGTCGTAACAGCGCCGCAAACAGTCCGCCACAGGCTGCGACAGCGAGAACTGAGACTAAATCAACAATTAACCTAAAATCTTCTTGCACCAGTTTTAAAAAGAACTATTAAGACCTATTAACCTCAGCATACAAATTTTTATATATCTATGCTCAAGTTATTGGTGCAAGGAAGACAAAATTTGCAGATTTATTGCTAAATATTCATAGAGCTAGGGAATACGGAAAAGGAGATGAAGAAGCTGCGCCTCGACTCAGCTCGTTGATCGGGGGTAGAAGGGGAGAGTGTGGAGAGAAATAAGTATTGTCCAATGCCCAAAAAAACATAAGCGTGCTATTGCGGCACGCTTATTAATCTATATTTAACAAATTTCAAACTTCTCTTTATCAACCACCTGCAACAGCAGGGACAATACTGACTTCATCGCCATCTTTGAGAGGTGTAGCTGTCCCATCCAAAAAGCGAATATCTTCGCTATTGACATACAAATTTAAAAAGCGCCGTGGCGCTCCTGCTTCATCGCACAAGCGCGCTTTAATACCAGGACAGCTTTGTTCTAAAGAATCAAATAATTCTGCGATCGTACTGCCACTGCATTTTAATGTAGCTTGGTTATTGGTAAATTTCTGAAGAGCTGTGGGAACTAAAACTGTTACAGACATAATTGAAGTAAGAAGTGTGAAATAAGAAGTATAAAGTATGAAATATAAAGGATTGAGTTTAATCTTTTATCCTTTACCTTTCATTCTTTAGACGAGTACTTGCTGCCATTCCAAACGATCAAGAGTGCGAGAACGCTCTAGTGCGCGTTCAAAACTGTCGAGTTTGGCATCAATTGTCAAAGGTTCGCCAATATAGCCGTGAAGTGCTTCTTGAGTTTTCAAACCATTGCCAGTGATGTATACCACAGTAGTTTCATCTGGATCAATTTTGCCAGCTTCTACTAATTTTTTCAGCACTGCAACGGTTGTACCACCAGCTGTTTCTGTGAAAATGCCTTCAGTTTCAGCTAATAGCTTGATGCCTTCAATGATTTCTGCATCATTGACTGATTCAATATTACCGTTTGTTTTGTTAGCTATTTCTACGGCATAAACACCATCGGCTGGGTTGCCAATCGCAATAGATTTAGCAATGGTATTTGGTTTGACTGGTTTAATAAAATCACGTCCTTCTTTATATGCTTGGGCGATGGGAGAACAACCCTCAGCTTGCGCGCCGCTAAAACGGACTTTCTTGTCTTCTACTAAACCAACTTCTACAAATTCTTTGAATCCTTTATAAATTTTTGTAAATAGCGAACCAGATGCTAGAGGTGCAACGATATGGTCAGGTAATTCCCAACCTAGTTGTTCAGCCACTTCAAAGCCTAGGGTCTTAGAACCTTCCGAGTAGTAGGGGCGAAGATTAATATTGACAAAACCCCATCCATGTGTATTAGCTACTTCCGAACACAGACGATTAACCTGATCGTAATTACCCTTCACAGCCATCAATGTTGGGCTGTAGATCAGGCTACCCATGACTTTACCTGCTTCCAAGTCTGCAGGGATAAACACACAGCAATCTAAACCTGCATGAGCTGCGATCGCTGCTGTAGAATTAGCCAAATTACCAGTACTAGCGCAAGAAACGGTAGTAAAGCCTAACTCTCTAGCTCTACTTAAAGCAACTGAAACCACCCGATCCTTGAAGCTGAGGGTAGGCATATTGACAGCATCATTTTTAATATAGAGCTTGTTTAAACCCAGACGACGAGCCAGACGGTGAGAACGAACTAGGGGAGTCATACCTGTTCCCACATCTATAACATTGTCAGTTGCTACAGGCAGAAAGGCACGGTAACGCCAAATAGAATTGGGGCCAGCTTGAATTTTTTCACGAGTGACAGAACGACGCAGAGCATTATAGTCATACTTAACTTCTAAAGGCCCAAAGCATAACTCACAAACATGGTTGGCTTTCAGTTCATATTCCTCACCACATTCCTTACACTTCAAGGCTTGAAAATATGTGGCTGCTTCGTTAAGTGCGGATTTTGTCTGAGTCATAAACCTAGCTTTCCCTGTTTGTCTGTCAACTGTCGCCTGATACTAACACGAGTAGAAATACCAGTCAAACATACCCGACTCTTTGTGTCGGGTATGTTTACATCCTAAAAATATTTGCATTTTTATAGGGAATTATTGGGCATTACAGAGTTACTGACACTGCTTGGGCACACATCATATCACTCTCAAATTTTCCAGATGGAGAGAGAGTTTTTTTGATCTATCTTTTTTGGCAAAGGTATTGTTTAAGATTAATTGAATATTTGGGTAACTGCCTAGGTAGTGGGATTGGAAGAAAAGAAAACAGAGAGATTGCCTTGTAATGCGTCAGTAATCACTTCCAAGAGATTAAGACCACGCTTAGATGCAGTCGAAAGAAAAGAACGGATGTTGGCGAATGAAACCGCAAAATCGAATGAGCGAAAACCACCCGAAATTTTCTGCTTACATTTCATCATTCGCAAGTCACGTTCAGCTTGGTTATTAGTAAATGGAACATCCGGTTCTGAGAGAAACCGTAAAACATCCCGCTTGTAATTTTGAAAACGCAATTAACTTGTTATGACCAACTCGTCGTTTCACCCGTCCTCGATTACCTTTACGGGTTAAAGGTAGTTGGAATTCGTGATAATCTTGCCCTCGCTGGAGAATTTGCTCATAGAGTTGACTCAGACGAGCAACAATATTTTGAGGAATACCTTTGGGATAGCGATGTTTATAATTGCAAGCTAAAAGCAATACCTTTTTCATCGACTTCGCCCAAGATTCTTGCTCGATTTCTTCTAAGGCTTTGAGTTCTCTGAGATGATGTGCGTTACACAAGGCATGATTGACATCAAGGAGTTGATAATGCTGTTTCTTGCTTTTGCGCTTTTCGATACATATCAACGCAACTTGCTACAAGGGTTTTTACTTACTTACTTTATCCTTTTTCCTTGCACTTTATTCTCTTTTATCCCCCTAAATCTCTTGATTTATCTAGGTTTTTTGTTTATTCTGCAAGCCCTAGCTAGGACGACATCTGATGATTTGTCATATGTTGAAGCAGGAATATTGCATCTGTGGCTATAGCAAAAGCCCCCTTAATTGAATTAAGGAGGCTTTTATTTTTTAATAAATAGACCTGGCATCGAGCTATTGTGGCGTAGGGCAACCCCTAGACTATCGTGGCCGCAGCAGCGTTTCACCTCTGAGTTCGGGATGGGGTCAGTGTGGT
>NZ_JACJQJ010000050.1 GCF_014696615.1 Nostoc linckia FACHB-104 | reverse complement strand
AAAAACTTCTGCACCGATTCCTCCAGCCCACTGGAGTACACCCGTGAAATACGCTCCCATATCTCCTGCATCTGCTGACAGTCCTCAGGCAAGTATTCGTAAGACTTGAGATACTTAAGCCCAACCGTTAGTTCGCCATCCCAAGTCCTCACGGTGCAACTGAAGTCGTTTACTTGAGTGACAATCGCCCAGCAACCGCCTTTGCCCCTCAGTTCGGGATTGTCCTTTGCTAAGATTTGGCAGACTTCACCCAACTGGTAGGTGTTGGGTACTTGAGTACGTTCCATGATGCGCTGCACTATATCTTTGACGATTTTACCAGTCGGCACTTTACCACCAGCTTTCTGTACTGCTTGTTGCCAAACTTCCTGTTGCTGCTGGGGTTCTAGCTTAGTGAGTGGGCGGACTTGACGCTCACTTGTCGGCAGAACTTGTGTCCCATTGGGACACATTTGCTGTTCGCTCGACTCAATTTCAATCTGTGTCCCAACAGATTGCTGTTGCCCATCACTTGAGTCAACTTCTATTTGAGTCCCAATGGGACACATTTGCATGAGATTATCAACCACAACCGCAGCTTCAATCAATCTGTAAGGATGACGACGCTCAAATCCAAATCTGTCCTTACAATACTCCTCAAATGTGCGATGGGTGGAGCGATAGAGTCTGCGGTCGCGCAATTCCGCCAGTGCCTTACCTGCCTCAAAAAATGCCCGTTCTACTTTGCGTTCGAGGTGCAAGCGATCGCTTTGTTCTTCTGGGGTTAATTCTGGAACTTCAACAGCAGTAACGTTGATGGTTACTACATCCTGATGGTGTTGCAAGGAGATATGTTCATTTGCAGATTTAGAAGATGTTTCTGAATCACCAGAAGCGGCAGAGGTGGCTTTTTTGCGCTTGGGGGGTGGGTTGTTCATTCGTCCACCTTCATACTGACATGGTTTGAGCAGGCATTAAATAGTGCAATGATGTGGATGTTTTGACTAACACCGTAGTTGATTTACAAAGCGTAGTTGCATTTTTTTAGTCAATTTATTTTGTTGTACGAAATTTCAAGAGTGTCAGCTTTAGGCGTTGCTGGATCAGGGGATGAGTTCGCCCAATATGAAAGGAATTTTCATTGGTTTCAGCTACCAATTGATCCTGTATTTATGCAACACCCAATTCCCCTACTAACTATGCACTCTTATACTCTTCTATTTGAGAAGAATATCTCTCATACTCTTAATTTTGTTAAAGTTTTGATTCATGATGCTTCTTTGTCAAGCACTAACCACAATACTTCAGAACTTGCTTTGTCTGCTTGGTGAGAGTCTTGCAAGCGTTTACCTTTATTTGATGGCTCATCCATTAACTGAATTCCTGATTGCGAATATGGTTGCTCAGGTTCAGGATCACGAGTATAGCTAAGTAAAGTAACAGGAGTAATTTCCTCGTCTAAATCTTGAGCTAGTCTGTTTAAAGCATTACAGAGATTATTCAATGCGTTACCATCCAGTCTCGGCATTGTCTTCGCTTTTCGCAGGCTGGAAACAGCATTAGCGCTGATATTTAACTGTTTTGCCAGGTCAACTGATTTAATGTTGTACCTTGCCATTATCTCTCGTAATCTCCATCTAATCAAAGTTTGAGGCATAGAACTCTACTCTTTAACTTTACTTCTGTTAGTATAACATCACAATATCAAAGTTTGGCTTGTATTAATATGATTTAAACTTGTATTAATAATGGTTTGGATTGTTGACAACAGATAAATATACAAGTTAGACTTGTATATAACAAAAACAAAAGGCGATCGACTGAGCCTGAGAAACTTCTGCGATCGCCTTTTGTTCCACTTAATTATGGAGATCATCATTATGACCCATGCCAAATATACACAGCAAGAGCTTTACCATTACAATCTGCCACGGCTCAAAAGAATTGCTGCTGACCTTGGCGTAAAACCCACAGGAGATAAAAGAGCATCCAACACCTGGAGCAACGCAATCATCACTCACCAGTCAGCCGAACTTCAGGAAGTTGACGAACAAGCAATAGCCCAAGCCGAACTTGACCAGTACATTGCAGACCAAGCCGAAACCATAGCCCCACAACTGACCACAGTAGAAATCAACTGCTATCACTACGAAGTTTACGCGCTCAAGCAACTGGTCGCTTACATCGCCTACGACTACGACGAATTTGTCACGCAACCGTGGGTTGTGATGGTCAACGGCGAAGAAAAATTCCGCCATACGACAGTCGCTCGATGCCAACGATTCATTGAATGGCATCATCAAGACGGAACACTCAACGCACAAATTGAAACTGAAGTTCCAGAAGCCCCAACAATTTTAGAAATCTCGTTTTATGACCAAGAAGCATTTGTTGGTGACGAACTTGTAGCCAGCATTAGCTACGACCACGGCAATTACCAGAATTTATACTGGCGGGTAATGATTAATGGACAGGAAATTTTCCGAGACATCAGTCCTGCTAGATGCCACAGCTACATCAAACAACAGTACCAGCAAAGCAAGCTTCCATTGCAAGAGCAGTTAGAACCGGAAGAACCCTGGGCCACTGGTAACGAAATCATGGCTGAAATTTTCAGCGCGTGTGAAACCTATGGGTTTGAAATGCTTGACGATGGCATTTACCAGAATGATGTAAAGCTCGGTGAAGTAGGATGCACTGATGGTCGCTGGTGGGTAGTACGTGCAGCGCAGGATAATCAACGTATTCCATGTAACTCAGCATCAGATGCAGTGCAGTTGTTGTCAGAGAGCACATCTGATGAATTTTTGGGATATCGACTACTTGAACACCTCAGCCCTAGAGAATGGCGATCGCTTCTTTCTGGCGCAGCCCAGGGTCAAAAATTGGTAACAGCTTAAAGCCAACTGTGGGCAGCAGTGGAAATTGCTGCTCACTCCAATTTATTTTCCGACACCACACAGTGCGTGAGCATAGCTGAAGGGGAGCAAGTGTGTCTTGTTGGCATAGCAGACGCACTACTAAGAGAAGTTATCGCTCGATTGGTATTGCAATCATGCTGCAACAGTTTCATGCGTCAAAAATTGGGAGTAACTATGGACGCAATTACATTTCAAATTAAGGATGAATTGGGATTTTGTACCCGTAATGATGGGGTAAGTGGAATGACAGTCACTGCCCTAGCTGATTTTTGTGGTACAGAACAACACACCATCACTCAATTGCTCAACAAGATTCGTGATTGCGACCCCATCACGAAAGATCTGCCGCAATCGCTAGAACCCTATGCTGGTAAAGAATGGAGACTCATCACGAACGATACTCACGGGAGCTTATACGTAATTGACGAACTTTGCCACGCCATCCTGGAATACTACGCGATAGATGCCCGGAAATACAAAGGGAAACAGGTCGCTATTAGAAATTACCGCATGGTTGCCAGAGCAGGGCTGCGGGTATTCATCTGGTCGCAAACTGGTTACTCTCCTCAATCTTTTAGTAGTGAGCAGTTGGCATTACTTGACTGCATCCCTACCATGCAACAGGAGATTGCCCAGCTGCAATCCCAAATCCAGAACTTACTGCCCCCATCAGCTGACTTCATCCCGCCAGGCTGGAATGAGGAAGTATGGCGAAAGCTCCCCTCACAGGATAAGCGCCACTTCCGCTATATCTTCCGCCGTCGTGGCTTTCGCCCTTCTGGTCAAGGCACAAATGAGCAACTGGCTTTACCTCCTGTGACTACTGAGCAGTTGAAGCAACGACAACGGGCAGAATTTGAGCAGCTCGTCGGTGAGTCCTCAGCCCAGGAGAAACAACAGTTAGAAGCAGCAAAACAAGAAGCACTCAAACAACTTTGGTTACAAGGAGAACAAGATGATACAGATGTCCCTTTTTAGCGAACTAACCCCAGTTTTACCAGTCACTTATTACCCAGAGTTCCTCAGCCAAGAAGAAGCGGGTGTGTTATATCAGCACTGCCTAAAGCTGCAATGGCAGCAGAATCAAATCAAAATGGTGGGTAAAACTTTACTTGTGCCCCGGCTGGAATGCATCTACGGTGACGAAGGTTGTGATTACCTGTACTCAAAAAGCGTCTTACTTAAACCCCTGCCTTGGACTGAAGCACTGGCACAGTTGAGGGACAGGATTACTGCTGTTACTGGCTACAAATTCAATATAGTTATCGGCAATCAATACAGGAGCGGCCAGGATTCTATTGGCTGGCACGCAGATAATGAGCAATCAATGGGGCATAATCCAGCCATCGCATCTGTAAGTTTAGGAGCGGAGCGGAAGTTTCAGATAAAGCCCATCAAAGACAAGCCGACTGATTTCTGGCTGGAACACGGGAGTTTGCTGGTAATGCACCCAGGTTGTCAGTCTACACACCTTCATCAAGTTCCCAAAACCAAGAAATTGGTTGGCACGAGAATTAACTTAACTTTTCGTCCACACGTAGGAGGCAGAAAATGAATAGCTTCACCTCCGCAGTACTCGGAGAAATACACACTCCCGTCAATATTCTCTCTGAATTTCTCGCGACTTTTAACCGTCGCCAGAAGTGCAAAGCCGCAATACTATCTTGGCTGGATGGTAAGCACTACTATGGGCACGAATGGGTAAGAATAACATTTGAGAAGTTGGCTGATATTTTGGGTTACTGCCGGGAAACTATCAGCCGTCATATGAAGGAGTTAGTTTTCGATGACTTAATTAAGGAACAGGCTGCTCAAAAATTTCCCAAGGATACAGCTTGTGAGTATCAATTGAATCAGGAAAAGCTCACAGAATTACTCAATTCTCAACGATGCGAAAAAATTGACACAGATGTGCCAGATATTTCTCCTAGATGTGCGAATAATCCGCCAACATTTGAAACTACTTTAAACCTTTTAAAAAACAACAACACTGCTGTTGAGGAAAAAAAGGATGAAGGCGTAAAACAAAGCGAATATGAACCAGTTCGCCAAGCTCCAAAACCAGAGCAACCCCAGATTACTCACTTTGTTGATGAACAAGAACTAGATAACTCAACTAGCGAGATAGACCCTCATAAAGACCAGTTTTCCGAGCCGGAAGTTGAAGTCGGTTCAAATACGGATAAGCCTAGCAAATATGAGATTGCTGAGGTTTGTACCGAGTTGCGGCGGTTGCGGATTAACCCAGAACCTTGTTTGGGAGTGGTGAAGAAATATTGGGCGAATGTACAGGGGGCGATCGCACGAGTGAAGGAAGGACTTTATGAAGGCTGGTGTGATAATCCGACTGGGTTGTTTATCAACAGCTGCAAAAGTGGGGCTAAGAGCAAGAATACAGTAACGAGCGATGTGAGTACTTGGTTCGAGTGGGCGAGGAAGCAGAGGATTGTGATTGCGATGTCTGGTAGTGTCGTTTTTACACCGGATGGGGATGCGGTGGAAGTACAGGAGATGATGCGGAGGTTTCCGGATGAGCTAAAAGAGTAAATGGCAAGCCAAAGCTCTCATACCGAATTTTGATAGCAACGTAGAAATATGGGAAATATATATCATATACTCATCGTTCGCGTAATCGATTCTGAAAATAAAGAATTTATCAAAATGGTTAAAAGGCTTACAACAAAAGGATTAATCGCATCAAACTTTTATCCATATACCCTTTAGAGGCGTGGTTAGTCCACAGTGCGATGACGGTGCGATCGCACCGATACATTCAGATTCCTACTGAAATCTTTGAGAGAAATCGGGTAAGTGTAAGCTTTCTACTCTGATTACCAATGCCAAAGCTATATATAGTAGGGATTTCATGGTTTTTTGGGAATTAATTATTTCCGATTTGGATTACGCGAATGGTCAGCATATAGTCTTGATTAATTTAATAGCATGACGTTGGGAAACCCATTCCCCCAGAGTAAGTAACACAGTGGAGCAAAGTAATTTCCAAAATCTATTTTCAGTTTTTTAAGGTTGATATACTTAACTGATTGTTATTGTCGCGCCATTGCGTGTTTAGATATAAACTTTGCGGGTGAGTTAATAGATCCTTGAGTAATACTAAGACGGGTAAATTCAGCCCATGAATCATTCAATAATTTCAGAGCAGTATCTTGGCTTAAATATGCAATCCTGCCTATTACTTTTTTCCAAGCTTCACGCACCGACTCTATATAAGCAGCATCCGGTGAAATCTGACTTAACAAGGAAAGCGCAACTGGAAAATAAGCTGATGATGGTGATATTTGTTTAGATCTCAAACCCTGACATACCATATGTAACCATATAGGATAAAGTTCCAACCAAGAATATTGTTGGATTATCTTTAAAGCAGATTCTTCTAGGGATAGAGAACCGCACAAACAAATGGCCTCTGTAGCGAGAGTAGTATCACGGTTTTGTATGGCTTGACTCCATAATTCCTTTGCTTTAGCTTGAAACCGCTTTGCATAAAATTCGTAAGCTTCCTTGACTTGCTCAGGAAGTGTAACTTTATATACAGATTCATCCCATAATCGCCAATCAGCACGATAGGAAAGAAGGTTATTGGAACCCAAAAGATGAACTTTTTGGTCAACGATCACTTCTTTGGCATGAGAACCCCCTAGCCAGAATATTTGTACTGCTGGTAATCCCTCACGAGTACAAATAGCACGTAGTTGCTCTTCAACTTGTGGTGGAATAGGTCTTTCTTCGGCTTCTTCACTCTTAGAAATGCCATGTCCAATAATAATCCAAACCCCTTTTTCAGCTAACTTCTGAAGTCGTTTAATAAATTCATTGTTTACGACTTTCCTACTTATCCAAGGAGAATAAATGAGAATTTGCCTATTTGCGGAATCTAATATTTTTTCTAGTTCTTGAGATATTTTGCTGCCACGTAGCTGCACAGCTGTGCCAGATTCAAAAATTTTAGTCTCAGAATCAGAACTCTGCTGTTTTTGCGATGCTAGTAAAGCATTTTCTCGCGCCTGTTTACGAATATTTTCAATTCGATTCTCAACTTCAGCGTTTTTGTACTTAAGTATTTCCTCACATTGATATCTAATTTCTTCGTCGGTCAACTCAAATAAAGATTGCAACAATACCTGAGATTTACCAACAATTCTATTCAATACACTTGATGCATCTTGGATAATTTTATTGCCACGTCTTGCTTCTAGCTTTATTTGATTTTCGATACTATCGAAAATGATAAATATTGAAATTTTTTGGTAAAGTATCTTAGAAGCAACCACACCGCAGGAGATAACTAGGTTACCTTCATCAGGAACATGTAGTCCTAAATTTGATTTTTTGACTAATTGCTGTAATTCCTCTATAGATACTGAAGAAAAATCGAAAATATTATTTATGTTTATAGCTTCTGATAAATCAGGTATATTATCTATCTTCAAGTTACTTAAAGGTGAATAATCAAATAAAATATTTTCTGTTAATGGGTCAAATATAGCAAAAATTTCTTTAGTCTTTGGTTCTTGTGGTAGGGAACCTATATTATAAAACTCTCGTCCTTGGGCAGTTATTTGAATCTGGTAGTTAGATGCTGTAGTTAGTATGTTTAACCCTTGAAGATTTGCTGTAGTGCTGCGAATAAATATAGAGTCTAAACCTAAAATAGCAGCTAATTCATCTTCAGTCGATGGCGGTTGAAGTTCTATACCTGCACGAAGTAAAAACTCTTCTAGGATATTAAATTTGCGAGACTCGCTGATAGTAACTTGGACGACAGCTTGTGTAACCCTATAGCGGAAACTACGAGCTGCTAAAACTGATAAACTAGGACTTTGCCTTTCAATCTTATCTACTGATTCACGCAGTTCTTGGTCAATTGGTTTAGCAGAGGATGTCAGAAACATCTATAAAACCTCCATTAATACGTACAATATTTGAAACATTGGAGTATATAGCCCCGACACTACCATGCTGCTGTGTAAAGAGCGAGTGACAACCAACAATTACTAACAATTCTTGAGCTCGAGAAAAAGCAACATTTACACGTTCTGGTTTCTTTGCAAATCCAACTTTTCCTTGGTCATTATTCCGCACCATACTTACTATGATGATCTGTCTTTCCATACCTTGAAATCTATCAACCGTACCTGTGCGGATATGCAATGAAGGATAACGTCTAATATCTATACGGTCTTCAATTAACTTTAGCTGTCGTCCGTAGAAAGTAATAATTCCAATTTCTTTTCTGGGTTGACCTTGCTTAATCTTGGTAGACCAAGCTTGCTCAAAGTGTTCGCATAACTTTGCAATGGCATCAACTTCCTTAATATTTACAAATGAAGTTCCATCTACTTGTTCTTTAAAACCTTGCTGAATAGGTGTTTTAACCCAAACAATATGCTTATTCTCTTGAATTATTGAGTCAGTAAAACTGTGCGCCCTTTGCTTGTCAGCATTTTCAAGACCACATTTTAGCTGATTATCATAAAATTGGTTAATTGCCCCCATAATCATGGGATGCATACGATATTGAGTATTCAGCATTACTTTAATACTTTCTGGTGCTTGTTCAAATAAACTTTTAAACAAAGATTCTTCTAAATAGCTTATTTCTTCTCTTGTACTCCCTAATTCCTCAGCAATTTCTTCCAAAGTATCACTATCTAACATAGGCGGTAACTGACGATGATCCCCAACTAAAACTAATTTTTTAGCTTTTAAAGCGGGTATTAGCAACTCTGGAGGAGTACATTTACTAACTTCGTCAACAATAACGACATCAAAGGATTTAAATTCTTCAGAAAAATCTCTGCTAGCTGATTGACTACAAGTTATACCAATAACATTGGCATTATCTAAATAAATCCGTTGTAACTCTTTCCGATCTTGTTCTGTAGGATTATGTAACTTAGTAATCCAATCAGACACTAAAATTTGGTATCGCTGGAGATAAGCTTGTGAGTTCTCTAATTCATGTTGCCAAGCAGGAAATTGAGCTTGAAAATTTTGTAAAAATATTATATTGAATAACTCATTTGATGGAATACTCGGCTTAAATTTTTTAGGAATTTCTTGCCAATATTGTTCCCACCAATTTCTTTCTTTTTGTAAATTTTCTTGTTGTTGCTGTAACTGTCTATCAATGTTAGAAAGCTTTTGTTTGCTCTCTTGAAGTTTCTCTAATAAATTTTTGGTATTTGTTTCTTGCTGAGTATGCTCAACTGCTATTTCATTTTTTATATTCTCAAGTACACTGAAAGGATTTAATGATGGGATTAATTGTTCTATTTCGTTAATATAATGTTCCCAAGAATCTAACTGTGCAGCAAACTCTGCTAATTGAACTAAACTAGCCTTAGGATTATGTTGAGAATTTTCAATTAAAATACGTAATCTAGTTGGTATATATTGTAAATTTGAGAGCCTTTGCCAAAGCAAGGTAACTTGATGTAATTGAGAGTCAATATTAGTACTGGCTGTTGCTATAAGCTCTTCCGTTCGAGATATTTGCTCTTCAAGGTTTAAAACCAAAGCCCTTTGGTTATTGAATTGTTCTTGCAGCAGTTCCATCCTGTATTGTGTATCTGCTTGCAGCTGATTGAGCCAGGTACGAGCATTGAAGACTATAGTATTAACAAGTTCATCAGTAAAGGTATTAATAACAGTATCAATATTACTGGGTTGAGATTTTTGGATAATAATAGGAGCTAACCTTTTTACCGCTTCTAGAGTTGCCATAGCAGTGGTACGGCGACTAGGCTTGCATAGCTTTATCTGAGATGCAACAGCTAAAATAAATTCCATAATTTGTGCCAAAAACCCTAATGGTTTTTCTAATTCTGTTATACAAGAATGCGTTAATTGGCGTAGTTTTTGTAAAGCTGATAAAGGAGTTAGTCCCTTAAGCGCTAGTGCCTTAGTAGCTTTGGAAACGGCTTCCTCACTAGGAGTTTTTGTAGATAATCCTTTCAATAAAGGAGAGATTGACGCATCAAGTTTACTAGCAATAATGTAAGCTTGATCCCATTGACGATATATTCCAATTAAATTATTGAATTTTTCTGCAAAATCCTGTAAATCTCCTTCACAAGGATTAGATTTAATCTCAGCAAATAACGCTAATAATCTAGGAGATAATTCAATTGAATTCTTAGTCAATAGCTGGCGCTCTTGCAAAGCTTTATACAAAAATTGACGCAGATTTTGATTATTAGATGTCCATCTATCTAACTCAATTACTGCTAAACCAATTTCTGAGATACGATTTTGCAGATTCGCGATTTCTTTGTGTTGACTATTTTGGATAGAAAAACTGTTGTTGTAATTTTGTCTTAAGTAAAGTAAATCTCTATGGTGCTGCTGTAAAACCTGATTTTCTGCATCAGCTTCACGCATTTTTCTAACCGTATTATTTGCTTCATCTAATGCTGTTTTCACTTCAGGTAACACATTGTTGACTTTATTGTTTACCCAAGCAGCTTTGCCAAATAAATTTTGCTCTGTAGGATTAAGATTCATTTTCTCAATCACTATATGTAAATTTGCAGCTAGATTTTGTGCCGCGCTATGATTATTGATATATGGCTGGAGACGGACAAATAAATGGCTAACTTTTGATTCTGTCCAATTTATTTGAGGGAAGGAAACAAGTAAATCATTTAAGCCAGAAAGCAGAAACTCTAATTCTGTTTGTTTAGTTTTAGCTAGATTATGCTGATTTTCTATTATTTGCTTATTTGATTTTAAATTATTTTCATATTCTTGTAATCTTCTCTGATTAAACTCAAATGTTTTTTCTAAATTTAAATAAGCTTCAAATTTTTGAGATGATGCTAGTAATTGTGGGAGAATTTCTACATTATCAATATGTATAGATAAATTTTTTTCACAGTCAGCCGCAGTATTTTGCAACCATCTCCCAATAACCCTGTCTTCAAGAAATTGCTCACCCTCCGGAGCAACAGAACCACGCTTGCCTTTACGTACAGCACGGATAACTGGATTATGTTCTAAACGACTAAGGGCATTATCTACTGCTAAATTTGCTTGTGATGCAATGAGTGTACGTCCTCCCCGCAATGCAACTTGATAGCAAATCTCTGCTATTACTGTAGTTTTACCTGTTCCTGGTGGCCCTTGAATCAAGGCTAAGTCTGGTGCAGCTAATACTATCTCTACAGCTGATTTCTGAAGATAATTTGCGGTTTTAAGTAATAAATTTTGTTGTTGAATTGTAATAATTTCTTGAGGAAGCCTTGCTTGGGATGCGTCGAATAAAAATTGGCTTAAATAAGGATTTTGCGTCCGCCCATATTCTAAATCTTGTAATGCTTTTTTCTTGCGTTTTATTTGAACAATATCACCAGCAGCTTCAAAAGATAGAAATCCTGTATCTGGTAGCCGATAAAGACCTTCAGATATCAAGTCGAAAATTTCAGAATCTAACCTAACTCTAATTCTGCTGCTTTCTACTTCTATTGATTCAATTGTTCCTAATTCACGTCCGTCACTTTTTCCTTTACTATAAATTGTTTCTAATGCTTTGAGATTTTGATTGCGTGCCCGTTTTGCTCTTTGCCAAAAATCATCTACATCTATTAAAGATTCTAGAGTTCCATCTACAGTGGCGGAATTAGCATCAATGATAAATGTAATATTTCTTGTTGCTTCACCATAGTTATGATTTACAAAAGGCACACAAAATTGACGTGTTTTGGCAAGGCGCTCTTCAATATTTTCAAATACTTTCCAAGCCTGTAATTGCTCTTCTGTGGGTTTAGAATCACTGAGTAAAGGCATGGTTACTATACGCGCCCATGCAGAAGAGGGTACTCCAATGTGATATCTATGGCTGGAGCGCAAACTTAGCCGACAAGGTACAGCAAAACTATCTGCTTGTCCTCTATTAACAGGTAGCAATCTGGCTGACAGTACTTTTAAACCACCATAACCACCTTGACTGACTATAGCCACTAATCCCAAAGTTTTACTACGCTCACGCAGTATTGGTGGTAGTTCGACATTATCTAAGTCTGTAGCTATTGTCAGTTCCCATTTCTCTTCGTCTGGTTGTTGTCCTTGTTCTTTGCGACGCACATAAAATAGACAAGGATCTAGACCAACCAAATTAAACATTAAATCTTCAGCATGGGCACGGCGATCGCGAAAATCTAAATTGGCTATTAAAGCTGCTTCTCCTTCTATATCCCTAATAAAGTTGTCAATTGACCTGCCAAAAAACTTGTAACCCCAATCTTCAGCATTTATTTCATCTATCTTTCCTGCTTTTGTAGGTAATGGTGGCAAGCTATTTGACATAAATAAATTTATTAAGGAAACATAAACTATACTTATTATATTTTGTATTACCTATTACTAACAAATAGTAAATATACTGATTTAGCTTGCTGCAACTGTGAGATTGGCTCAATGACTCAAATCTCTAGAAAGCTGTCTGCGCTGGCTTGTCACTGGTGAGACTAATTTTCAAAGTACTTAAGTATCGCCGCGATTGCAATTGCTTGTTGAATTTCAGACTTTTATTGCGAGATAGTAGCAAGTTCATCCGGATTGTTGATTCCCCAATCTGCTTGAAAAAACCACCATACTGTACATCAAAGAATACGGTTTACACCGTAGCTATTGGAAAAAATTTTGACCAAATTGGAAATAGAATTTTTTAAGGGGTGCCCCGATGGGTTACACAGAATATCAAAAACAATTTCACAAAGCGCTTGATGACGAAATTAAAGCATTACGAAAAAGTGGCGGACAAAAAACATTTTTGAGTGATGGTTCATTGTTAGGTAAACGCGGCGGTCAATATATATATTCATTTACAACCGATACTGAGCTACGTTTCCCTGACGATACTCCAGTAGATTTAGAGTATAAAAGCAAAAGATATAGCGGAATTTTAGTTTCCCTTGAAGGCTTTGACATTATTTTGGCATTACAGAAAAATTTAGGAGATTTAATTCCTACAGCTATACTTTATACTTCACCCTGGTTTTTATTGGAAGAATTGAAAAAGCGTTTGCTAGAAAGCTCTAATTTAAAGTTATCTAATAGAAACCTAGCGGAAATATTACTAGGTGATAAAAGTGAAACTAACTCTTCAACCAGCAATAGCCAAAAACTGTTAAACCAAATTGAGCAGCGATTACAAAAACCAATAGGTTGTAATGAATATCAGAAATCTGCTGTTGACAAGGTACTTAATCGCCAAGTCAGTTTTATTTGGGGGCCGCCAGGAACAGGGAAAACGAAAACTCTGGGAATCACCGTAGCTGCTTTGGTTCAAGCTGGTGAGTCAGTTTTGGTAGTAGCTCATAGCAACACTGCTGTTGATACAGCTATGAAAAGTGTAGCCCAGTATTTGCAAGGTGCGCCTATTTATGAAAATGGGCTAGTGTTGCGCTATGGAGTTGCAACTCCTGGTAGTTTAGAAGAATTTCCGCAGTTACACGTTAGAGGAGTAGCACGTCAGCAGAATCCAAAATTAATAGAGCAAATTGAACGTTTAGAAAGACAACGCAGAGATTTAGTCAAGCGATCGCGTATTGAAAAGCTAACCGAAGTGCAACGTCAAAATATTCAAAATGAGATTGCCACTGTCAAACAAGCTTTGCAACCACTCAAAGAACAGTTAAAGCAGAAAGAAGTTGAACTGATTAAACAAGCAACAGTAGTTGGCTGCACCTTATCTAAAGCGGCAATCGCCAAAGAAATCTATCAACGCCGTTTTGATGCCATAGTAGTGGACGAGGCGAGTATGGCTTATATTCCCCACTGCGCTTATGTCAGTACCCTTGCTAATCGTCGTATTGCTATTTTTGGTGATTTTCGTCAGTTAGGGCCAATTTCCCAAGCCCAGACAGAAGCAGCGCAGGAATGGCTACAACGAGATATCTTTGACGAAGCGGGTATTACTCAAAAGGTAAATCAGGGTCAAATTGACTCACGTATGGTGCTGTTAAAAACACAGTACCGGATGAATCCAGCTATTTCTAAAATACCAAATCAGCTTTTTTACAATGGGCAACTGCAAGATGGCTCTGGTGTAGAGCAAAGGACGATGCCGATTGTCCAAAGTCAGCCACATCCAGGATCTGCTTTAATCTTGTATGACTTGAGCCAACTCTCAGCTTTTTGTTTTAAAGAACAGCAGTCTCACAGCCGTTTTAATATCATCTCAGCTTTAGTAGCAGTCAATCTAGCTTACCAAAGTACCCAGACGAATAATTCCAGCGTCGGTATTATTGCGCCTTACAATGCCCAAGCACGTTTAATACAACGTTTGCTGCAAGATTTAGATATTACGGACAAGTCAGTAAGAGTCGCTACAGTTCATCGCTTCCAAGGAGCAGAACAGAATCTCATTATTTTTGATGCTGTTGAAGGTTCACCACAAGCTAAGGCAGGAAAACTAGTTACAGGTGGAACGCAAAGTACAGCTATGCAGCTGGCAAATGTTGCTGTCAGTAGAGCGCAGGGTAAATTCATTGGTTTATTTAATTATCAATATATTCAGCAAACTCTTAGCTCTTTTAATATTTTTCGGAAATTTGTTGATCGTATATACGCTCAAGCTAATATTCAATCACTTACATGGGCTTTACAACCACTCAGCAATTTACCAGGAGTAACTTACTTTTCTCACGGACAAGATGCTTTACAACAAATAAAGTTAGATTTACTGGCAACTAAGGAAGAAATAGCCATAGCTTGGTCAAATTCAAATAGTAATCAGCTTCCTTTATCCACATTTAAGCGGTGTAGTTCTCGTAATATTCGATTTTTTATTACAGGTAAAAATCGCAATTTTATAGCTACTGGGCTACAAAATACTCATCTTTGGAATAATAAAGCTGATACTAATATTGAGCTAGTTGGTATTGACCGCAAGTGTTTGTGGATATATTTAAATCCTAATTCATCATTAGTCCCAGTTATTCGGATAGACTTAGCACAAACTACAAAATTGCTATATAGTTTTTTACGCTTAATACCTGAACAAGATCCAGGTTCCATAACAGCTAAAATTACTCAGGGTGAAAATCCGTTTGGTCAATGTCCTGATTGTGGGCAACCTCGCTGGTATAGCCGTACTGAATATGGGGCTTATATTACTTGTTCTAAACAGCCTAACCATTCTCGTAGAAAAATGAACGAGAAAGATACGACCCTTTTGATGAGATTTATGAACATTAACTGTTCAGTTTGTAAGCAACAAGCAATTGCTTACAAAAGTTATAAGGGTATTTATATAGGATGCTCACAACGAAACTGTAACTGGTCAACATCTTTAGAATCACTAATCTAAATTTAAAGTTGATTCATGTTTATAATAAAGTTTGACTATTACCACAAAAGCTAAACAAACTCTATTTTTGTAAAGGTATAGCTTTTGTTGCTGGAATGAGAGAACTTGATTGTCCATAGTAAGTAAGCGTAACGCAACGTTTAGCGCGAGTAGCAGCTACATGGATTAAAGAACGCTCTGAATTAATTAGTGAATTATATGCTGCTTTATCAGCAGTATTAGATAATGCAGACTTTAACGGTACAATACCATCATTCATACTGGCTAACACCACATAGTCAAATTGCAAACCCTTTACTCGGTGAATTGTTGCAATGCGAACACCTTGTTCAGATAAATTATCGGGCTGAGTACGTTTAATTTCTCGCACTTTGACATTAAGATTTTCAATAGCAGAAGCATATTGTTTTACCAAAGAATTAGTGCGAACCACAATACAAACATTGCTTAAAGGAGTACCACTACTTTCTAGCTGCTGAAGATACGTGCTGATGAACTTCATTTCATCCTCGAAACTAGAAAATCCTTTAACTACAGGTTGATCTCCATGAAGTAAAGAACGGTATCCTTTAAGGTCATCTTGTTCCCCGTCTAAGTCATCAAAAGTAACTCCATCCAGCACCATTGTTGCCCACTTGCGGGTTTCATCGGTTGTACGGTAGTTAATTCTTAATTTGTGGGAGCGACCACGAATATCAATACCGCAGCGACTAAGAACAACTTTACGACCGTAAATGCGTTGGTGAGGGTCGCCAACTAGAAAAATATCATTGCCATCATCTTTAGGTGGAACTATTGCCCTAATTAGTGAGAAAACTGCATCGCTCATATCTTGAGCTTCATCCACGATTACAGCTTTGAAAGGTAAGGTTTCCCCTGGTTTATTTTGTAGTAAACTACAAACATCACGCATTGCATCTTCGCTTTCTTTCCATCCTTTTTGCTGAAGTAAAGAGCGATATTCTTCAAAAACAACCCAAATAGCGGCTCGTTCGGCTCGGTTAAGTCTTGTACCGCGTCCAGTTCGGGTAGCTGTTAGGTATTGCTTGAAGTTTGTAATTTTATTAGCTTGAATTACCTCACGCCATTCGTCTTTATAAAAAGCAAGGGTTAGCGATGGAGATTCAGGTTTACATTCGTAAGCTTTGTCCCAAAGTTCTGCCACTTGGTCATCGTAAACAATTTTAGCGCTGACTCCTTCACTTTTTAGAAATGATGTTACCCAAGCGTCAATATTTTCAACTCGTATACGGCGCATGGTTTCAGGAGAGCAAATTTTACGTAAGTTAGCCTCAATATCGACTGCAAGGTTGCGGGTAAAGGTCGTAAATAAAATGCGATCGCCTGAATTTGTAAACCGATTTTCTGCCAGCCATTTAGCACGGTGCATTGCTACAACTGTCTTCCCAGTTCCTGCACCACCTAATACTCGTACTGGCCCTTTCCAGTCGCGTTCAACCAAACGTCTTTGGCTGGGGTGGAGAAATACGCGCCATTTTTCTAGCGGTGCAGCCAGAATTTCTAACAGTTCTGCTTCGTTTTCAACAACTCGGAAGCGGCGTTTGCTATCGTCTTTTTCTAGAGCGGCATCAATGTTATCTGTGTCGATAGTCTGTTCGCGGTTTTTATCTTGTGCTGCGAGGATTTCTTCGATGGAGTACCCAGCGCCTAACATCAGTACAGCATCAGCAGCTTCTTCGGGTAGCTTAGAGACTAATTGATCGATATCTTCGTCGGTTACAACTGCGCGAATTGCACCCAATAATTCATTGGGAACGCCAAGCCGTAGTAAATATTTATCTGATATGTTATCAAATCGACCGGGAATTTCTGGTACTTTACGACTAGAAATTTCTGCTTCAATTGCGCTTGCTTCTTCAATGTCTATAATCTGCAATGCACCGGATTCTGGGTTGATTTTACACACTCGGCGTTGCGCCCAATTATAAGCATCATCATGGCTATCAACCCACAGAAGAATATAGGTATTGCCTTTATCAGGTTTGAAAACAATAGCTCTATACGACAAGTCAATGCGGACAGATTTTAATCGAGAATCTCTGCCGCTAATTGACTCATAATTAATACTAGAACTAGTTGGGTCTTTCTTGAACTTCTCCAAAAATACATTTGTTTTACCCTGAATTTGACGGGGTAGCCTACTAAAAGCGTCAAGGAAATCTGCGGATATTGCTAGTTTTGGTTGATGATTTAACATATAATTACTTCCTTTATGCTTTTTTATTTAGTTAATCATTAATTGATATATTGACTGCGAAATGTTTCTGGATTTGCCATAACTTCGGCAATAGTAGCTACCTGCCATCCTGCTGATTTAAATAGCTTTAAACTATTATCTCCTTCAATTAAAACAGCACATTTATAACTCGACCAAGCTAATTCAGCTTCAGCAATAATAACTTCATTACTATCCATTAACTCATAACCGACCTCTGGTAAATCCCAGTTATGCTCTTGCATATAGCGCAACAATTCTAATGTTGTCTCATCAAAAACTAGTTCCTCTAGCTTTTGCCAAGCTGCTACATTATATTGAACTGTTGGTTGAGATTGATTCTGGTTTCCTTTGGGAGGTACTAATGCAGAATTTAAACCATTGTCATTACCTAGAGCAGTCACAACGTAACTATGGTCAAGAAATTGTAAAATATTGAAATACCGTAAAACTCCTCCCCAAGTTTTTTGTAATTCTTTTTCAGCTTCTGTTGTTTTATCATCCAAATAAATAACGACAAATGAACCAGCACTATCGAAAGATGAATGACGTTTACCATCTACAGAAAGGTAAATACTTGCCCAGATATTGTCGCTATTTATAATCAACTCAACTAAGCCTAACATTTTGCCATTTTCTATTGGTTTAAATGCATCTATAACTGAGACATTACTTTTACTTAATACTGCTTCTGCCCAAGATTGACGAGCATCTTGCTGACTGAAACGAACATTATCAAATTGAGCCGATGTTCTCATCAGAGCAAAGTTTTTCCATAAATCTCTATTTGGGTTAACTAGAAAATTAGTTAACCAAATAAAACTATTTTTCTGAGCAACAAGCCGTAATTCACTGCATCGATATTTTTCATATAGCGTGCTTTCTTTAGCCTTAAACTGCTGACTAACACCGACTTCTAAAAGGTCAATATAAAAATCAGCTTGCTTATTAGAAAACTGCGATTCTACATCTCCCCAAGTTAAAGACCAAACGTGATATCTATTACTTTTGGCAATCGCCATACGTTGGAGGAAATCTTCAGCAATGCGGTGTGCATGGTATTGCCAGCCATCGGTAAATACGACTATTGGTTTAATTGCTGTTGTATTTTTAGCAGGATAAAAGACAAAATCGGCTAGACTACGAACTTCAACCCCTTCATTTCTGCCAAGTTCTACCTGTGGTTCAACATTCCAATCTTGATTACCAATTCTAATAAAATAACCAGCTTTTCCGTTAACTATTTCTTTGCGAACAATGGTCGGTTCGTTATTATGGCGGTAGCGTCGTAATGCTTCAATCAAACGTAGCTCAAGGATGCTGTCAAATAAGGCATTAAGCTTAACTTGAGAAAGCGCTCCTTGAGTTTCAGTTAATTGATGACGATGGCTAACAATAGTATTAAGTAAATCAATTGCTGTCCTGCGGCTGGTTTGGTCTTGGTCAAAACTATTACGATAACCGTATAAGCAGTTATAACAGCCATCATTGCAATCGCAAGCACGTAAAATAATTAGTGCTTTTTCAAACACAGAGAAAAAGTTATTTGGATCTCGTAGTAATTCGCGTAGATATCCGGTACCACCAGGAATGGTGTCATATAAAAATAGAAAGGGTTTGCGTAACAAGCTAGGTGTATTTTCTTGCGGTTCGTGACTAATAAGGGTTCTGAGGTGGTCTACTTTCCCCTTAAAGTATTGTTTTAACCCTAGTTGCAGGGCTGCAATAAATGAATGTAATTTTTTATCAGAAGTTAAAGTATCTACAGGTAGCAATATCCTGATTGCTTCTGATTCAAATTGTCTAAACAAGTATAAAATAGCGGTAAAATCGTTTTCATTGCTACTTTCACGGCGGGAACAAGTCAAGGCGTGTTCTGGTTTTTCCGGGTCAGTTTGAACTTTACCGCAATGGCGACAAATCCGAAAACCAGGACGGGGACGGTTAACACCAGCGACTTCAAAGTTTTCAGATTGGGAATTACCCTCCCCAAAATTTACTTCTCGGAAGGTGACTCGTGAAATAAATTCAAAACCAAAGGGAAATTCATCATTTTTAATTACAAAGGTTTTTTCCCGTGCTTCTGGTTCAAAATCTACCAGCATCTGTTGAGTGAAAAATGCTGGTTGGCGCTCATCTTTATCATCACCAATACGGCTTTCTCTGGCGTTAGTGGTCGCTATAACTTGGCGCAGACGAATCATTTTGCGCTTGCGTCCTGCATCCAACCACATTCTGTCCCCACAGCGCGGACAAGCGGGTTCTTTGGCTGCATCTAAAATAGTGGCAGCAGCGTAAGAACAGTTTCTACACAACCGCCACTCTTCAATTTTGGAAATGTTTAAGTCGATTTGGTCAATTTTTACACGGTTCCCCTCAGCGTAAAATACACCAGAAGGAGCAAGTTCTCGCAACGCGATCGCACTAGGACGTTCGTACTCAAAGGTAAAGGTTTCGTACTTCCCAGATGCACCATCCCCTTTAATATTTTTTTGTCGCCAAATAATTGACTTCAGGATTACGCCGGGTTCGGGGAAGGCATAATTGGGTAGCAACCCTTCATCAGTAAAAAAGTTGAAGGTGTTTTTATCGCTGATATTTTTGGCTAACTCCATCAACCCCCCTCGTTCGCGGTGGAGTTCGGCTAGTTCTTCTTCATGATTTTCACTCTTGGCAGCTTTTTCTTTATCTTTGATCCGTCGCCGTAAAGTATCACTCTGGTTTTTCAAGCGACGGCGTTCTTCCACTACTTCCTGCAAGCGGTTGACAATGTGCCAACGCAGTCCCCCTTCATCGTTCTCGCCTTTCTCAATAAATATTTTTAACTGTTCGGCGCTGCGGGTGGATATTTGATTTTGGAAGAGGTCGAGAAAATCTTGCAGCAGTTCTAACTGTTGGTTTTCAATAAAACTCAGCCATGTATAAGGAAAGCGAGTTAAATCACGTTGCTGGACGCTATCTAAAACAGTCCCAAATCGTTCGGGGAGTTGCTCTGGAGTAACACCTTGGGACACCCAACGGTCGAGACAGTAAGCAGTGAGTTGGCGTTGTAAAATTGCTGAAGCATCGAGGTAAGAACCGGGAGTATCCACCCCACCTGCAATCATCAACATTGGATCAGCCCAAAAATACAAGTCATGGGGAGTACCGTTGGCGATCGCGGCGATAAAAGCATTCCCATCTCGACGACCTGCACGACCAATACGCTGCTGGTAGTTTGCTTGGGCGGGAGGAACGGAACATAATAAAACTGAGGAAAGCGTACCAATATCAATCCCCATTTCCAGCGTTGAAGTAGCAGAAAGAAGATTTGGGTCGTAGCGGTGGCGACCTGTGATAAAGCGATTTTCTAATTCTTCGCGGACATCTCTTTCTAATAGCCCGGTGTGTTCTCTAGCAAAGATGCGCCACACTCGACCTTTAGAATATAAATTGCGGTAAAAATCGCGGGTTTTTCGTTCAGATGGTTGATATTTCCCGGTACACTTGGGACGCATACATGGTGTATCCGTCCATAGCCTTAACTCTTCAGGGGAAGCGGTAATACTGTGACCGCATTTGTCACATTCGAGGTGATGGGCTGTAGTATCTAAGTATAATGCTGTTTGTTCAATACCCCAGACTTTTGCGTTATTACGTGTTTCCCTCACTCCAAAAATCTGATGAGCCACCAGTTGATTTAAAACTAGGTTGTAGAGGTTTTCTACCTGGGCGACAATCAATGGCGTGTAGCTAAAAAATAGCTTATAAGCCCAATTGTCACACCAAGTTGCTTTTCCTGATGGTCGGACTAAGGTTTCAAAGCGGGGAACACTACCATTTTGGACAAAATAAACGGGTGCAAGGGAAGAAGGGCCAAAACCAGGCATAAATAATGGTTGCTGCAATCGGAAGGTTTGACCGCCACTTTCAATATAGTTTTCTGCCATCGAATGCAAAATACCGCCTTGTAGCCGTAGATGGGAAATTAAACCCAAAAGGAAACGGTGTAGGGTGTCTTGATCAAGGTTTTCCAGCCCGCCGATTTCGTTGCGAAGTTGTTCGAGTAAGCTTAGGCAGGCAGGGTTAAGCAAATTACTATCGAGAAAAACTGCACAAGTATCTGTGCGTTCTAGCGAAGCTCCCAAATTTGTCCGCAAACCAATTTCTGCAACTACTTCCCAATCCAGTCGTCTATTAATTAGGTCAACAAGGCTGGGTTTTGCTGTTCCTGCTTGTTGTAATTCTTCCCATTCCCGCAGCCATTGCAAATCTGAGGGCATAAAGGTGGCAATATAATCACCATCGTTACCAATTTGATTCCGCCAATATTGATAAAAGTCAGCCCGAATATCCGCTAAATTCCATGCTGTTGCTTTATTATCAAGGTGCTGGCGTAGGGCGGTTCTCAAGGTAGTGCGGAAGGTGCGAGTTTCAAAAAAGCCTGCACGGTGTGCTGCGTCTTGTACAGAGTCGGAAAAAGTAATTAGTTTGCGATCGTCGTTGTAAGCTGATGAAAACAAAGTACCAATTGCGGCACTAGCTAAACTTGCAGCACGAGAACCAAGAATTGCTAAACCATTTTTACTACCACAGAAGGGGCAATCATGGTTAGAAATGCGCCGGGAATTGCCGTTTTTGGTTTTTATCGTGCGAACAATCGTATCTTGGTCTGGTTCGATAACTGGAATAAATTCCTGGCTAGCGCACCTATAACAACTAGGGACATCCGTGCGGTTAAGGGTTAGACATTCGGTACAAAGTTGCCAAGATAACCAACCTCTATCATTATTTTTATCTTGGTTGGGAAAAACATAGGTAATTAATGGGTCGTTTGAGAAGTAAGCTTTATAAAAGTCCCGCAGGTCGCAAGCTATTTTATGGTTCGTTGCTTGCTGCCTTAATCCTCCCCATCCTGTACTACCACAGTCCCGACAGTGTATCACTGGCAGGACACGCCCTTTTTCTTCTGATGCTTGGTCGTCAGCAAATACTAATTGGGGTTCTTGCTCTACAGTCCCCACCATGCGGCGTAGTTCTCGCAACCAAAATTGCAAACGAATATTAACCCAAGGGGCAAGGGCAGTGTGCAATTGACGGCGGGCAGTGGCGCACAAAGCGATTAAACTATCAAATAAGGACGCTTGATAAATTGGGTCATCGCTATCTGGCAAGCGCATTTTCCGGCTGAGTTTCTGCCAGAGTTCAGTTAGGGAAATTGCTCCTTGGTCTAAAACTTTGAGTAGGTTGTGGACAATAGGTAGAGATTTTAAGCGATCGCCTAGTTCAACCCGCCATTCGTTATTATTAAATGGTTCGCTAATTGCTTCCTCAAACCATAGTTGATATTGGGCGCGAATATATTCCTCAATAGTTTGGTAGTTAGCAGCTTTAAGAATTTCTAATTTATCGGGTTCGGGAATGGGGAGGGGGTTGATGTAAGCATCAAAGAGAAATTCCCCGCAAGCAAGTCTATCTTCTTCAACTAGGGCATTTTCGTCAAAGGGTTCGTCAAAAACCGTAGTTGCATAATTCAACATATCCCCTTTGTTACCGCTACCACCCAAAGTTGCTGATGTACCAACACAGGCTAAATGACGTTTGGGAGTTTGCAACCTAGCTTTGAGGCGGCGGATTAAACAAGCTAAATCGGTTCCCTGTGCGCCATCAAAGGTGTGGATTTCGTCAACTATTAAATAACGTAGGGTTTCTGGTGCATTTCCTACCCATAATGGTTGGTCGCCAGGACGAATCAGCAGATAGTCCAGCATTTTATAGTTAGTTAGCAAGATGTCGGGGGGACATTGGCGCAGAATATTTTTGTCGGTGATGATATGGTCTTCACCCATCATCGCCTTTGGATCTCGTTCCGACTCGCCTACAAATAACCCAGCAGTTACCTTACCTTTTAATTTTGGGTTGTGCCAAATGAGACTTGCTAACCGCTTTGCTTGGTCGGTAGCGAGGGCGTTCATGGGGTAAATTAGCAGTGCTTTAATACCCGGTTCGCTCTCATGCTGATAGCAGTGGTTGAGAATTGGTAACATAAAACACTCTGTTTTACCCGAACCGGTTCCCGTAGCGACGAGGGTTGATTGATAGTAGGGTGATTTTAATCGGGCGAAGGCTTGTTCCTGATGGCGGTGTGGGGGAAATGCCATTGGCACATCGGGGAAATAGTCTGCACCTGTAGAACCGGGGCGAAATGGTAAACCAACAGAGAGGTAAGGGCCTTTAAATACAGCTTCCGGTGTTGCTAAGAAGCGTTGCATCAGCCCTTCAAATCCTGGGGAGGCAGGGCGAAATTCGGTTTTGAGGAAATCTTCAATACTGGCGCGAACTTCTGAGGCGACTACTGACGGTATCATGATTTAACCTCCTGTTCGGCAAAGCGTTTTTCAAAGGCTTCCCAGGCGGTGTGGTAGTCTTCTTCTCTGTCGCAACGGTCGAAGGGGGCTTGGTAGATGATGGTGCGTTCGATGGGGCCACCTGGCATGGTGTCGTCGATGATTGTGCGTTCGACTGTACCTGTTTTCATGTCTTTGATGTCTTCCCATCCCTGTTCGCCTTTTTTACCTTTGCGGGGGAAGCCAACACCTACAAGTCCTTTGCTGATGGTAAATACAATGCGTCCGTTTTGGTCGTACCAAGTATCTTTTTCATATTGGCGCATGACGGGGAATTGGACGCGGTAAATTGTGATCAGTTCATCTAAGGTTAGCCCTAATGCCATTGCTGCAAGTACATCAATTTCTACTAGGGCTTGGCGGCGTTCGTAGTCGGTGCGGAGGGCAATGTTGCGTTGCCAATTAGGGGTTAGGTTTTTGAAGAAGTTATTGTTGAGGTGAGGGTCGGTTTTTGTCCAATTATCTTGGTTGAAGCCTGAAATATAGATATTTTCCCAAAGTTCGGCGTAGTGAGTAGTAAGGCAAGTTAACGTTAAAGCACGAACTTGCATTTGATTATTAATTTTTAAAATAGGAAGTTGTTTTGCTAAATCATTACGAAAATCTGCTTTACCTGTTGATTTGATCAAAAAATCAAAAGGAATAGAAATATACTGTGATAAAAGGTTGATTGTATTTTGTAAATTTTTAAAACAAATACTAAAGTTTTGATCAACATGAGTAGAATTTTTGGGAATAATTGTAGCAATTAAGGTTCTTTCATTCGCAGAAGGTAATCTTCTTCTAAAAAGTAACCGATAGTACTCTGTAATCTTTTTTGGTCTATTTTCTTCGTTTTCAATCCAAGAAACAATAGGAATACGTTTTTGGTATTCATTCTCTTTGAAAGCTGGGAAATAATTGGTACGAGGTAAATAATTATCAGGTAAGGTTTTTAAATCTAAAACGTCATAATGTCCTTTTTCTTTACAAACTGCTCTAGGGGTTTTATAGAATGGTTGACCAACGTAAAAGTGTGGGCCTGATAATATCCATTGTTCTGTAGTTTCTGGAAAATCAGTATTTTGCTTAATTACCCCAATTTCCTGAGATTTACTCTCATCAAACATCACTGTAGGTAAGTATTGTCCTTCTAAATTAATTAAACGGTTTGGTTGAGTAGCAAATTTTTCTAATACATTTAGTAATTGCTGAGAATGAACGGCAGGGAGACGTGCTTGTGTCGCTGGTGTTCCTTCATCATCATAAAGTAGAGCAAACAAAAATAAGGCTTTTTGGTTAATATTTATAATCCTTTTTTGATGCCCTACTAAGTTCCATTGATTATAATCAGTTTTGATACCTCCTACATCTCCTTGTCCATTGTGTTCGTAAGAAGCATCAATAGTTTTGGTTAAAAAGAGATTAGCTATATTATCAAAATAAGGTTGCTCTTGATGTTGCCCAAAAATATTGATGCTATATTTAGCCCTATGAGCAATAGGAAATAAAATATAGGCATTCTGAAATTGAAAATGATATCTAAGACGATGATACAACTGAGTTCTTAACTTGCCTCCTTTTGGATCATCATACACACCTTCTGGGTGTAAAAAACTTTGTATTGATTTCTGATTACTATACTGCCAACTTTGAGGTAAAAAGCACTTAAATAAATTTGTTTGTACCCCCTTTAAAATTGGATAATTCTGAAATCCGTTTAAAAAATTTTGATTACCATCAAAATTCACATATGATTGAAAGTAATCTTGTCGTAAATATGGATATTTATCAAATGTTTCTTTGCGTAATCTCGTCATTTGAACTGCCGAAAATTTACGCAATTCAAACAATGGCTCTGCATCACCTAATACATTTCCCTCTTCCCACTCAACTTTTATCCAAGGAGGATTTCCTAAAATAAAATCAAACCCTTTATTATCAGCAAAAATATCTGCAAACTCCAACTCCCAATGAAAAAAGTGCTTCTCCTCCGCAATTTTCGCAACTAACCCCAACCTGGGAAAACGTTCCGCCAACTTTGCAACATTGACAAACTTATAATCATCAACAAACTTTTGCACTTCATTTTCGAGTGCAGTCTCAGGAAATAATGGTAACTCTGGTTCAGTTTCAAACGTCATTTCTGTTTCACCCAAAATTACCGCTAATTCCATAAAATACTCATATCTTGACGGTAATAAATCTGCTTTTTCAATCTGCCAAAACCACAGCGCACACCAATAGTCCATGACAAATTTCAACCGTCGGTAAGAGCTAGAATTACCCACACCTTCAGATAATTTTTCTTGTGCTAAAATCTTATCTTTAATTTCCAAACTGCTACTTTGATGTGTATCTTCTTCATAACCAAAGATACTCAAAGGGTCAGTAGTGCGTTGTCGCATCACCCGCAGTTCCTCGGTGTGACGCTGCCAAAGTTCATCTATGCGTTGAGATAATACCACTAAACGGTCAACATCAAAATCGTCGTAGGTTGCTTTACAAAATTCCTTACGCCAATTATTTATAGTTTCAATTTCGTTTGGTGCTAGAGACTTGATAACTTTATCTGTATAATTCGCCATTCCTGGGTCAGGCAACAAAAAATGAAACACCACCCCATCAGGTAACTTTTCCGCTACCATCACCCGTTGGGGTTCGTGGTCAAACCAATATGGTTGTTTCTTCTCACGCGGAATTAACGTGGTGCTGTAAACCTGACGACGCGCACCAATAAGCGAATTACCGCAGTGCAGTTGTATTCCAAACCAAGGTACAAAAGCCTTTCTATTTTCGGGTTTGTAAATACAATTCAACCACAAGGACACTTCTGCTAACTCTACAGCAACCGGGTTTAAGTCAATTCCAAACACGTTACGGTCAGCCAAAAACATCTTAACTTTCTGCTTTTCCTGCAAATACTCGTCGTGGGGAATGCGTTTCTCTAACTCGTCCTGCTTTAACTCCAAGTATTTTTCTGCTAATTGGTTAACAGCTTCGTTCAAAAACGCTGCACTCCCCATCGCAGGTTCGCAAATTTTCAGCTTGAGAATATCATCTGCTGTTTTGTCCTTGAGCAATTCTTTCAACGCATACTTAACCAAACAGCGCGTTAAGGATTCCGGGGTATAATAAGAAGCAGAATTTTGGCGATCTCTTCCTGCTAACCGATAGATAAACTCACCCTTGGGGTGCATTTTCGCCGTACCGTCAGCATTAAATACCCGCTCCGCCGTCGTATAATTTTCTAAATTTTCCAACTTAACGAAGTAAGCAACATCCAATTCGTCATAGTTGTTTTTTCCACGTTTGGGGGTTTCCTCTTCTACTTCCTCCTCGTCATCTTCCCCAGATGATCCTTTACTGTTTTTCGCTGCACGCTGCACCTCATACAAATCAGTCTCAGCAAAAAAGCCCTGAAAGCAAAGTAAAGATTCATACACAGCACCTAACTGGATAATTCCCAATTGTGCATAAGAAATGCGTCCCCGACGCTTACCTTTACCCTCCCGCGACAGGGACATTAATTCAATCACGTCTCGCAGTACACTATTGCGGAACTTGACACGATTCAGTAGCTTAGTGCGTTCTGGGTCAAATAAATGACTTTTTAATGGTGCAAGTTCAAAAGTGTTATCATAAATTTTCTCTTCAGGTAAATATAGAGTTCCCACATTACTTGGTACATACCCTTGCCAAATTATTTCAAATAGTTTGGTAAGAGAAGCATTAATAAAATAACCATTTTTATCTTCTTCTGTCCGCAATTCTACTTGCTCTAATTCCCGCAGCGATTCTAAACTGTAACCTTCTCGATAAATATCAGCATTCATCGGCGCATAACCCAGATCCCGTCGTGCTTCGATGTAAAAAAGAAACAGCAAGCGGTACATATAACGCAGACATTCAATTGATAATTGTCCGGCATCTAATTGCCCAGAAAATACCCCGGTTTTCAGCTTATTTCGTACATACCAAACTGCTTCGTTACCCAAAATTTCAATTGACTTTCTGAGGGCATATTTCAAATCATCGGAAACAGAAAAAGCATGACGGTGAGAATTTTCATCTAATTCATCAAGTAAGGCTGTACCTTCGCTAGGACAGGTATTTTCTTTATGCAGTAATGTCGCAGTTGCAAGTATTGTATCCGATTCCTTGCGCGATAAAATTTCTAATAAATCAAACCGCAACAACCGTGATGCATTCCACTTAAAACGGTCGATTAAAATAATTTGATGAATGCTAGCAAGTAATAACCACCGGGGTGGCTCATCTTGAGCGAAAATATAATCAGAAACAATATCTTCTATAGTAAAGTCAGACGAAACTAATTCCGCACTTGTATTATTTTGATTATTTTCTTTTTCAGTAATTTGTGCTTGATTTAAATTTAAATCTAAAATATCAATGACTTCATCGCCTTCTGGTAAAGCTTCTATAATCCAAAGCAACGGCACTCCATTACTTTTTTTGACTTCACACAGTATCGGGAGTAGTTGCCCTTCATCAAGAATGCGTTGAGTAGGTTCAATCTGATAACCTAAAGCACCAAAAATTTCCGAAAACCATTGCTGTTGAAAAGTTAGACGTTCCGCAATATCCTTTTCTTTGCTAAAATTATTTATAAATCTAAAATAAGATGCAGCTAAACTTCCCAATAATTCGGGGGGAGATTTTGTTTCATTTTCAGCCGCAGCTTCTCGCCAGCGTTGAGCAATTCCTTTAATATCATCTTTGAGAATAGCATCAATATAGTGATTGGAATAAAACTCATTTTCGTTAGTAATTCCTATTAATTGGCTCATACAGTACCCCCCTGCAACACAGCAATAATTTTGATATATGGAGCAGGTTCGGTAGTCATGCTATCCTCCACCCAATGCCAATATTCATTAAAAATTTGCTCAATCCTGCGTTCCTCTTTTGATTTTTTCTGTTCAACTAAAGGAGTACCATCTGCAAAGCGCAATTTTAATTGTTGATAATGTTGACCTTTGAGCTTATCTAAACGATTTAATTGTTCCTGTAATTGGATGTCAATTTCATGCTCAAATTTCTTCAGTTCCTCCAGCATTTTCTTTTCTGCTTCGGTGACTGCCAACCCGCGCAAATTCAAAAGTTTTTCATCAACAGGCAACATTTGATTGGGAATCGACTCCCGATCAAATTCGGTACGGCGCAGCGTTTCCTCAAAGTCTTCTATATGCTTAACTTTTTGATTTTGAAACACTACACTTACCCACTTGTTGACTAGAGGTTGCCCACGACGGTTAGGAATTATACCTAACATAACAAATACAACCTCATTTGCCAGTAGTTGGGGTAAAACAATAACGGGTGCTTGATGTCTACCGAAAAGCGTTATACCACGGTCATTTAACCAATCAACTATCGGATGCAGTTCCCAAAGATACTGAATAGAGGGCCAGCGTTCCTCAGATTTTCGTGATTCCTCTAGTTCGCGCATCACTTTGTTGCGATCGCCAGACAAACGCAATGCCTGATTCGACGCAGGTTGAATTTCTCTTGGTAAACGCTCAAAACGCGATCGCAGCTCGTTAGGCATTGTTAACTCGATTAACAACTCTTCCTCAAAACTACGCAACTGCAAAGGATTTTCCTCATTAACTGCCTTCAATGCCTCTAACGTGTAATGATAGTCATCGGGAAATAAACTTGGCATTTTCTGCATAGCAGCTTGTGCTTGGGGTTCCGAGCTTACCTCTGGCTCATCCTCAAACACATTGGCAAACCAGTTATCCTCATTCTCGCTCTTCTCATCCGGTTGTAGCCGTGCATCAAAGCTTTCTGCTGTTTCCCCCTGGTCAATTGCTTCTATGGCGGCTGATGTCACTTCCACCTCTTTATCGACATCAAACACCCCCATAAAAACAGAAGGGTCGCCAATATTTTTAATTGCTTGCTCGTCTTTCCTAACTAAAACGCTAACAATACGCTCTGCTTCATCCACTTTTTTATTATTCGAGCGAGTCAAAAGATAACGAATTTGCGGTTGTTGCCCTTGTCCGTAACGGTCAACCCGTCCATTACGCTGCTGCAAAGCCATTAAAGACCAAGGAATATCAAAATGTATGAGACGGTGCGAAAAATAATGTAAATTAATCCCTTCCGATGCCACATCCGTAGCAACCACCAACCGCAGCGGAGATTTTTCATTACCAAATTTTTCGATAATTTCCATCAACTCAACATCTGGCATTCCCCCATCAAGAGTAGCGATCGCTTCTTCTTTCAGCTTTAAGTCGCGCTTTAAACTCTCCCTAAGAAAGCGCATCGTCTCTAAACGTTCGGTAAAGATTACAATTCGGTCTTTTGGGTCTGTACCCTTCCAAGCAAACCCCCCAGCTTCGGTTGTACTGATTAGTTGTAATAATTTTTGATACTTTGAAAAATTTCTATCATCAATAGTTTCCAAAGCTGATTCTAAAGCCCTTAACTCGGCAACATCAGTATTTAAATGCTGATCATCAGTGTTTTTTACTCGCTTGATGCGATTACGTACTGTCTCCAAACAAGCCATCGGGCTGGACAGCATCGCTTTTAACAAAGTAGTTTTAAACAACTTACCTGTGGAAGCTTTCGCGTCAATCCCAGCCAGCTTTAAGTTATTAAGAATTTCAAATGCTTCCTCTTCTTCTACAGAAGCATTAGTTTCCAGTGCTAAAACCTGACGTTCAGGGAATTTTTTGAGAAGTTGCCCAACAACATCTTTCTTAAACCGCCGGACGTACAAATCTCGAATATCTTCCTTAGTGTAGTTCGACTCGTTAGCGATCGCTGTTGGGTCGAGCATATTCATCAAGCTAGCAAAACTTTCCGCACGTCCATCATGGGGTGTCGCTGATAGCATAATTAAACTATCGGAACGGCTTGCTAAACGGTCAGCCAACTTAGAACGCAACGAAGCACTGGTACCACGTCCCCGACGAGCAACGTTGTGTGCCTCATCGATGACTATTACATCCCATTCAGCTTGCTCGATGTAAGTACGATACTCCCGGTCTTGTTTGAGGGTATCAACAGAGACAATGGCTTTATCGTAATAGTGGAAAGGATTATGGTTTGTGGGGATACGAGAGCGAATGCGTTGGATACCGACAGAATCAAGGCGTACCAGAGGTATAGTAAAACGCACCCAAAATTCTTTCTGGAACTGAGTCAGCATACTTTTGGTTGTTACAACCAAAATGCGTTTTGCTCGTCCCCGACGCATCAACTCAGCAACCAAAATTCCTGCTTCCAAAGTTTTCCCCAAGCCAACAGCATCTGCAATTAACAAACGTTGTCGCGGCATCGAAAGGGCTTTGAGCGTTGGGTCTAATTGGTAAGGCAGCACATCCATTGCTGCTTCATGACCAATGTAAAGATTAGTATCAGTGGGGGCAGTTTGCCGGAGATGAGCTTCGAGAAAAAGTAGCGAATTCCTATAGCCAGAAGTATTATCTGGTACTAAATTAGTGTTTTCCGGGTCTAAAACCTCTAGGTCTTGTTCTAATTCTTTGACAAACCGTGCAGTGCGACCTTTAATAAAATCACTTACACCTACAACTTCGATTACCACAGAACCATTAGGTGTTCTTAAAGTGGATTTTACAAGCCATTCAGCATCTCTAGCAACAATCCGCGCACCAGGAGCAAGCGTTTCCATATCAGCCTAGTTTATTTAACCTAAAAGTCGAAGTGATTGTATACCACAGTCCTATACTTCTTGTTCTGCTGACTATCTTGAACAGGAAATTTCTTTTTACGGAGATTGCTGTGGTGCATGAGATTAAAAGAAGTTTTGACTGCGTAATATTATAGACACAAACTGTTGAATATATTACAATTGTTTACTTAAGTATTGAGAAATATAAAATCTGTAATTTTTGGTAACAGAAAATTTCCAGAAGTAGATGAAATACAACTATCTGCGGAAGCTCACATCAACTTATCAGCAGACTTTTAGAGAAGCTTCAATAACCTCATGCCTGTGTTAACGATAGCTCCAAACTGGGCAGTATAAGAGAGCAAGCATCAACCACCTTACTATTGGAATGTTCATGAATGCTTTCCATACCAACTTAATAGAACTGGTCAAGCAACAGGATACGAAAACGACTGCTAAAAGTATTCTTAAATTTTTATCACAGCATCTATTGCTAATTGTAGTTTTGCTGTGGACACCCTTAATCCTAATGCAGACTTGGAATGTGCAGCATTCTTGTTTTCCCTTAGTAAATTGGGCAGGTGATCGCTGCCCGATTGAAAGAGTAACTATCAGCCCTAAAGAGCTAAAGCTTAAATTAGGGAAGTCGCGACAACTTAAAGCTGATGTTGTAGTCAAAACTAACCTTACTAACACCAGATCAGTAGACCGAGAAGTAAGATGGATTTCAAGTAATGAAAAGATTGCTACAGTTAATGTTCAAGGTCAAGTTTTTGCAGTTGCCCCTGGTGTAGTAAAGATTACAGGAGTTTCTAAAAAAGACAAACGTAAAAGTGATACTGTTGACTTATTGGTAGAAGGCATAACTCATGTTGAAATTCAACCTAAGAGTCTTGTAATTGAAATAGGAGAATCTCGAACATTAATACCCAAAGTTAAAGGTTTTGGCAACTTTGACACTGCTGTTAATTGGTTATCAGCTAACAAAGATATTGCAACTATTGATAATAGTGGTTTAGTTACAGCTATTGCACAAGGTGAAACTACTATTCAAGCAATTTCTAAACAAGATACCAACAAAAATGTAAATGCTAGACTTACTGTTTCTCATAATGTCATTATTGAACGAGTCATTATAAATAATAATGAGCCGATCACTAACCTGAGAGTGGGAGAAATTAAAACAATAACAGCAATAGTTGAAGGCTTAGGAAGCAATAGTGAAGATATTACTTGGTCTTCTAGTAATTCAGATGTCACAATTGTTCTAGGACACGGGCATACAGCACAATTAGAGGCAATGTCACCTGGTAGTGTAACTATTACAGCGACATCTAACCAAGATAAAACTAAAAAAGCACTGATCCAGTTAGAGGTTTTACCAGCTATCGTTAATTACATTACTGTTCAACCTCAACAACTTGAGCTTGACATTAATAGTACAGCTAAATTGTGTTCGACAGTTAAAGGTATAGGCTCGATTGATAAGACTATATATTGGTCTTCTAGCAATGACCAAATTGCAACTGTTAATAGCGATGGCTTGGTAACTGCGATATCGAAAGGCGAAGTACAAATCACTGCTACTTCAAAACAGAACTTTAACCAACGTGCAACTACTAAAGTGAAAATTCCTAGAGGAATAAACTGGTTTGCTATTGGATCTGGCTCAATTGTTGCAGCTGGAGCAACTGTTATTGGCGTACCCTTACCAGCTGCCTTAGCTTTAGGTTCAGCAACAGCGACAGGAATACATAATTGGCAAGCAGTAATTCCATTTTCTTGTAGTTAAAGCATGAGCACTAACCTTTTTCAGATTTCTAAAATTTTGTGTAATCTAGAGGCGCACTTATGAACTCTCAAAATAATTCCAATCAGAACTCACAATTAAGTTCTTTTGTCTCAACAGATTTAATCAGAATTATTGTGATTTTAGCTTTTGCAGCTAGTGTTATCTATTTACTTAGCTCCCATTCTGATTGCTGGTTTAGTATTTCTTGCCAACCTGACATTCATAAAACTGGGTACGAACTTTCAACAATTCTTGTTGGATTTCTAACAACTATTTCTTTGACAGCAGTCTTTGGTACTCCTTTAGCTCCAGCAGCAGTTGTAGGCGTACTTGCCTGGTTTGCTCTGAGATTTTGGCTTTAAAAGCTTTAAGGATAATTACTCATGAATATTGTTGAACTTAAGAATGTTACTAAGTCTTTTGAGGAAAGTGGGCAGAAACGCAAAATTCTAGATAATGTTAACCTGGCTATCCAAGCGGGTGAATTTATTATCCTCAAAGGTGAAATGGGATCTGGAAAAACCACTTTAATCAACTTGATATTAGGTTTACAAATACCTGAATCAGGTACAGTTAGAGTTTTCGGTTATGCTCCAGAACAACCAGAATCCAAGCTTAAGCTCGGTTTGATGTTGCAGAAAACTAGAGCGCCAGGAAATCTAAAAGTTGAGGAAACGATAAATCTTATTCGCAGTTTCTATCCAGAATCATATTCTACAGCAGAATTATTAACTAGAAGCAAGTTAGAGCAGAAACGCTATAGCTGGGCTTCTTCTGATGAGTTAAGCGGAGGAGAGGAACGATCACTATATTTTGCGTTAGCAATTGCAGGGAACCCTGAATTTTTGATTTTAGACGAACCAACTACAGGTCTAGATCCTCATGCAAGAAGTCGGGTCTTACAACAAATTCGCAATTTTGCGAATGAAGGAAAAACTATTCTCCTAGTTAGCCATATTGAGTCAGATGCAGATGCAATATCGGACTTAGCAACTCGAACGCTAACACTTAGTCATGGAAAAATTCAGGAAGTTCGTACTGACAATTTTGAACAGCTTCAACAATCAATTTCAAGGTTTGGAGGCGACCACAGTCGCTCTGAACAACCAGTCGTCAAACTAAAGAATTTGTTTTCTATGTTGCTTGGACAGACAAAGGTAGAGTTATTGAAATTAATTCGGCAACCTGTAGTTCTGCTAAGTATGTTGGCATTATATAGTGTTGTGGCACTTTTTCCAAGAAATGATCCAAATGCTCTACTTTATATGATAGGTCTTGCAACTATCAATCTACTGATAGTTGCAATTCAGACACTTAGTATACAAATTGCAACTGAGCGAAAACAAGGGTGGGTAAAATTACTCCGAGTTACTCCTTTACCAGCTTGGATATACCTAACCTCAAAGGTGATTATCGCTTTTATAGTCTCTGTTGCAGGCATAATTTTAATGTTTAGCTTAGGAATATTCAAAGTTGGCATGAGCCAACCTTTTTTTGACTGGGTAATACTTTTCTTCAGCCTAATTTTAGGGATTGTTCCTTTTGCAATCTTTGGTTTTGTTATTGGTTATGTAATGGATGCAAATAGTATTTCTCTAGTAAGTGCATTTCTTATTGGTCTGGCTGTGTTCAGTTCTGGTAGTATTCCATTACCTGGAATGCCAGAGTGGTTGCAAAATTTAATTCCCTTCTCACCGTTTTACCACTACGCTCAAATTGTAATGTGGGCAGGACATATACAGATAGCTGAATTTTACAATAGCTATCTAGCTATACATTTAGAATGGTTAGTCTGGACTACCTGTGCTGCTAGTTTTCTAGCAATCTGGGCATATCAGCGCAATCGTGCAATCAGTTAATGCAGCATCAATAGACTGTCTGCCTGATAGACTACAGTAGATGATTTGAACATAACAATTTAACCAAGTGCTACCAAGTAAGCTATGTGTGCAAATATTTTTATTTTGTCACTTACTTAACTATAATTTACTTTAGGTAGCGCTCAAATCTATCTTTCTTGGCTCTTTAGTTTATATCATTAGATTTAAGAAATTTTACTTCTATTTAACTATAAGTTGATTACTTTCTAATTCATTTAAAAAAGGAAAGATGACTCATGAATATTACTACAATCCTAGACCAAATTGACATGGGCAGTATTGCCTTACCGGAGTTCCAACGAGGTTATGTTTGGAATCGTGATCAAGTTCGTGGATTGATGAATTCACTTTACCGTAAGCATCCTATTGGTAGTTTATTAGTATGGGAAACCAAAACAGAACAAGCAATTGACCATGCTCGTGGTGATGGCAAGCTGTCTACAGGTACAGTTAAACTATTGCTTGACGGACAACAGCGTATTACTTCTTTCTACGGCATTGTCCGGGGTAGACCACCTCAGTTTTTTGATGGTAATCCTCAAGCTTTCACTGGATTGTACTTCAACTTAGAAGAAGAAATATTTGAATTTTATGCTCCTGTCAAAATGAAGGATAACCCCTTGTGGGTAAATGTTACTGAATTGATGCAGCAAGGTGTAGGAGTTTTCATTAGTCATTTACTAACAATTCCAGAGATTGGATCTCAATTAACTACGTACATCAATCGCTTGAATAAACTTGAAGGCGCTAAAAATATTAACCTTCATATTGAAGAAGTTAGCGGTGAAGATAAAACTGTTGATGTCGTTGTCGAAATTTTCAACACTGTTAATAGTGGGGGAACCAAATTATCTAAGGGTGATTTAGCACTAGCAAAAATTTGTGCCCAATGGCCTGATGCCCGCACTGAACTTAAAGCACGTCTGACGAAATGGAATAAGGCAGGATTTGACTTTCGTTTGGAGTGGTTACTCCGATGCATTAATGCAGTGATTACCGGAGAGGCTATGTTCTCCGCACTCAAAGATGTTGATACTGCCACATTTAAAGACGGGTTATACAAGGCAGAAAAAGCGATTGATACACTGCTCAACCTGATTTCCGGCCGACTTGGACTCGACCACAATCGCGTACTTGGTGGCATTTATGCATTCCCCGTAATGGTGCGTTATCTTGTGGGGTGTGGTGGGTATCTGAGTGATTACAAAGAACGTGACAAACTATTGTATTGGTACGTGCATACTTTATTGTGGGGACGGTACGCCGGTTCAACTGAGAGCGTTTTAACCCAAGATTTACACGTATTGCAATCTTCGGATAAGCCACTTGACCAACTGATCACCAACTTAAGGCAGAATCGCGGGGACTTGGAAATCAAAGCTATTGATTTTCAGGGCTGGGGTATGGGAGCAAGATTTTATCCGTTGGTTTACATGCTCACCCGTGTGCATCAAGCAAAAGATTGGGATAGTGGCATTGAACTGTCTAAACATCTTCTAGGTAAGCACAACTATTTAGAAGTTCATCATATTTTTCCCAAATCACTACTTTACAAAGCTGGATACCCAAAATCAGAAGTTAATGCGATCGCTAACCTCACCTTCTTAACGCAGCACACCAATCTCAAAGTCTCAAACCGTCATCCTTCGGAGTATTTTGAGGCATTCGAGTATACTCAACCCGGAGCGATCGCAACCCACTGGATACCGATGGAACGCAGTTTGTGGCAAATTGAAAACTATCGTGATTTCTTAGCCGCACGCCGTGAACTTCTAGCTCAAGCTGCTAATAGCTTTTTGAATAGCTTACTTGCTGGAGATATTCCCGAAGCAAAAGCGACTTCTCCTATGATGGAGCATCAAGACATCGAAAGCTCTACTACGGTTATGCCAGTGGCTGAAGAGAGAGTTTTAGAAGAATGTAATGCATGGGTGCAAGAGCAGGGATTACCGATTGGTGAATTGATGTATGAACTGATTGATTCCGCAGGCACGGCGATCGCTGTTTTGGATTTAGCGTGGCCTAATGGTTTGCAAGAGGGCAAAAGTCAACCAATTGCGTTACTAATTGATGCAGATCAGGAAATAGAATCAATTGCTAATCGCCTTGGTTATCTTTACTTCACTGACATAGACAAGTTCAAAAGCTATGTTGTCCAAGAGGTTCTATCTATTGAGTTTCCGTCAACACAGGACTATAAACAAGCTTTTATAGCTATCAGTAGTCAAATGACCAATAGCCATAAACTTATGCTGAAAGCGCACTACCATACATCTGCACAAACTATTACTGCAACTGAGTTAGCAAAGGCAGCTGGATATGAAAACTATAATGGTGCAAACCTTCAATATGCAAGAATTGGCCAATTAATTGCAAATCACTTAAATTATTTGCCACCTGAACGAGATGACAATGGTCAACCATTTTGGTCATTAATGTTAGCTTCTGGATATTGGAAAACACGAGATGATAGTGAAACTATTAGCCAACGAGAATGGCACTGGCAGTTAAGTCCCCAGGTTGCTCAAGCTTTAGAAGATTTAGGTTGGATATAAATCAAATATAAATCCTTCAGCTATCGCTTAAATAAGTAGCTATTGCGAGAATATTTCTCAATAGCTACTTAAAAAGCAAGTTATGTAAAAACTATCATAGAAAAATTTCAGCACACTCTAATGTTGAGAGAAATAAACATATACAGCGAGCGTGAAGATTTTACAAAAAATTATAATCTTTCAAATCTCTTTGCAGAGTTCGCATGTCAAGCAATGTTTTCTGATTTTTATGAGATATGTCAACTTTTTGAATTCGCTACTACGTATTATAAAAACAAAGGAATAAAGCAATGGGACAAAGGGTACGATTTAGAAAAAATCTCCCACAATATTCTCAAAGGAGAGGCTTTTGTAATTAGAAATGAAAGTGGAGTTTTGTTATGTACTTTTTCTGTCGCTAAATTCCTGCCAGATTATTATCCTCATTCACTGACAACAGATGATAATATTTGGCTGATTAAAAGTTTTTGTACAAATTTAAGACAAAATAAATTGATTGGGAAAAAAGTTATTTCTCAAATCATTAAAACTGCCATTAATCATCAGATCTCTCAGATATATCTAGACTGTGTTATGGATAATCCAACTTTAGAAAGTTATTATCAAAGATATGGATTTACACGTATAGCAATAGTTCAGCATCCAATATACAATCAAAATATGGCTATTATGGTATTGAATCTTTTGGTTGCAACTTTCTAATATCTAGCAGAATACCTATTATTAACAAAGTTTTAACTGGTATTATTTAAAATCCTCTAACTATTAACATCTACCAATGCGACCTCGGTATGGAGCATCAAGTTTGGGTATGAGAATCGGACGCGAGCCAATGCGCGATCGCGCATTGACCCTTTACAACACATTAACCAATGAGCAAAAACAGCAGATACCGCAAGTGTTGTAGGTGTGGCTGCGTTATCGCAGTGATAAATATACCGCCTAAGTCGAGACTACCAAGGCGATAAGCCTACGGTATGGCTACGCTTACCGCCAATAAAATGAGCTTGTTCTTGCCGAAATTGCTCTTACAGGATTTGCATATCCTTGACTCACTGAGAAATACAGTAATTGTGACAGCTAATTGTTTAGTGTCTCATACTTAGACTAAGGGATAATCATGTCTTCATTTAAACGCCGTCATTTTCTGCTACTCGCAAGCTCGACCTTAGCAACATTTGGGTTAGGGCAGTTGGGTGTAAGTCAACAGGGAATCTTTGATACTAAAGCTTATGCCCAAAACACACCGCGAAAATTAGCATTATTGGTGGGAATTAATGAATACTCTGATGGTGTGGCTCAGTTATCGGGTTGTGTTAATGACGTTTTATTGCAACGTGAGTTATTAATTCACCGTTTTGGTTTTAATCCTCAAGATATTGTGACTCTGACTGATAAACAAGCCACACGTAAAGGCATATTACAAGCCTTTGAGGAGCATTTGATTAAGCAAGCCAAACCAGGGGATGTGGTAGTATTTCACTTTTCTGGACATGGTTCACGAGTAATTGATGCGGATCGGGATCATCCAGATGGTCTTGTTAGTAGCTTGGTTGCTGTCGATAGTCAATTAGCATCGGAAAATTCTTCTAGCACCAAAGAGGTTACAGGACACACACTTTGGTTGTTGATGGCAGCATTGAAGACGGAAAATGTGACTTTTGTCATCGATACTATCTATTCTGGTGGTTTAGTCAGTAGCGCATTGAAATCATCTCAGTTAAAGCAGAAATTTCAAGTTAGTCCCGAAGAAAAGGCTTACCAAGCAAGTTGGTTACAACGTTTAGGTTTGTCAGCAGAGGAATTTATAAAACAACGGAGAAACGGAATACCTAAAGGAGTTGTGCTTGCAAGTGCAAGGCGCGATCAATTTGCCATCGATGCCAGCTTTAATGACTTTAATGCAGGACTATTTACTTATACTTTGACACAGTATCTCTGGCAGCAAAGTGGAAATCTAACTTTGGGTGAATCATTTGTGAATATTGCTCGCAATGTCAATGCTTTAAGTTTTGAGCAAGGTAATCTTCAAGAGCCTGTACTTTTTGTTAAACCCAACAGCAATTATCAGCAGCGTCCCATATATTTTATTGGAGTACAAACACCGAGCGCAGAAGGGGTAATTACTCAAGTTAAAGAAAATCAAATAGAAACTTGGCTTGGTGGTGTTAATCCAAAAAATTTGGAGAACTTGAATAAAAGTGCTGTTTTTCACATCATCAATGCTGAAGGTCAGCAGCAAGGAATAGTTAAGCTTGAAAGCCGTAAAGGATTGGTGGGATATGCAAAATTGCTAGAATCTCCAACATCTAAACCCCGTCTACTTTGAAACCCCTAGTTTTTTCCGAATAGAATTTGGAAATAAAATTCTATTCTCTTCCCTGTTCCCTGTTCCCTGTTCCCTTGTGAAAAACTACAGTTCTCAACTTGGATGAGGTTTATATCACTAAAACCTGGACTTTTATTACGTGAGAGAGTTCGAGCCACTCCTTCTAGATGAACGGTTGTTTCCTAAATGTGAATTGGAACAAATGAGGTTAGGTAAAATACCTGACCTTATTATTCGCAATGCCAAAAGTAAAGACAGTTTAGCTAAGGTAGATCTTGTAGCTGGATTGGTGTCACGTTCCGTTCGCGCAACGGCTGCGGGGTGGCGATATTTCAACGTCAAGCGATGTTATCTGATCATTCTTTGTACCACTATGCAATTACCTCAAATGCGATCGCCATTGCTGCCAATTTCTTAGTGTCAACACCGGAGGTTCCTGCTGGAAGTGCTATACCTTCGGTTGTTGTTGTGCTACGGGTCGTAGTTTCGAGGTCATCTCGTAAACTGTTGGTCAAATTAAGGAAGTCGTCGCTTTGGGATTCTGCGCTACGTTTGCTACTTGGGTTTGCTTGAATTTCCGCAATTTTCCCTAATATCTTCAGGGATTCCCGTAAGGGTGTGGTGCTGGCAATAATTAATACTTCTGACGTTCCAAAAGGTTTTTGGACTTCTAAGGTACCTGTGCTGATTGGTTCTCCAGCTTTGACTAAGGCTGAGTTTTCACCATCAGACCATTTGACAGGAAAAATAAGACCCATTTCTCCTTGAGCATCTACAACTAAAATACTGATGTAAAGGGGACGTGATTCATTATTTTTGACTTCCAGTACAACCTCTGTTCCCACTTTTAATTGTGGTACTCCATAACTCGAATATTGGATTGAGGTTGGGGAGGAAGGTGGATTTTTTGGGGGTTTACCTAAACCACGCAGGGTGACGGCTTCACTAATTGGCTGTTTTGTCTTGGCTATTTTAAATGATGCGCTGATGGCAATACGGGATGTGTTGGTGTTTCCAGTGATACATTTGATAAATTTGGTGGCAAGTAGAGATTTTAACCGGGGTTTTAATCGACCGATCGCAGCATCAGGATTTTCTTTTGTATCGCCGAAGGATGCAGGGATAATATCATCAAGGGATGGCATAAATAAACCCCAGCTACCGACAGATGGTAAATTAGATACTTTATTTTTCTGTAATTCTCGGTATCGAGTTTGAGTCATGCGACCGAAAATATATTGTAATTCTTGTTCTCCTAGTGGCAGCGCTTCCATGCGGGGAATTGCTTGAAGTGCTTGTTTTATCTGTGCTTTGCTATTTGCATCTAGTTCGTCGTCAAGCCCAATTTTTAAGGTTAAATCGCTGGGGATGCTACGAAGACGTTCTTGTAATAAGGTACCTGGTTTTATTGTTGAGGCGATATTTCCTTCTAGTTTACCTCGTCCAATTAATCCCCGACGGGATTGAAGTGTAACTAATCCTTTTTCCTTACCATTACTATCTAATATGCTCAAGGAAGCATTTTTGTTAAATGTTTCTAAACTTTGAGAATCTACTCCTCCTAACCAAAATTCCACCTCATCACCATTGATTTTGGTAATAACTGCTTCTGCTGGGAGTGATTGGATAGGTAGAAAGTAAATTGGTGGATTGATATTTTGAGGATTTTTTTCCACTTCTGGGTCTTGATAGAATCTTTCTTGTAATGCTCTATTTTTCGTACTTCGGCTAACATTAATGATTGTTGTATTTAAACTTTGAGAACTATATTGTTGCCAGAGATATTGAGTAAAAAAATAGCTAAAGGCTCCGGCTCGAAAACCGTTAAAATTAGCATCTAGGGCTTTTTGGTCGCTTTTTGCAGAGGCAATTACTACTCCTTTGGCAACAGACTTTCTGCGTAGTTCGACAAATTTTTGTGGTGAAAGGGACAGTTTTTCTAACCACTGATTTTGATATTTGATTTCTTCTGAACAAGGTGGAAGTAAATAGCTATCTTCAAAAGAGCGGATGACGAAATTTCCTCGTTTTCCACCTCCAGAATGGCAGCTATCTAAGATGACGGTAACATTTTCAGTTTTGAGGGCAGACATGAGTAAAAAGATTGTATGTCCCATAATGTCGCAAGCTGAACCTGGTTGATTGCGAGCATCAATTGGTATTATCGTTGAGTTAGCGCATTCTGTGCTAACTTTTCGGACTATTTCATCGCAGCTTGGTTTATCGCTAATTCGTGAACCATGTCCGGAAAAGTGAAACACCACCACATCCCCAGGTTTGGCTTGGTTAATTAAATGTTCTTCAAAAGAAGTGAGAATATTTTGGCGTGTTGCTTGTCCGTCAGTTAATGTCAGGATATCGTTGGAATTAAATCCAAAACGATTAATAAGTAGTTCTCTTTGCATATCGATATCATTGACACAACCTGCCAATGCACCAATATTGTCAGGATAATCATTAATGCCAACAAGTAAGGCTAATTTACGTGGTGTATTTTGTGCTAAAACTTGACCATAGCGTTCTCCCTGTTGCATAAAATCTAGCTGGCTTAAACCGATTGTTGCTAATGTTGAACTAGCGAATTGTAGAAATTGACGACGTTTGATGTTAGACATGGTGATTTGAGATTTTGGGTTTAAGATTTTGAGTTTGTTTTAATGTCTGCTCGATGGATATAAGGAAATTGCTTTTGACTTCGCTCAATCAACTCCCCGACTTATAGGTTTTAAAGCCTCTCTCCGCGAGCGGGGAGAGGTTTGGAGAGGGGTCATTCTGATTCCCCAATGAGGGTAAATGCAGCCCATTGTAATGGTTGGGAATATTGTTTTTTGGTTTCCAGCATTGCTTCTCGTAAAGCCTTAGCTTTGTCTGGGTTGCGTTCTAAATTTTGATAAAATTTGGTCATGAGAAAGGCTGTGGAACCGTCATCTACAGACCATAAAGAGACGATGACACTGGGTACACCAGCAGAAATAAACGAGCGAGATAACCCAATTACCCCATCTCCTGTAATTCTTCCTCTACCTGTATCGCAAGCACTGAGAACTACTAAATCTGCGTTGAGTTTTTGGTTGAATTTTTGTTGAAAGTTAAAGATTTCTTCCGCAGTTAGTAAACCATCATCTTGATTAGAAGGTGCTAACGCTATGGCACTTCCTAAACCCCGTAAATCATCGAATAATCCATGTGTTGCCAAATGAATATATTTTGCTTGGAACATTTTTGCGACTACTGCTGTTTCTGTCGCTGCATCACCAATTAGGGGTTTGCTATTAAGTAAAGGTAGAGAAGCGATGACTTTCGCTTCGTTTTCTGCTCCGTTTAAAGGACGTAATTTTGTTTTTTCATCTCCTGGTTTTAAAGATACACTTGGCATTGTCGGGTTGCCGACTATGAGAGATTTGACCGCAGCAATTTCTCTTTGTTTTTTACTTCCTAATTTTTGCTGACGGGTTAAATCTAAAACCTGAGTTGATGGTGCGGTGAGGATAGTATGTTTTTCAATTAAATATTTGCCTTTGTCATCTTGTAGCGCTGGGAAGGGTGCAAGGAATAATGAATTTTGAGGAATAAAGATAACCTTTTCGTTTGGGTTATTGGGGAGATATTTGGCGATGGGTTGAATTAATAATTTATAGAGTTGTTTTAAGTTTTGGGTTTGGTTTGTTTGATTATTGCTTTCTGGTTTTTGAGGTAATAGACCACCATGACGGGTGATGATGTCTTCTATACCCATTGAGTCACGAGTTTTATTAACTAATTGAGTTAAGGTTGTGTTTTCTTTTTGCCATAAGGGTTTGAGGTCGGATTTATGAAAGATGATTTCTCCGGTGGGTTTGATGACCCAAATGTATAGTTCTGATTCTTTGATTTCTTGTTTACCATTGATTTTAAATTCATCAGTAATAATTGAATATTGAACGAGGGTCGCATTTTGTAATTTGGCAGTTTTTTTAATTTCAGTAATATTGGGTGGGGTTGGAAATTTTTCTTGGGAGTTAGTTGATAAACGGGAAGCAAGTAGTTCCACAAATGCCCTTCCTCTTCCACGTTCGGAGATTTCTAAAGCAGCATCAGTTTTATTTTGAGCAATCAGGACTCCCTGTAGAACGTTATATATATTACTTTGAGTATCGAAAAAAGAGACTTTCTCATTATCCTTTAATCTTCGTCCTCGGAGAGATTCGTAAACTTTTATGCCTTCGATTAGAGTCTTCTCTGCTAAGGTAAGTTTTGCTTGTTTGTAGTAAGTTAATCCTAGATTGTTTAGTGAATTACCCTCTCCTTTACGGTCTTTAATTTCTCTTGCTAGAGCCAAGTGTTGTTGATAGTAGTCAATCGCTTTGGGATAGTCTCCCAAGGAATTGTAGACATTACCAAAATTTCCCAGTGCATTACCCTCTCCAAGACGATTTTTAATTTCCCGTGTGATCGTCAAGCTTTGTTGATGGTAGTCAATCGCTTTAGGGTAGTCTCCCACGGAATAGTAGGCAAGACCGAGATTAGCCAGTAATTGACCCTCTCCAAGGCGGTTTTTAATTTCCCTTAATATAGCCAAGCTTTGTTGATAGTAGTCAATAACTTTAGGGTAGTCTCCCAAGGAATTGTAGACAACACCAAGACTACCCAGTGATTGACTCTCTCCAAGACGGTTTTTAATTTCCCGTGCGATCATCAAGCTTTGTTGATGGTAGTCAATCGCTTTGGGGTAGTCTCCCAAATACAAGTAGATATTACCAAAATTTCCCAGTGCAGCAGCCTCACCTTGACGGTCTTTGATTTCCCTTGATATAGCCAAGCTTTGTTGGTGGTAGTCAATGGCTTTGGGGTAATCTCCCAAGGAATCGTAGGCATTACCGAGATTTACCAGTGCAGCAGCCTCACCTTGACGGTCTTTGATTTCCCTTAATATAGCCAAGCTTTGCTGGTAGTAGTCAATGGCTTTGGGGTAATCTCCCAAGGAATCGTAGGTATTACCGAGATTTACCAGTGCAGTACCCTCACCATTACGGTCTTTAACTTCCCTCAATTATCAGCAAAGGTATAAGTTGCGAGGTGAATAATTCTCGCTTGGGGCATTTTCTCCACAATTGCAGTTTCTGTTGCCGCATCACCTATCAATGGTTGAGTTTGGAACATCTCTGCAATAGTTTTGGCTTCCTTTTCCGCACCCGGTAAACGTGATGCTTTACAGTTATCACTTCCTGCTGTGAGGGGTGTTTTTGGTGCAGTGGGGTTGCCGACTATTAATAATTCATCACCCGTGATATTTTTGGGAACAAAAGGTTTTTCGTCCTTACGTCCTTTTTTTCGCTGGTAAAGTAAATCTAATACTTGAATTGAAGGTGACGTGGAAATTGTATGTTTCTCAATCAAATATTTACCATTCGCATCTTGTAACGCGGCAAAGGGAACGGTAAATAATTCACCTTGAGGAATAAAAATCACCCGTTCCTCTGGCTTTTGTGGTAGTAAATCGGCAATTGGTTCAATTAATACTTGATGTAGCTTTTTTAAATCAAATTGCAAGGTTTTATCTTCTGGTTTAATTTTCAGCCCAGAACCTTTTAAGTTTACGCTTCTTGCACCAAGATTACGTCGAGTTCTTCTAAATAAATTAAGAAATGAATTCTTTTCTATCTTTTCCCAAGCTTTTAAGTCAACTCGACGAAATTGCATATCACCAGTAGGCTTGATTACCCAAATATATAATTCAGATTCTTGTATTTCTCTTTTTCCATTAACCTTAGATTCATCGGTAATAACTGAGTATTGAACAATCGTAGCATTTTGTTTTTTTGCAACCTGCCTGATTAGTTCGGTATTTGTTGCTTCTGGAGATTTATCAAGTTGTTTGCTTAACGGTTCCGCAATTGGCTGAGTTTTCGTTTTCTTAAAACTAATTTTATTTGACCATAAGACGGATGATTTATAATTTGCGATATTCTCTGTATCTGTTGCGATCGCGCTATTATAATTAGCTGTAATAGTTGTCAAAATTAGAAATGTAGGAACAAGTTTAGCAATGAAGTAAGGGAACTTATTTCTTGATTTTTTCATCATGCTTATCTTGATAATTATGTAGTGGGAGCGAGACGCTCCCAATTGTTAAGCAGCGAGCAAGATGCTCGCACTACTTCCTAGCTGGTTTGAATTTTTTCAATCATGTCTTCTGCTTTTTTCGCCAGTTCTGTTTCTCCTTGGGCTTTAAAAAGGCTAACTGCTTGATTTAAGTCAGAAATCGCCTCGTTTTTATTACCTAGTTGATATTGAGTACCAGCACGGAAGAAATAAGCATGGGCAAATTTTGCATCTAAGGTAATTACTTGGTCAAAGTCAGATTTTGCTGCCGCATATTTATCTATAGATAAATATGCGATTCCTCGACCAAAGTAAGCATAGGTAGCACTTTCATTGTTCTGTTCAGTCTGCAATACTTTGTTAAATAGTGCGATCGCACCTTTGTAATCATCTTTCTTTAAGAGTTCATAAGCTTGTGATAATTGAGTTTCAACGGTAGAGTTATTGCCGTTTGTGTTGGCTGGTTTTATTTGGGAATCTCTTAGCTGTGGTTTTACTTGCAATGGTGAAGCTTGTGCAATTAATTGATTTGAGTTGTGGATATCTTTAGCGTCAGCTTTTGCGCTGTAGAAGCTTGCTCCTAATACAACCAAAGTAACTGTAGCTGCTAATTTCAATGCTTTCATTGTCATGTCTCCTGTGGTGTTTACAAACTTGTTGCTGTGTTAAGGGGGTGTATTTCTGAGAGTTAGAAGGATATGCCAAAATTTTGAGATGTTGTTGTGTTTCGCTGAATTAAAGGAACTCATCTGATTTTTACCCCTGCCACCTATATGTATTTCTGGCTCTGAGGAGGTTATGCCAAAATTGAGCGATTTTTTCAAAAAAATATTTTTTATTTTCTAGTTTTTTTATTTTTGTAAAGAAAAATCATTAAGTATAAATAACAAAAGGGTGAGCATCTTACCCACCCTGAAATATCTATGAAAAAATTAGATAATTATCTTGCCAAATCTTAAATATTGCACAGCTTTTGACGTATTTCTTGACGAATCTTCACTAGCTCAGGTGATGGATTCTCGACTACATAAGCTTGTTGCAAAGCATCTGACCATAAGTTACGCTCAACAAAGTAATTAGCTTTTGCAGATGCAATCTCCTCTGGGGTTGCACCTTGCGCTTGGTATTGATTTTCTAAAGCTTTTAATTCTTGAGTAATTTTATTTCTCTGTCCTTCTTCCATGATTTGAAAAGGAACAAACATACCATCAATTACCCAATGATATATTTTGCCTGGTTGTAACGGACTACCTTGATAAATAGCGCTATTTTGACCTTTAAATGCTTGATTCCATAGATTATTGTTTCTATCATTTTCTGGATGCAGTTTCATTTTAGTAATTACTGCACCTTCCGATACTTTCCATAAAAACAGAGGTTGGGTGTTCCAAACAACTCGAATTGTTCCATCTGGAGAATCTGGGGAGAACATACATATCCTGCCACGAGAAACACCTGTTTGTGCTTTAACTGGGGGTTGTGGATTAGAGAGGGGAGCAAATATTTTCAACCAGGAAAAAGGTGATTGTTTGGGTTGCGATCGCCTGGGTTGATTATTGGGATTCGCTGCTGGTTTTGATAATACGGGTAAGCTATCAATTGCTATAGTTGATAATGCTAAAGCTGGTAAAATCCAAATAAATTTATTCATGGGCTTTTCTCTTAATTAGTAATGGTGTAACATATAGCCAAACTGTTAAAGAGGGGAAAAACCAAGGTAATAGTATGGCAATGGATGATAGATAAATTTGTAAACTCAATATTCCATAAATGGTGGTAGATAGACTGAGAATTACTAACCATACCCACTTGTGATTGGGAAATACTTGGATTAAATACAGCAAATATTTTCCTAAGAATATGGCTAATGCTGCCATCAATAGGTCAGGAATGGGTATTACTAATCTTTGGTTGAGTAAATGATGCACCATATATGCATGAGCTTCGCTACCTGTTAATACGCTGGAGGAATTATTTTCTTGTTGTCTCCAATATGCAACCGCAGAGGGTAAGGGAAAGTTGTCTCCTCCGTCTTCGATTCCTGCCTCCCGATATCCTCCCGCTCCCACAATGACAATCCTTTGTTGTAAATTATTGGGGATATTTTTATCTTCGATTAATTCGGAAGCAGAAATACGTTGATATATTTGATTGGGAGGAATGGAAAAATCCACAATTGGGTGCAACCACATCTGCTGGAGTAAATAGCTGATTTTTGTCAAAATTTGTGGGTGAGTTCTTCCAGGTTTCAGGATTGTTTGTTTTTGAAGATTTTCCTGTTGAATGCGATCGTCTAATATTTCCCAAAAATGTTTATCGCTGCTGAGTTGGGGTTGTGGTGGATTGGGAAGTTGCTGTAATTGATGAGCGAGGGTGAGCAAATAAGTAAAATGCATACCTTCTAGAGAAGGTTTTGAGGATTGCAATAGCTGCATATATCCAGAATGGAATTTGATTTCGCCTTGTAAACTCCAATTTGGACTTGCAATTTTTGGCAGCACGTACAACCACGCATCATTTTTATCTTTGGTTCTAGGGAAAACAAACCATGTTGGTTGGAGAGAAGAATTTACAGCATTTTCAAGTGATTTAGCAAGAATGCGATCGCGTTCTTTTTGAGTTAAGTCTAGTAAATAATCAATCCCGATGACATCGGCATTTTTTGCTCGCAGTCTATTGATTATTTTTGAGAGAGATGCATAATTGATAGGCTTATAATTAGTGAGTTTTTCTTTTTCTCTAATAAACTCATTATCTATTTGCAGCAAAACAACTTGAGGTTCTTGCTGTGATGGAAATTGTTCTGTTGCATGACGGTATACAGCTTGCGTCCAGAGACGTTTTTCTAATAAAAAATTCTGGATTGGTAACGTAGGAGAAGAAGCTATTAATAAAGCTAGTAATGCAACAGCTTCTTGCCGATTTGGGATTATTTTCTTCAACCTTTGCTTAATTCCAAATGGTTCCAGACGAAATAGCGGTGCATCTGGATGACGAAATAAGGAAGGGATTAAGTAGGTGCTAGGATAAGTGAGGTTTTTTTCTTGCTTGAGATATTGGGAAACTGAAATTAAAGCTTCATGGACATCTTGCAATTCTGCTAATGCTTTTAAAAAGCGTAAGAAAAATTCTCCTGCAACTTCATTGTGAATTGGTTCTCGCATGATAGCAACTTGACTTAATCCCAAGTCAGTGAGATTGTTAGCGATACTTAAACCATTGCAAGAATTAAATAGTGCAAATTGTAAGCCATTTGCGATCGCATTACTTAAAGCGGGTGCTATTTCGCTCAAAGATAAAGCCGTATGGGGAGCAATCTTTATTTCTCCACCTGTCAAATCTGTTTCTTGGGAATGTCCGATAAAAAATAAGATATCCCACCCTCGTTTGGATTCTATTGTCTCTTTTATTTTGACTTTCCAATCCTGAATATTTGTATCAGCTTGACGAGCAATAAATGTCACATCTGCTATGTTCCGAAAACTCGCGAGCGCTTTTTTTTCCGAATCAAAATTTAAACCAGTTTCATCACCTAAAATCAATAGTATTTTCATCCTTCCTGGACGACGCTTAATGATTTTTGTGCCATGATGAATGTTTAAAGGTTTACGAACAAAGCGGATTTTAGTTTGAGATAAAGAAAACTCTTGACCAATTTCCCAAGCTTCCCAAGGTAAACGTTCTAAGTCAGGGGTATTACAAGTAAAAAACAAGTCAATTTTACTTTCATCACTGGCAGATGACTGAGAAATATTTCTCTTATTTTCCCTAGGATTAGCGGTTGCGATCGCGCTGCGAATTTCATATAACTCACGACTACGTAACCAATTATGAAATTCTGACAATAATTTAGCTTCAGCCTGTACTAATTTAGCGTGTAAATCAACAGTAGGTGTTTTGATTATACCGCTATCCGCAACCCGTCCTCTGAGTTGTGTTTTATCAGGATATTGTTTGTAGTAGTTTAGATAAGCACGTTGCCAATCTTGGTAGAGAAAATTGAGATTTTGAGGATAGGGAATTGTTACATTTAACTGTTGTCCCTGACCCCAAGATAGCTGGAAAGAGCAAATTTGGTCGATGCGTTGAATTTGCAGATATAAGTTAGGCATTGTTGGGAATTTACTTGGAAATTGGGTTTGTAATATTAATTACCAATGCTTATTTTTGTTAATTATAATCCATTACCAATTAGAATAAATGGTGCCCAATAATAGGGATGGGCATAGCTTTTATTTTCTAGATTTTGAGGAGATTTTTCTGGGTCTGCAACTGGTACTAAAGCACCTGGAGCGCGTTTTACTTCATCTGTTGAGCGATTTTTTTGACTTTTGAGTAAAGTTAATTGAGCTTGACGTAATGCTTGAGATTTCGTCATTCTTCCAGTGGATAAATGTTTATAAAAACCTTGCATTAGTTGAGCAGTACTAGGGTCATCGACTTTCCACAGAGAAGCCATAACTGCATCAGCACCACGCTGCATAAATGCAAAAGCCAGGGTATTAATTTCCACACCATCTTGAGGTTGATTTTTATTTTTAGAAGCCGCAAAAGCAGTCTGACAAGCAGACAAAACAACTAAATGAATATTATCTAATTCTGTCAAGCTGGAAATTTTTACAGGTGTCAATGGGTTCCCATCTCCCATTAAGATATAAGATTGTTCTGGGCTTGTTGGATCGAACAAACCGTGACTAGCAATATGCAGAATCTTATATTTGTTCAAATTATGTAGCAAGGTTTCAAAATTGAACAATTCATCTAAATATATTTTTCCTGGATAAACACCTTGTTGTCCTCTAGAATTTTCACTCACAATAGCTTTTAATTCTTTTGGTACGTTGACTAAAGCTGGAAAACTTTGATTTGAATTAGGATTTGGATCGGCAGCAGATTTAGATAATCCCACTCCCAAAATGGGATTATTTTGAATATTAGTGGTTAACTTCTCTTTCTCTTCAAAGTTCGCTGTGGTTACATTATGAACTGTGTATTTTTCAATTAAATATTGCTTGCCATCAAAAAGTGTACTCATGGGAATATAGCGAATTTCTCGATGGAGAGCGAAAATCAAGTTTTCTACCTGATTATCCTGTAATTCTTTCTCTAAAGGTTCAATCAGCCATTCGTATAGTTGCTTGCTGACGGGTTGGATTTCTGCAATATCTTTTGCATCACACTTATAACCAACTTGTTCGCATTTTTCCATTAACTGACGAAATTTTGCGACTGCATTTCTTAATTGCTTCCGTGATACTGGGACTTTCTCGGTTTTGACTAAATCCTTTTGTCCATATACTTGTAGCCATAGTTCATTCTCTAACACCAAGGGATAAATCATTACTGTATTCTTTCCTGTTTCCCTTGCTTGTGCTTCAACAATCGCTTGAGCTTCTGCTAATCCTGTTGGGTTAAAAAATTGTGCGTCTCTACCACGATTCTCTGCAATTTCTTCCTCAATTTTGGTCAATTCAGCGCTAAATTCTTGAATGGAAGCGGCTCTTTTATTAATAAGCTCAGTGAGTTGGCTACATTGAGTTTTTTCACATTCGCTTATCTGAGTGGCTAAAGCAAGTGTGATTTTAGCTTTTTCAGGAATTTTTGCTTCTGTAGGAGTGAGCGGGATGTTTAATTTACCTTCGTTACTACCTCCAGAACCACTTGCTTCTCGAATTTCTTGTTTTTCGATAAGTAACCGAATTTGAAAAGCTTCTTTTTCTCTTCCTTGGGAGTTTAACAAACCGGCGAGTTGAGCATATATATCTGAAACTTTCATTTTGTCGAAATCAACAGTTGAATTCAAGAATGAATTTTGTAATTCTTTGGGTAAACCTTCGATACCGCTACGAATTGCTTCAAGTCTATTAACAGATTCCTTGTAGTAGGTGATGGCAACATTAGGTTGATTTAAATTCTGATAAACTTTTGCTAAACCAGCATAAATACCTGCGTCTGCACCTTTAACTTGATTATCTGTTTTAATTGCTAAAGCTTGTTGGTAGGAAACTATTGCTTGTTCTGTCCTGCCAAACTTGCGATGTATGTGTCCAATTAAGGCTAATGCATTTTTTTCCCAACCTGTATTTTTTACTTTTCTAGCAAACGCTAAAGATATTTTTGCTGACTCTATAGCTTTTTGCTCATTTCCTAAATCAGCGTAACCAATACTCACTATTGAATTAGCAAGTGCTTCTAACCGAGGTTCTTTAATTTCTTGAAATATTTTTAATGCCTTTTGGGCTAAATCTACAGATTTTTGTGATTCATTCTGCTTAAAATTAATTTGACTGAGAATTAATAAGGAAGTACCTTCAATTCGTCTATTTTTGAGTTGTTGAGCTATTGTCAATACTTGTTGATAATAATCCTGGCTTCTTGTATAGTCTCCTAAATTATGATAAATATCTCCTAGAGTTGCTTGAGGTTCTAGCATTAAAGGTGGACTTTTAATTTCTTGAGCAATTTTTAAACTTTGTTGTGTTAATTCTAAGGCTTTTTGATACTCATTGCGAGAGTTATAAATACTGCCTAATTTCGCTAGTCCCATTGATTCAAGAGCAGGATTTTTAAGTTCCCGTGCAATTGCTAAACCTTGTTCAACAAGCCCTGTACCTTTTTGATATTCACCAATACTGCTGTAAGAGTAGCCTAAAACAATCAGTATACCTGCTTCAACAGGACGGTTTTTTAGTTGCTTTACTTGTGGTAAACGCGGTTCTGCTAATGCAATAAGTTTTTGATATTCTCCTAATGCTTCATAGAGAGTAGCAAGTTCTCCAACTGCTGCTATTTCTCCTGCAAAAAACTTATTGTTAGGTGTTATTTCCAAAGCTTTTTCTAGAACAGTAACACCTTGCTGATATTCTCCCCGCAATTTGTGGGCACGTCCCATATACATTAAACCAAGTATTTCATAATTGGGATTATTTTGTTGTTTAGCTATAGTTAAAATTTGTTGGGCTGCATCTACAGCTTTAGATGTATCTCCCACTGATAAGTAACTTGAACTTAATGCAGCTAAAGCAGTTACTTCAGATCCAAGATTCTTTTGCTGTGTGATGGCTACAACTTCCTGTGCCATAGATAGGGCTTTTTGAAATTCACCCTGAGCGTAATAAACATTTATAAAAATTACTAAAGCATCTCGCTCTAAACGAGGGTTTTCTAAATACTTGGCAATATTTAATAATTGCTCTGCGGTTTGTAAGGCATTACTAAAATCGCCAAGCTCATTATAATTTCCACCTAATTGTTGTAGTGCTTGTGCTTCTATTCTTGGTTCTTGAATTTGTCGTGCAATTTTTAATGCTTTTTGTGCGGCATCAATGCTTTTGAGGTTATCTCTAAAAGAATTGGTATATAAAGAAGCTAAGTTAAGTAGTGCTGCTGCTTCAAACTTTGGTTTGCCGAAGCTTTGGGCTGTTTTTAGGTGTTCATTAGCAAACTCTAATGCTTTATCAAGTTGCCCTATACTTTCGTAACTACTGCTCAATCCATCTAAAGCAAAGAGTTGTACTTGCTGGGCATCTTCTTGTAAATATGAAGGTAGTTTACTAATGTCAATTTTCTGTGTTATTGCTAAAACTTCCTCATTGGTTTCAAGGGCTTGTTGATGTTTCCCTACAATTGCATAATCAGAAGCAAGAGTAACTAGTGCATAAGCTAAACCTAATGAGTCATTTTGTTCTCTTTTAATTGCAACTTGTCGTTCTCCAACTTCGATTTTTTTGATGGTGTTACCTTGAGAAGAATAAATTTGAGCAAGGTTATTGAGGGCACTATTTTCGATTTCAATGTCTTTAATATTTCGCGAAATTTTGACAGCTTGCTGTGAGAATTCTAGCGCCTTCTGATTATCTCCTAAAATCAAGTAGCTTTGACCTAATGCGTATAAAGCTGTAGCTTCTGATGATTCTTGCTTGAGTTCTTGAGCAAGCTTTAAGGCTTCCTCTGCAAACTCAATGCGACGTGGTAATTCTGCTTTCGCTTGAGCGATTAAGCCTCTGGTGTAGAAATTAACAGCTTTTGAACCATAATGTGAAGATACTAATAATAGACTTTTTAAGATAGCGGGCTTATCTTTGATTTCTCTTTGTATCTTTAATGCTTGCTGAACGTATTCTATGTATTTTTCTTTATTATCTTGGAATTTATAACCTGATCCAATACCAATGAGGATATTTGCTGTGAGTCCCTGATTTTTTGCTTCTTGAGCAACTGTTAAAGCTTGTTGGTAAGCTGCTATAGCTTGGTCATACTGCTGCAATTTGAAGTAACTATCACCAATTCTGTCGAGAATCTGTGCTTCTAGTGATTTATTGGTAATTTCTTTGGCAATAGGTAGTGCTTGTTGGTAAAAGCTCAAGGACTGCTGATATTGTTTTATCTCAAAATAAGTATCCCCTAATAAATATAGAAGGGCGGATGTTTGTGATTTATTATTGGGTATTTCTCGTGCAATCGATAACGATTGTTGATAATTATCAATTGCTTTTTCATATTGATTGAGCGTAAAATAAGTATTTGCTAATTTTACAAGTAGGCTAGCTTCTAGTGGTTTATTTTTTGATTCTTGCGCTATAGTTATTGCTTGTTGATAAAACTTAATTGCTTGGTCATATTGTTTGAGACTGTTAAAAGCATCTCCTATTGAAGCTAAAATATTTGCTTCTGCTTGGCTAATTCCTGATTCTCGAATTAAAGGTAAAGCTTGTTGATAAAACTTAATTGCTTGGTTATATTCCTGTTGATTAAAATGCATCAATCCTATCTGCTGCAAACTTCTACCCTCAAAAGCACGGTTTCCTACCTCTTGATTTGTTATCAGTGACTTCTTGTACCATTCCAAAGCACGAGGATAGTCATCTGTATTCCAATAAACGTTCCCTATTCTAAATAAGGTAAAACCTTCTTGAAACTTGTCTTTTAGCTCTTGGTGTAGCGCCAGTGCTTCCTGTAAAAGTTTTAAGCCCTGTTCTTGCTTTTTCAAGAAAACATAAGTAAATCCGATCTTACTAAGAGTTGCAGCTTCCCCATTTTTATCTTTGACCTCACGACGAATTGCTAAGGCTTGTTGTAAAGTTTCGAGTGATTTTTCGTCTTGTTGCAAACTGAGATAAACTGCACCCAGAATATCTAAAGTTTCTCCTTCTCCAGCACGGTCTTTAATTTCTCTACGAATTGTTAAAGCTTGTTGTAAAATTTCTAACGCTTTGTCGTTTTGCTGCAACCCATTATAAACCTGTCCTATATTATTCAGCGTTTGACCAATTCCCGCTTTATCCCCCAGTTTTCGCCGTATTTCCAACACCCGTTGATAAGTCTGCAATGCTTTGGGATATTCCCCACGACGAAACTGCTGCACCCCTTCCTCAAACAACTTATCTGCATCTGCTTTAGTATCCGAACTTGTTGTAGTTTGTGCCAAAGTATGATTAATCACATCATTCGCCGCTAACCCAACACCACAAGTCAGTGAAAACACTAAACTAACTAGGGCGAAACTCTTCAAACGCTTAGACATTGGTTATTCCTCTTAATATGGCTACATAAGATTGATTGCTCAATCTCTTATATTTCTGAGGGCAAACCAGGTTATGCCAAAATTTAAAAATGACCTCAGCATAATTACGATACCTTGATGTGGTAGACCGTATAAATACTGAATATCACAAGCTATTTAAAGATATTGTGAAGAAAAAACCAAAGCATACCAGACATTTGCAATAATTACCCGCTTATTGCAATTATCCAGTGAAGAGTAGTATTGTGAAAGCGATCGCTCAATTTCTGGTATCCAATCCCAAAGTCAATTCCGTAACCGCTCCAAATTAAAAGCAAAAGGCGGTAAAGTCACCTCAACCCCATCCATCAAACTCACACTCACCAAAAACTTCTCATCCCAATTACCAACCACACGGGTAAATATATAAGAATCTTCACTCTCTGCATTTAATCCCGGTTCATCCAAAATACCTGTTTGGTCACTGACCCTAAGTTTAATCCCAGACGGTAAACTACTTAAAGCAGGTGCGCCTAAAATTAGTAACAAACTCCACTCTGGTTCCTGTGATTCCGATAATAAATGCCAAGTCACAGCATACAACCGTAAAGGTATCCCAGCTAAAAGCAAATCTTGATACGCACCCCGCGCTTGTACTGGAATTTCTAAACCCCTCTGTCGTAATTGAGTAGCTATTACCTCAAATTCTTCCTCTGGACTACGTATTGGGCGCATTTGGGAAGCATCTGCAAAACTGGGTAACAGCACCCAAGAAAGTGAAGCAGCTAAATCATCCAACTCGTCCCACAACCAACGTCCAGCATTTAAAGCAGGTTGGGTAACTAATTTAATTACATCTTGTAGAGACGTAAAAGCATCTGCTGATTCTGGCTTGGCGCTATCCATCTCTAAATTCTCTGTAGCTGCTTGTGTTTGTAATGTGTAAACCCAATTGATTAATTCTGGACTAGTTAAAACAGCAGCAGCTTGTTCCCAAGTTAAAACTTCAGACAATTCCCGTTTCGTTGATTGTAACTGAGGTAATAATTCCACCAACTGATTTTGTATGTTTGCTAAAATCGCACTACGATTTGTAGGAATTACAGGTAAAGATATTGCTGATGATTCCAAACATCTTAGATACAGCAAGAGACGGTCTGGATTACTATCAAAACAGGATATTGGAAGTTGATAATTCCAATCTGACTGTAAAGAATTTATTTGTAAATTATTGTGTAATTCTGCATAGCTTAAAAAAGCATAAATATTCGCTGCTTCTTCTTCTTCCAACACCTCCACTAAAACATAAAAGTGGGGAATAAACTCTGGTAAATCTACAACTACTCTGGGAATATTCACCATTTCATCGCTCAAGCTACCAGTAGCAATTAAACAGACTTTGAATGCTCCTACTTGTAAATTAGCAACACCACTAATAAAATTTGCTAAACCTGGTTGTAAAATTGTACATTGCTCGCGATTAATAGTTAAAGATTCTGCTCTTTCCTCTAACCATTGCTCAAAAGCTGATAAAGCTAAATAATGAAGGTAAGCTTGCCATTGCTTGGATTCATTGATAATTTGATTACTGAGGATTGCGGCTTGGTCAATCTCATCAGGTGAGAGAATAACGGCTGAAGTTGGTAAAGCATCAAAATCTAGGTAAGACATGGAAGGAAGATTACTTAATAAATTTGTCATAATTTTGGTTTAATTTGTTTTTCTATTCTGGAGATATTCACATAATCGTTCGGCGAAAATATCAGCTTTTAGGTGAGCTTTCATTGTTCTTGATTGAATCTCGGAATTTTCCAGCATCTGGCTAATTTCTGCAAACAGAAAGCTTGTCAATCGCTCGTCCAGGTTTTTCAAAGCTTGGATATCAACATATACTTTAGCTTTCTCCTTGAGAGACTCCTTTAAAATTACCAACATTTCCTGTTGGACATCAGTCCGCAAGTCTTTTAACTTTAATAACTTGGTTACCGAATCTTGCGCTCTCAATCCCAGAAATTCAGCAATTTCCTTCATTGCCAATTTTTGACATTGAGATAGCTCCAGAGCAATTAAAAAAATCTGTGATTTATCGCCTTTCTTGCGTTCTAAATATCTAACTCGCGATTCTGTAACTTGAGCTAAAGCTTGTTGTAAGCAAAGTTGAAATTGATGGCGATAAAACTGCAAAAATTCGGTTTCTTCGTCGTTTTCTTCTACAATATTATTAGTTTCAGTCGCCGGGATTTCTTCTATCAAAGAATTATACTTGCTTCCATACACAGCGTCTAGAGAACTTATCTGTACAGAACCACCTCGAACATAAATTCGGTACTCACGCAATTGAGCAGCTAGCTTTTGTAGTTTCTGACTCAAAACTTCAATCTCAAAAATTTGACCTGTATGCTTTTGAATATCTTGGGCAATATCTTGTAATTGTTGAGTATCAGGTGCAATACATTTACTCCTGAGACCTTTTCTTCGTTGTTGCAGCCTTTGCAAACGGTAGACAGTATGATAGCTTTCTAAAATAGATTGCGCTTCTTTAATTGCTGCGTCGCTAAAACCACCCTGCTTAAAAATATGAAATTCTTTGAAAATGCGTTCTAACTGTTTAGGTTGAGTATCATTTAAAATCGCCCAATTACTAATTAAATAAACACCACATTCTAATAAAAACTTATTCAATTCAGGCTGTTGCTTTAATTTCATTATCGCCCAAGTAGTCAGACTACTTTGTTGCGGATCAAAACTCTGGAGAATTTTTTGCGCGAAGCATTTATAGGAACTTACTGCTGATAATTTACCATCATCATCCAAGACATAAGGGAACAAATTGCTAGCAGTAAAATTATGGTTTTGACCAAATTTCCTTTCTAATTGCAGACATCCTTGTTCGAGAATCCAAGATAGAAAACACAGCAAACAACGTTCTGCGAGCAAAGCAGTCTCGCCAGAACTATGGCGATATAAATCTAGCAATTGACGCTGGATGTCCGCATCTGGTGTCAACTGCTCAAATACTTGTGCGTAAAACGACTTCGCCGCAGGTATCTGTTGAATTCTCCGGTTCCCTCCCGCATCAATCCTCATCAATTGCCAATATCTTGAAGCCTCTCTCATAAGTATTTGTATTTATTGGTCATTGTTAATTGTCACATTGCCGATGCTCCTCAACGCAAGTCCAACCATTTTTTGAGATTCCATACTGAGTACCTGATTTAACAGTTATTTTGAGCCTTCATTTTTTAGTACTTCTGAGGAAATCGACCTTATGCAATTTTGCGCCAGTCTTGACTGCTGAAAAATTGCATATCCTCCAAATCATCAGAAATACACATATCTGGCAAAATTAATCCTCAGTTCGCACTTATGAGACGTTTGATTTCCAGTCTGATTTTGGCAGGTTGTTTTTTCAGTGCTACCAGTTTTTCTCTGCTTCCTCAGCAACACCGTGAGTTCGCGCAGGCACAAACAGCAGATGAATTGTTTTATACATTTTACGGACAAAAAATTCCCCTGGATTTGCGCCGTGATACGGTGGCTGTGAGCTTTAAACCCAGGAATACACGCTCTCGCTCTATCCAACCTTTATACTTACAGTTGCAACAAGATTTACGACGTGGTGGCGGTAATACTCGCAGCATTGGTAGTAATCATCGCTCTGATGTGGATGTTAAACCTTTGGGAGAAAACATCGCCCTAGTTAACCTACCTTCGGGCACTCGTGCTTCCTTGAATACAGTTCAACAGCAGATTCAAAAACAGCCTTACGTACAAGAAATATTACCTATCTTATCCCGTAAATCACAGTCAGCATCTCCAGAAACAAAATCTGAGTCAGTTATTGTACTACCCAACGAGATTGTCATAAGTTTTGAGGGCGAGATGTCAGAGAGCCAAAGGCAAATTATCCTGCTGCGCCACAATTTAGAAGTACTTCGTCCTCTGAGATTTAGTAAAAACCGCTACTTAGTACGTTCTAAGTCAGTATCTGGAACTGAAATTTTACATGTGGCTAATCAACTGACTCAAGTACCAGGAGTGCAATCAGCAACACCGAATTTTATTCAAGCGACTTCCGATCATATGTCCCAATTGCTGGCAACAGCAGCCAATTTACCAGAAACTCCTCACGCCGCCGAACGCTTACAACAGCAGTTGGCACAGTTACCCCAACCAAAAGATACTCCGATTTCTTCCAACTTACTACCTTTGCAATGGCATTTAAATAGTACTCCTCGGCGGGGCCAGCTATTAGCTCGGACGGATATTCGCGCTACGGAAGCCTGGCGCAACAGCAATGGTGGACGTGGGGTTGTCGTGGCGGTAATTGATAGCTTGATTCAATGGGATCATCCCGACTTGGTGAAGAAGACCTATAAATCTGGCGATCGCTCTGATAAATTACCTGGTGAGGAATATGGCTGGGACTTTTCTAGCCAAGGTGAAGGTGACGCTGATACACGCTTGAGTTCCCAAGAAATGTCACAGATTCAAGCAGAATTTCAAGACACTTTTAAATTACCATCTGACCAATTATTAAAGAAATATCAACAACTGTCGGGCATCTTAAAACAGCGTTACCCTAAAGCTTCAGACAGTGAAATTGCTTCTCGCATTCGCAATCTGATTCGTGCGGAAATTGGGAGTGAGTTTCACGGTACTTGGGCTGCGGGTGTGATTGCTGCCAATTCGGAAGATAAAGCAGGTATTCTGGGCGTTGCTCCTCATACCCAAATCTTGCCAGTTAGGGTGTTTGGCTTACGTGGTGCAATTAATATGGCAAGTTTATCCGAAGCTATTGGTTATGCAGCCAGTAGAAATGTTGATGTGATCAATATGAGTTTGGGTGGTTTGCTTCCTGATGAGGGATTAACCGAGCAAATTTTTGATGTGTTGGATGCTCATCGTAATTTGGTAATAGTTGCTTCTGCTGGTAATGAAAATTTAGATGGGGTCGGATTCCCGGCTGGTATTCCTGGTGTTGTATCAGTAGGTGCTACAAATATGACGGGTAATCGCACCTTCTACAGCAGTTATGGCGGTGGATTAGATTTAGTCGCACCCGGTGGCGAAATCCAAAATAGTCTCAGTGGTGGAATTTTAACGACAGGTGGTACTTGGCTGGATGGTTTTTGGCAGGGAATGTCTGTACCAGATTACGCTTGGGGTTTGGCTTTAGACCCTTTAGGTAAGTATGTCCAGGTACAAGGTACTTCTTTTTCTGCTCCCATTGTTTCAGGAGTAGTGGCCCTGATGAAGGGAGAAGACCCAAAACGGCGTTTGAGCCGCGATGAAATTGTCTCAATTCTCAATCAGACTGCTACTTATGATGGACTCAACCTTTCTAAAGCGGATGCTAATCGCTATAGGTTGCAGAAGGAAGTCGGTTTTGGAACTGTTGTAGATGCTCCAGTGTCAAGACCTTCTGGTATTTTCCCTAAGGCGAAACCTGTTTCCGCCCAAGAGTATTTCTTCGGTCGTGGTTTAGTTAATGCTGATGCTGCGGTGCAAGCTGTAAAGAACAGGTAGGGATAAGTGGTAATGTTCCAGGGCTGATTAGGTAGAGAACTGGGACTATTGCCACATCAATGTTTGCACAACTTTAAGAAATAAAGGGTAATTGAAGAACAAGGCAAAGCGATCGCACGAGTGAAGGAAGGGATTCATGAAGGCTGGTGTGATAATCCGACTGGGTTGTTTATCAACATCTGCAAAAGTGGGGCTAAGAGCAAGAATACAGTAACGAGCGATGTGAGTACTTGGTTCGAGTGGGCTAAGAAACAGAGGATTGCGCTCGCAATGTCTTCTGGTGTGGTTTATACACCGGATTGGGATGCGGTAGAAATTGGGGAGATGATGCGGCGGTTCCCGGATGAGCTAAGAGAGTAAGCAGTAAGCCAACACTTTCAGCTTGTTGCATATTTGAAAACTCGTTCCCATTCCCAGCGCCAAGCAGTCTCTACCTTTATTTCTTTGCCATTGGTAAATTTGATGAATTCTCTACCGTCTTCATAGCATATGTCAGCAACAATTTGATTACGCACATCATATCCCCATATGGATGCTGCGGTATTCCACCATCTTTGCCCTGGCGATTCCAAAATTGGTAGCTCCAGAT